>JAATGN010000243.1 GCA_015654615.1 Rhodospirillales bacterium
GCCGGACCGCCGCCGGCCACGCCCTCGCCGCCGAAGCCGCCGAGGATGACGTTGAAGATCGAACGGTTCATCCCCTTGCACATGATGTAGGAAAGGATCGCGCCGGACGACCCCACCAGGGCCCCGGTGACGATCAGCAGGGGATTTTGCAGGGTGAAGCCGATGCCGGCCGCCGCCCAGCCCGAATAGCTGTTGAGCATCGAGACGACCACCGGCATGTCGGCCCCGCCGATCGGCAGGATCAGCAGGAAGCCCAGGGCCAGCGCCACGACGGTGATCAGGATGAAGGCCGTCGAGGATTCGGAAGCCACGAACACCCCGACCAGAACGACCAGGGCGATGCCCAGCCCCGCGTTCAAGGGATGCTGCAGCGGAAAGACCAGCGGATTGCCCGACACCAGCCCCTGCAGCTTGGCGAAGGCCACCAGCGAGCCGGTGAAGGTGATGGCCCCGATGGCCAGCCCGATGCTCATCTCGACCAGCGAGCCGCCGTGGATATGGCCGGGCACGCCGATGTGATAGGCCTCGGGATTGCCGAAGGCGGCGGCGGCGACGAACACCGCGGCCAGGCCGACCAGGCTGTGAAAGGCCGCCACCAATTGCGGCAGGGCGGTCATCTGGATGCGTTTGGCCACCACGGTGCCGATGGAGCCGCCGATCAGCACGCCCAGAATGATCATCGAATAGCTGACCACCCCGGGGGTCAGAAGCGTGGTGACGATGGCCAGCGCCATGCCGGCGATGCCCCACACATTGCCCTGACGCGACGTCTCCGGCGAGGAGAGGCCGCGCAGCGCCATGATGAAACAGACCGAGGCGACGAGATAGGCGAATGCCGTTAAATTTTCAGTCACGTCGGCCCCCCTTATTTTTGTTTCTTCTTGAACATCGACAGCATCCTCTGGGTGACGATGAAGCCCCCGAAGATGTTCACCGAGGCCAGGATGACGGCCAGGAAGCCGAAGATCTTGGACAAGGAAAGGCCGGCCGGTCCGGCGGCCAGCAGGGCGCCGACGATGATCACCGAGGAAATGGCGTTGGTCACCGCCATCAGCGGCGAATGCAGGGCCGGCGTCACCCGCCACACCACGTAATAGCCGACGAAGCAGGCCAGCACGAAAACGGTCAGGAAGGACATGAAGCTGCCATGTCCGACCTCGGCCTGCTGGGCGGCCAGTTGGGCGATCTGCGCCGCGTAGTCCTGGGCATTTTGCGCCAGCGTCTGGGCCTGGGCGGCCAGACGGTTGGCACCATCGATGACTTGTTGATCCATGGGAGCCTCTCTTTTAACCGGCCAACGCCGGATGCACCACCTGGCCGTCACGGGTCAGCGCCGTGCCCTTGATGATCTCGTCATCCCAGTTGATGGTCAGTCCCTTGCTTTCCTTGTCATAGGAAAGATTGAGGAAATTCAGCAGATTCTTGGCGAACAGCAGGCTGCTGTCGGCCGCCAGGCGGGCCGGCACATTGGCATGCCCGACCAGCGTGACGCCATGCTTGACCACCACCTTGCCATATTCGGACAAGGGACAGTTGCCCCCGGCCTCGACCGCCAGGTCGACGATCACCGATCCCTTGCGCATGTCCTTGACCATCTCTTCGGTGATCAGCACCGGGGCCGGTTTGCCGGGGATCAGCGCCGTGGCGATGGCGATATCGGTTTTCCGCAAGGTCTCGGCGATCTTTTCCGCCTGCTTGCGCTTGTAGTCCTCGTCCATCTCCTTGGCGTAGCCGCCCTTCGTCTCGGCGTTCTTGGCGGCGTCGGCATCGACCTCGACGAATTTGCCGCCCAGCGACTCCACCTGCTCCTTGACGGCCGGACGGACGTCGAAGGCATAGACCACGGCCCCCATCCGCTTGGCCGTGGCGATCGCCTGCAACCCGGCCACCCCGGCCCCCAGCACCAGAATCCGGGCCGGCGCGATGGTCCCGGCCGCCGTCATCATCATCGGAAAGGCCCGCCCATATTCCGAAGCCGCGTCGAGCACCGCCTTGTAACCGGCCAGGTTGCTCTGCGACGACAGGATATCCATGTTCTGGGCCCGGCTGATCCGCGGCAGCAGTTCCAGCCCGAAGGCCGTCACCCCCGCCTGGGCATAGGCCTCGGCCTGCGGTTTGTTCTGCAGCGCCGCCAGATGGCCGATCAGGATCGCGCCTTTCTTGATCAGCGCCAGTTCATCGAGGCCTTCCTCGGCGGTCAGGGGACGCTGCACCTTGAGCACCACGTCGGCATCCCGCAACGCCGCCGCTTCGTCGGCGGCAATCGTCGCCCCGGCCGCCACGAAAGAGTCGTCGGCCAGCGACGCCCCTTCCCCGGCTCCGCTTTCGACGATCACCTCGAAGCCCATTCCCACAAATTTTTTGATAGTATCCGGTGAAGCCGCTACACGCGCTTCATTGGCGCGTCGCTCCTTCGGGATGGCGATTTTCATCAAATCGATCCTCTTCTTGACGTCCTTATTAAGGCACGCCTCAGAATACCCTTTGCCGCCATTTTGCCAAGCGCTTTGGCGGACGCCGCCATTCCTTTGGGATTTGTTGCCGAAGCATCGATTTGCGCGATATCTATCTTGACGAAATCGCCCTGGTTTCCTTTGAATGGTGCGCTGCCGATCGAAAGAGGCATTCGATCGGCACGAGACCATGCCGTAGATCGTGCCAATTCCGACGCCGGACCGATGTCCAAACAAGGAATGGGATCTGAGATGGTGGCGCACATTTATCTCGGGCACGCCGATTGCGCGGAGGGCCATTGCCTGTTCTGCATCGGCACGCCCGGCTTTTGCATCGTTTGCAAGGGCAGCGAAGGCGAAATTCCCACCGAGTGTCCCGGACGCCCCATGACCCGCGACCAGGCGGACGCCGTCCGCACGGGCGAACTGGATTACCGGGACGGACGCTGGACGGCGCTGAGGCGCTGAGGCGCTGAGGCCGCGTCCCCCGGCGCCGGCGCGGACGGAGGTTCGGAAGGGCGTCGGCCGCCGGTCAATCGATCCGGTCATTTGACCTTTTGCGAAACCACGGGCACGCCGGCCGGGATCCCCGGAACGAAGGCGACGGCAAACCGTCCGGGCGAGACCAGATCGCGGGCGACGATGGTGCCGTCCGCCGCCGACAGACCCGCCGAGGGGCCACCGGCGGTCAGGTCTCCCAGATGGGTGGCGATGGCCAAACCGTCGACCTTGAGACCGACGACATAGGTCGACACCCGGCCGTCCCGCGCCACGCTTTGCAGCCAGGATACCGCTCCATAGCCGGGAGGAAGCGTCAGCCCTTCCGACGGCACCGCGCCGTCCGGACACGCGGTCCGCAGACACCAGTCCACGGCGGCCTTCTGATGCAGCAGGAGGGCGGCGGCGGCGATCTCCGCCGCGGGAATATCCTTGGCCTGCGGGGTGACCGGCGGCAGAAGGAAAAGATAATAGCCGACCACCATCAGCATGGACCCGACCAGCATCAGGAGGGCCATGGTCCCCCCGCGCCGTTGAGGAGCCGGTTGAGTTGGGATTCGATTTCGGTTCCCAATTGCTCGACCCGGCCGCAGCGGATGATCGCCCGAACCGGGTCGGCCAGAATCGGACGGGGAAACAGGAACTTCATTTCCAGGCGCCGATCGGCCCCGTCGCCCTGCAGGCGCTGATGGATGATGCCGCTCAATCCCGCCGCGAGCGTCGCCTGGGCCGCCGCCCGGGCTTCGTTGTCGGCGGCCAGGTCGAGCAGCCGCTGCACGGCCTCTTCGATGCTGCCGGCATGCATCGTGGTCACCACGAGATGGCCGTTGACGCAGGCCCGCAAGGCTTCGCGCGCCGCCGCTTCGGAACGGATCTCGCCCAGAAGGATGAAACGCGGCGCATAACGCATGGTGGCGGCGAGGGCTTCGCCGAAGTTTCTTTCCTGCACGTCGCGCTGAAAGCAATATCCCTCGCCGGAACGTTTCGCGCCATGCAGGGGGAATTCCGGCGGGTCCTCGATGGTGACGGCGACACCCCCGAAATATTCCAGCCAGGCGGCCAGAAGGGCACAGGCCGTCGTCGTCTTTCCGTCGCCCGTCTTTCCGGCGACGACGACCATCCCATGATTGTCGGCCCGCCCCAACGCGATCAGTTCGGCGGCGACGCGCGGATGGATGCCGAGGTCGCGGATGACCGGAACGCGGACCGGACCGCGGCGCAGCACATACCACAGCCCATCGATGGCATCGAGCAGGGCGACACGATAGGTTGCGCCGTCATGGGAGATTGAGAACTCCCGCCGATCCGGCCGGGCGGCAACGCGCTGGGACAGGCTGTGGATGAGACCGAGAAGCGCCTGGTGCAGCGAGGACGGTACGGCCGACAGCGTCGCCGACATGGCGGCGCGGACATAGCCGAAGCCGGCCGCATTGACATAAAGATCGGCGAAGTCCAACTGCGCCAGCCTGGCGGAATTGCCGGCCCGCCCGGGATCGAAGTCATCTTCCAATCGCGCTTCCATTCCTCTTTCCGCTGCGGATCCGCCGCGCGACCATCACGTCGGATTCATCCGCCAGGAGACGTCCCCCCGCTCCCGCGTCCGGCCGGCTCAGGCGACGCCGTCCGCCTTCGACCGGGATGCCGCCATCCGGACCAGCCACGCCGGCAGGTCCGGCAGGGTCGACGACGCGCGGTCCAGCCAGGCCACGTCGACGTCGGTTCGGCGCCGGTCGCGCGCGACGATGGAGGCCACCGCCTGTTCGTCGGTAAAATGGCCGCCGCGCAAAACCACGACGCCGGCACAGGGTTTCGTCTCCCTGTCCAACGACCGCATCAAAGCGAGACGTTGCCAAACGGCGCGGCACGGGGACGGCAAGGCATGCCCCGCTCCACCCCGCCAGGGGGCCAGGCTGTCGCCGTCCATCGTCCAATCGCCACCGGACAGATCGGCCAGCCGCAACAGCACGGTAAAGTCGTCGCGTTGCGCCAAATAGTCGGCGGTTCCATCCGACGCCGGACCGCGCAGGGCCGGAAGGGGCCGCACAATATAGCCCGCCGCGCGCAGGATCTCTTCCAGCGGCGGCGGAGCGGTCTCGACCGCCGCCCCGTCGTCCGCCGCCCCCGGCGGCGAGACGGATATCGCCGGGACGGGAGGCCGTGCCGGCGCCGGCGGCTCGCCGGAAAACGGTCGATCGCTGTCCGCGGCGGCCGGCGGAGCGGCGGCGGGAAGAAACCGCAAATCCTCGCGCAGGCGGTCGGTCAGGATGCGGATGCGTCCGGCCCGATCGGGAAATTGGTCGATACTGCGCCAATCCGGTTCGCTCATCGTCTGCATGGCGAGCTTGAGACGTTCGCCCGTCTCCCGATAGATCGCCCCCCAACGATTTTCAAACGACAAAGCGCCCTCGGCGGCCCCCGCCGCCCGGATTTCCTCCAGCATGACGAAATTGTCGACCATCTCGCAGAGCCAGGCGGCGCTCATGCTCAGGCGAGCCGCCTCGATCGGAGGAGGCGGAGCATCGTCGGCGAGCGCCGTCCCCGGGGGGCCCGGTTCGGTTTCTTCGGCCAGGCCTTCATCCGGAACGTCCCGTTTCCGGCGCCCTTCGAGCAGCGCCCGCGCCACGGCGCGCTTGCCGGGAGCGGACGGCAACAGGCCGGCCGCCGCGACGGTTTCGAGACATGCCGCCGCAGGGTCGCCGAAATCCGCGAAAAGGCCCCAGCCGGCCTCGGAAAGCCTGTCGATCTCCTCGCGCAGGGCGGCCCGCATCCACTCGGGAGCGGGATCGGACCAGACTTCGAACAGCGCCATGATCCGCCCGAAGACGGCATAGTCCTCGTCGATCGGTTCCGCCGCAGAGGGAGCGGCATCGGCGGACGCCGCCGGCCCGGGCCGGGGGGCCATGTCGATCGGCGAGGGCGGGCTCCGGCCGATGGAGTCGGCCAGAGACGTCGCCCCGGCGACCGGACGCTCCGCATTGCCGGCCGGATCGCCGATCCCGGGGCTCGCGGTCGCGGCGACCGGCTCTTCGGCAGGCGGTGCGGCGGCAGCCCCGCGTGTCTCCACCGCACGGATCTCCACCGCATCGGTTTCGGGCGATTTCCGCCTTTCCGACCGGCCCCGCCCGATGAAACGGCGCAGCAACGGCCAGAACGAATGAGCGGACCGGCCGATCATCCCCAGGACATCCTTGACGGCTTGCGGTTCGGGCCGGCGGCCGCGGCGCCGCCTTCGATGAAAGGCGGACGAGACGAAACCGCTCGGAAAAAAGCCGAGCGGCCGCCAGGAACCGCGCAGACGATCGCCGAGGCGTCCGCAGCGCATCGCCAAAACGACGCAGCCGATCATGCCGAGAACCGGCAGTCCGGCGGCGATCGCCGCAAAATCGAAGGGAATGGTGGCGCCGCTCAAATAAAGCCGCCGGATATCGACCCAGTTCGACCAATCCAGCGCATCGAAATGGAAAAACTGCCGATAGGCGATGATTCCACCGATACCCAGGCTTCCCAGCCAGACGCCGCAGAGAGCAAGCAAGGTTGCGGCTCGCCAGGCCAATCCGACGAAAGCCCGCAGCGCCCCCGACGCTGCATTCATCGCCACCGCTTCCCGGCAGGCCGATATGGAGGGAGGCATCGTCGCGGCATTTTATCGCGAGGTCTCCACACGGAGCCTGGCCGCGGAATAAACGGTCTGCGGCGACGTCCGGTCCGGAGCCTTGGGACGGGTCGGCGTATCGAGCGGATGGATGTCGGTTTTTTCGACGATCCGCCCGGACCGGTCCAAACGGTCGTAAGTGAAGACGGCGGCCGGAAAATGCGCGTTGCGCCCCTGCCCGCGGGCGGCGCGCGGCAGCTGTTTGACCATCGCGGCGCTTTCGCGGGCGCCGATCCGCGCTATCTCCTCGCTTCCGAGAATGGTGACGCCGGATGGATCGACGCGGACGACCGTGCCGTTTTGCTCCAGCGCCAGCGACGGGATGCCGAGGGAGCGCGCCAGACGTCCATTGGCTTCGACCTGCTTGCCGTCGCCATGGACCGGAGCGACGACTTTCCTGGGTTTGAGAAGGGTATAGAGCAGCTTGGCGTCCCGCTCGATGGCATGCCCGGACTGATGGATCGGCCCATATCCCAGATCGGCGGCCCGCTCGGCGGTGACGACGCGCGCGCCGCGATTTTCCAGTTTCGCCACCATCGCCGCATGCGCCGACTGCACGGACGGAATCGCCCGCTGCGGAATGATCACCGTGGTGTTCGCGTCGATCGCCAGGGATCCCGGTTGATGATGCGCCGCGCGCATCAGACCCGCGGTCGGTTGGGCAAACGCCCCGGTGGTGACCATCAGGACCTGGTCGGCGGGCAGATCGCGACTTTCCCGGGTCGTCAGGATCCGGGTTCCCGCCGCCGCCGCGATATCGATGCCGGCGGCCTGCGCCGCCGCGATATTGGTGGCCAGGCTCCGCCCCGAAATCGCCAGAACCCGCCCGTTGGCCCGCGCCGCCCGGCCGAGGGAAACCAGCCGATCCAGTTGCGAGCCGAGAATCCCGGCGACGACGGCGCGTCCCTTGCTGTCGGCGACGATACGCGTCAAGCTTTCGCAAATCTGCGCCTCGCTCGCATGGGCCCCCCGGGTGGCCACCGACGTCGAGTCCGACACCACCATGTCGACGCCGTCGCGACCGATCGCGCGCAGGCGTTCCGGGTCGGCGCGTTCGCCCAGGGCCAGCGTCTCGTCGAATTTGTAGTCGCCCGTATGGAAGACCGTGGCCTCCTTGGTGCTTATGCGCAACGCCGTGGCGCCCGGCATATGATCCATCGGCACGAACTCCACCGCCGCCGCGCCGATCTCGGCCACCGTGCCGCCCCGCACGACATGCACCTCCGGCCAGCGGTCCCGCGCGATTCCGGCATTCACCAGCGAGTTGGTCAGCATCGCCGCGGTGAAGGCCGTCGCATAGACCGGCGGACAGGCAAACCCCATATCGATGGCGTGACGCACCGCTCCCAAATGGTCCTCATGCGCATGCGTCAGCAGCAATGCCTCGGGCGGGCGTCCGCCGCCGTCCACCTGACCGGTGTCGCGGCGGGCGAAAACGCCCTCCGGCGAGGAAAATTCGCACGCATAGCCATGTCCGCCGCCACCAAGCTTGAGACCGAAATCGACAAGAAAATGCCGGTGAGTCAATTGGCCGTCGGCCGCGGTCGTCACCACGTCGTAGCGATGGGCATTTCCACCGATGCCGTCCGCGTTGTTTCCCATGCGCGATTGCCAATAGAGTCCTGCCTCGCGGCCGTCGACGAGCGCCATCTCATCTCCCCATTGCGACAGATTGGGTCGGGATCGAATTCCTGAAAAAAGCGGGGGGCCGGCTCAGGCGGAGCCGTCGTAAGGGCCGGAATCGTCGGCCCCCTCCGCCGCCGCCACCCAGGCGAAACGAATCGCCGTCAAGGTCGACGTATCCGGAAGCGGCGGCTTTGCGTCGAAACCGGGCAAGGCGGTGACCAGACGCTGCAGATCGGCATCGGCGATGGTCAAATAATTGGCGTCCGGATAAGCGTCATGAAGCGCCCGGCCGAGAGTTTGATAATCGTCCCAATTCATACGGAACCCCATTCAAGACGCGATCCCCGGCACGGCGGCATGCCGAAGCCACTGCGGCAGCGGATCTTTTTTATCCGTTTTTTTCCATATTGGCAACAGCATTCTTTGTGTGTTCTCTATTGACGCCATGCCATCCACAGACAGACAACCGGAGGGTAGACAATTTGATTTTTTACTATTCATTTCTTGCAGTATGCGCCATCAATGTTACCGTGCGGTGACGGATCATTGAGATGAATCATGTACCATTGTGAAAAATCAGAGTTATGCCTATATTTTCGACCTCAGGATGGCCAGATCCCCGCGCCATCGAAGAAGCAACCGGAAGAGAACACCGCGCAAATTGACCTCACGCAACAAATAATGCTGGGATTGCCAAGAACATGAACAAATCAGAAGAAATGGCATCACCCAAAAAACTTCTTATTATATCCGATTCTGTATTCTTTGATCAGCGACAAGCCCAAAGAACAGCCTATCTCGGCATGATCGATCACATTGCCGAGCAAAGCGGCGTTGCTTCCGCCCTGGTCGCCCAGGCATTGCAACACCCTCCCGCGCCGGAGCGTCCGACGATCGACGACATCGAACCGTCGGAGCAACAGGACGCCACCCGGCTGTACCAAACGGCCCGGAACGCCGTGGCCTTTTACCTCGCCAAACGAACGGAAGCCACCCGCCCGCCCAGCGGATTGGCCGATGCCCTGGCCTTGACGCGCAACAATCTTGCCGCCTACGGCGACGGCAGCGGCGAGAGCGTGGTCGGCGTTTCCGCCCTGCCCGCCGCCGCCCTCGACGGCTATCTGCGCAAAACCGACCTGCGGCGAACGTTCGATTGCGTTTACAGCGCCGGCCATCCGGCTGAAACGGCCGCCGCCTCCGGAACCGCCGCGCGGCAGGACGAATGGGTCAGACGGCTTCCGCGGACGACGCGATGGCCTTCGGCGGCGGTGATGAAGGCGATTTGCGCCCTGCATCACGCCGCCCCCAGGGAGACCGTCCTGATCGGCGGCAATCTCGCCGAAGAAATCGCTCCGGCGCAGGACCTGGGAATGGCGGGAATTTACGTCCGCCTGGGCATCCTGGATACGCCGTCCTCCGAGATCGAGGCTTTTACACCGGCCGCCTCGGCCGGCATCCGGCGGCCGGACGGTATCGTGACCCGACTTCAGGATCTGCCGCAACTGCCCGTTTTCCGCCGCATGGCAGACGATGGCGCGGCGACGCCCCCCCGGCATCCGCGTTTCAACGATCGGGAACGTTGAGGAATTCAGCCATTTCCAATGAGGAATAAATTTGGATATCTGCCGGGGCCCGACCGGTCGCCGCCCCGTCCGAGGCGCCAAGGCTCGGAAGGTTCACCGTCCCACCCCGCCCCGCCCCCTTGTGGAAAGGGCCGGGGCGGAGGGAGGATGGCTTTTTTATTTGCTCAAATGCCGCGCGGGCTCAGCGTTTCCAATTCGTCGATGAAACGGACGACGACGTCGAGGCCGCGACGCCAGAATGCCGGATCGCCGGCATCGAGACCGAATGGCGCCAGCAGTTCCTTGTGCCGCAGCGTTCCGCCCGCCTTCAGCATATCGATGTATTTGCTCTCGAAATCGGGAACACCGCCCTGATAGGCCCCATACAGGGAATTCACCAGACAATCGCCGAACGCATAGGCATAGACATAGAACGGTGAATGGATGAAATGCGGAATATAGGACCAAAAATATTGATATTCATCATCGAATCGCAGAGAGGGCCCCAGGCTTTTACGCTGGATGTCCATCCATATTTCGCCGATCCGTTCGGATGACAGCTCTCCGCCTCTTCTTTCATCATGAATTTGACGCTCGAATTCATAAAAGGCAATCTGGCGGACCACCGTATTCAGCATATCCTCGACCTTCGAGGCCAACATGATGCGCCGCCGGGCCGGCGCGGTCTCGGCATCGAGCATCGCCCGAAACGTCATCATCTCTCCGAACACCGAAGCCGTTTCGGCCAAGGTCAGCGGCGTATCGGCGAGAAGGGCCCCTTGTTTCGCCGCCAGGACCTGATGCACGCCGTGTCCCAATTCGTGGGCGAGCGTCATCACGTCGCGGGTCTTGCCCATGTAATTCAGCAACAGATAGGGATGCGCCGAGGGAACCGTCGGATGGGCGAACGCCCCCGGCGACTTGCCGGGACGGGCCGGCGCGTCGATCCATCCCTGTTCGAAGAAGCGCTGGCCGATGTCGGCCAGCTCGGGAGAAAAGGCGCCATAGGCTCCGAGGACGATGCCCTTGGCCTCCGGCCAGCTGATCCGGCGGTCGTCGTCTTCCGGCAGCGGCGCGTTGCGGTCCCAATAGTCCAGTGCGTCGACTCCGAACCATTTGGCTTTCAGGGCGTAGTAGCGATGCGACAAAGCGCCGTAGGACTCCTGCACGGCCTGCGCCAGGGCGTCGACGACGCCGTCCTCGACCTGATTGGACAAGTTGCGGAAGGATGCCGGACGGGCATAACGCCGCCACTTGTCCTCGATCTCCTTTTCCTTGATCAAGGTGTTGGTGATCAGGGAAAAGACGCGCGCGTTTTCGCCCAGCACCTGGCCGAAGGCTTTGGCCGCCGCCTTCCGGGTCTCGGCCGACCGGTCGGACATCAGATGGAGCGTCTCGGCCGAGGTCAGGGATTTGCCGTCGACCGGAAAACGCAATTCGGCCATCGTTTCATCGAACAGACGGATCCAGGCGGACCGTCCGGCCACGTCCTGTTCGTGCAGCAGCTGCTCCATATCGTCGGTCAATTGATGGTCGCGAAACATCCGCAGGTCGCGCAGCCAGGGGGCATAATGCGCCAGCCGCGGAGCCGTCAGTTTTTCGGCCAGCGACGCTTCGTCCAGCCGGTTGAGCTCCAAGGTGAAGAACAGGGTCTGCGTGGAGATCGCCGTCGCCCGCTCCTGCATGCTCTGGTGAAAGCGCCCTCTTTCGGAATCGGAGATATTCAGGGCATAAAGAAGCTGGGCATAACTCAGAACGCGGTGGAGAATTTCATTCAGCCGTTCATATTCGGCCACGGCCTCGCCGAGCGCCTCACCGGTCAGTTCGGCCAATTTTCCCTGATAACGCTCGCCAAAAGCGCGGGCTGCCGCATCGGCCGCTTTCAGGTCGGCTTCGAGCCCGGGGGAATCGGGGCCGTCATAAAGAGCCGAAAGGTCCCATTCCGGCATCGTCCCCAAGGCATCGGACGACCGCGAAGCCGCAACGGATGTCATTGACGAACTTTTCATGCGATTACTCCTTGCGCCGGACTGCCATATGGTTATGAAGAAAGCGATAACCATCCCCCCGCCTCGGTGGGTCGGGGCGGGAGAATAGCCGAAGGCAAGGCCTGCGGCGCCAGAAAATTAGGGATGGACCAAGAATGGGTGCAATCGATTACGCAGCCGCGACCAGCCTGCCGGCGATGTTCTTCGCCCAGGCGGCGCGCTTCGGGGAAAAGCCCTTCCTTTGGCACAAGACGGGCAAGGCCTGGACCGGACTGTCCTGGAACGAGGTCGCCGCCCAAGTCAATCTGCTGACCCGCGGACTCCAGGCGCTGGGCGTGCGGCAGGGCGACCGGGTGCTGCTGATCGCCGAGAACCGTCCCGAATGGCTGGTCGCCGACATCGCCACGATGGCGGCGGGCGCCATTTGCGTACCGGGCTATACCACCAACACGGTGGCCGACAATCTCCATCTGCTGAACAACTCCCGGGCCCGCTTCGCCATCACATCGACCCGCGCCCTGGCGGAGCGGGTGATCGCCGCGGCTTTGTCGGCCGATCACCCGCCGACCGTCATCACCATGGAACCGCTCGGCCTGACCCAAAATCCCGGCATCGAATTTCGCGTCTGGGACGATGTCCTCGCCCTCGGCGGCGTCTGCGCGGACACCATCGCCGCACAGGTCGCCGCGATCAAACGCAGCGACACGGCCTGTGTCATCTATACCTCCGGCACGGGCGGCGCCCCGAAAGGCGTGATGCTCAGCCATGGCGCCATCTTGTGCAATTGCATGGGCGCCCATCATCTACTGGCCGAGATCGGTCTGGACAATGAGATTTTCCTGTCGTTCCTGCCCCTGTCCCATTCCTACGAACATACCGCCGGGCAATTCTTCCCGATTTCCATCGGCGCCCAGATCTATTACGCCGAGGGAATCGAACAATTGGCCGCCAATATGGCCGAGGTGCATCCCACCATCATGACGGCGGTTCCCCGCCTCTACGAATTGATGCGGGCGCGGATCATGAAAGGCATCGCCCGAAGCGGCAGGCTCAAGGGCTGGCTCTTGACGAAAGCGGTGGTTCTCGGCAGCAAACGCTATGAGGCGCCGGCATCGCTCTCCTGGCTCGACAAATTGTTCAATCTGCTGCTCGACATGCTGGTGCGCCGCAAGGTGGCCGCAAGGTTCGGCGGGCGGCTCAAGGCCATGGTCTCCGGCGGGGCGCCGCTCAATTACGAAGTCGGATTGTTTTTCACCGCTCTCGGCGTGCCGATCCTGCAAGGTTACGGGCAAACCGAGGCCGGCCCCGTCGTCAGCTGCAACCCGCCGGGTCGGGTCAAACTGCACACCGTCGGCCCTCCGATGCCCGGGGTCGAAGTCAAGATCGCCGAAGACGGCGAAATCCTGGTGCGCGGCGAATTGGTCATGTCCGGCTATTGGGACGACCCGGACACCACCCGGCGCACCGTCCGCGACGACTGGCTCCACACCGGCGATATCGGTCGAATCGACGCGGATGGCTTCATCCAGATCACCGATCGCAAGAAGGACATCATCGTCAATTCCGGCGGGGACAATATTTCGCCGCAGCGGGTCGAAGGGCTGCTCACCCTGCAGCCGGAGATCGCCCAGGCCATGGTCTATGGCGATCGCCGCCCCCATCTGGTATCGCTGCTGATTCCCGACGCCGAACACGCCGCCGCCTGGGCCGCGCCCCACGGCAAGGAGGCCGGCTTGTCGTCGCTGATTCACGACACCGATTTCCGGCGCCATATCGCGGAGGCGGTCGACCGGGTCAATCGGAACCTGTCGCCGATCGAAAAAGTCCGCCGATTCGTCATGACGGACGAGGCCTTCACGGTCACCAACGAAATGAGCACGCCGACATTGAAGATCCGGCGCCATGTCATCATCGCCCGCTATGGCAAGGCTCTCAACGAGCTTTACGAGGAACGCCGGGTGTCAGCCCCCCTTTCGAATGAGAAGGCGACGTAATTCCGGTCGCCTCCACGGGGCCTATTTCGAGATATTTCCGGGCATGCCGACATCAATTGCGCGAACAGCATGGCTGCCCCGGTAAATCGGCGCGAGCGAAACCTGACGATTCGCGCTACCTCGTTGGGTGCTCCCATTGATGACAAAAGGGGCCGACGATGCCGCTCGACCCGGCGACCAGCAAACTCTATGAAGACCTGCCCCGTCCGGGCCAGGGTGTCGATAGTTGCACGCGCGAAGCCATCCGCCTGTTGCCGCCGCTGAGGACTCCTCCGGCCATCATCGATCTCGGATGCGGACGGGGACATCAGACGATCGTCCTTGCCAGTCATTTCAAGGCTCCGGTCATCGCCGTCGACGAAAGCCAGACCGCTCTTGACGAGATGATCGACGCGGCGCATGCCGCCGGTGTCGCCCCCCTCGTGCAGCCGCGCCTGGGTTCGCTCTCGGCGTTACCCGATGCCCGCGAGAGCTTCGACCTCGTCTGGAGCGAAAACGGCGTCCGCACCCTCGGCATGGAGCGGGCGATCGCCCTCTGGTCGCCTCTCCTGCGCAAGCGCGGCGTTCTGGTCGTCGGCGATTGTTCCTGGCTCCTTCCCAACCCGCCGGCGGAGGCGGTGGCCTTCTGGCACGACCGCTATCCGGAAATGACCGACGTCGCCACCGTCCACGCCATCGCCCAACGGGCCGGACTGCGCGTCTACGACAGCTATGCCCTGCCCCGATCGATCTGGCGC
>JAATGN010000446.1 GCA_015654615.1 Rhodospirillales bacterium
GGCGATGTCCCGCAACTGGGCGGCGGCCTCTCCCTTCTGCAGGCTGACGAAACGCACGCCCGGCACCCTCAGCAGGGGGGTCAGCCGGGCCAGGGGAATGCTGCGCCGCCGGTCGACCGCATGGGCTTCCGAAGCGTCCGGCGAGGGGGCGCCCGCCCAGACGAGGCCGACCTTCCGTCCGGACAGGCCGGCCAGACGCCGGCTCCAGGCGGCGGTCAGCGCCGGGTCGGCGGTCAGATAAGGAATGGCGGCGGGGATCGTCTCCAGGCGGGTGCCCAGCACGGCGGGAGCGCTGAGCAGCGGCAAATGCACGTCGAAGACCGGAAGCCGCGTGCCGTCGCCGCCGACCGCCACCTGGGCGACGCCGGGAACGGACCCCAGCAAGCGTCCGAGCGATGGCTGCGCCTCGAGGATGACGCGGGCGCCGCGCGCCGCAATCGGCGTCGCATAACGGACGAATTGCAAGACGTCGCCCAATCCCTGTTCGCCATGCAGCAAAAGGGTCCGGCCGGCCAGGTCCTCGCCCGTCCATTGCGGCTGGGCGAACACGCGGGGGCTCAGATAGTCGCCGCCCCCCTTCCATCGCCATTCGTATTCCCGCCATCCTTCGGCGAATTGACCGGTGAGCAGCAGGACATGGGCCAGATTGGCATGCGCCCCGGCGTCGTCCGGACTCAAGGCGACGGCGGTCCGAAAGGCGGCGATGGCTTCGGCCGGACGGGCCAGGTCCTTGAGAGCGACGCCAAGATTGTTCCATACGCCGGCGGACCCGGGCTTTTGCCGCGCCGCCGCGCGGTGCAGCGCCACGGCGTCTTCCGGACGGCCCTGGGTCCGGAGCAGGCATCCCAGATTGGTCTGCGCTTCCGGATAGTCGGGTCTGAGGAACAGAGCCTGACGGTAGGCCTCGGCGGCCCGGTCGAGCTCGCCCGCCTCGTGACGTTCGATCGCCTGGGACAGGAAACGGGACGCCTGGTCCCCCGGCTCGGGGCGGCCGGACGTCGGGCCGACGGTTTGCGCGCGCCGCTGCCTGCGGTTCATTTTGCGGTTCTCTTCCCGCCGATGCCACTGGATTGAACGCGTTTCTGCACCAAGGACACCGAAAAAATCAGGAAAACCGAGCGCCGGCCAGCCCCGTCGAGCCAATATTCCAAGGTAGTCGAATCGGGTTAATGAAAGCTTGATGCCGGGTCATATCCGGCGGGTTCAAAAAGATATATCGCCGACTCAAGGGCATCTTCGCCGGTCCGGTGGCCGCCCCGGCCTGGATGAATAAGGAAAAGTGGCACCGGCGCCCCTGCCGGTGTCCGCCGCTTGCGCGGCGGAGTCTTTTTCATCGGCAGGGACGCCGGTGCCACTGACGGTTTTTTCCGAGCGATCAGCCAAGCAATCCAGTCATGCTCGGCCCCTTGGATTGCCGCGCCTTCGCATCGCTTTGACCGGCCCTTGCGATGGCGCGATCCGCGCTGGAAAAATCTGGCACGCATCCTGCAAAGAGGGGTGCTGAGATAAAGGCTGATCCGCGCTTTTTCTCGGTTTTGGCTGGCCCGCGATGGGTCAAAACTGCAGTGAGGGAAAATTCTTCCTAGTACCGACTAGGTAGGTTTTTCGCAGTGGCTTCCGAGAAAACGTCCGGTCGGGCAAAGAGGTTTCGGTGCGGTCGGGTCGTAAGAGCGGTCCCAGGCGCCGATGGATCGGGAGTAGGATGAGATGTCAGGCGTAGATGGAGTAAGCGGTAGTTCGTCGAACGGTGCGACTCCGGCTGTGGCCGCGCAGTCGGCCAGCGCATCCTACGATACCTTCATGAAGCTGCTGACCACCCAGTTGCAGCATCAGGATCCGTTGAATCCCACCAATACGGATACCTTCACCAGCGAAATGATCCAATTGTCCGGCGTCGAGCAGGAACTGGCCATCAACAATACGCTGGGGACGATCTCGACCAACCTCAGTTCGATTTCGACCTCCAACGGTCTCGGCTACATCGGCAAGACGGTGACGGCGACCGGTGAGACCTCGCCGATGCAGAACGGCGCCGCCAAATGGTCCTACGATCTGGATTCGACGGCCAAGAACGTCACGCTGACGGTCGAGGATTCGAGCGGCAACGCCCTTTACAGCACCTCGGGCGAAAATGCGGCCGGGTCCCATACCTTCTCGTGGGATGGAACCAACACGGGTGGAAATGCCTCGACCAGCGGCGATTTCATCCTGAAGGTGACGGCCACGGACTCGACCGGCGCTTCCGTCAAGGCCACGACCAATATCATCGGGACGGTGACCGGCGTCGATACCTCGAGCGGCGTCACCTCGCTGCAGATGGGCGACATCGAAGTTCCGCTTTCCGACGTGACGTCTCTTTCCAATAGCTAAGTCCGGACCAATACCGTTTCGTGATTAAGGAGTAGGACCATGGACGCAGCAATGTCTTCGGCGGTTTCGGCCCTTCAGGCTCAGAGCTCCGCGCTGGCGACCATCTCGAACAATTTGGCCAACTCGCAGACCACCGGCTACAAGGCCGTGCAGACGCAGTTCACCAGTTTGTTGACGGAATTGACTTCGGGCGCGACCTTTACGTCGGGTGGCGTGTCGGCCACCGCGCGGCAGAATCTGCTGCTCGGGGGGACGATCACCGGAACCAGCACCACCACCGATCTGGCGATCAGCGGCAACGGCATGTTCCCCGTCTCCTACGGGGTGAGCGGCGGCCTGACGTCCTATACGCGAAACGGCGCCTTCGACACCGATTCCAGCGGAAACCTCTATCTTTCCGGCACCAATTATTATCTGGAGGGCTGGCCGACCGACACCAACGGCAAGGTCCTGTCCGCCAACTCCGACAACATCGCCTCGCTGCAGACGGTCAATATCGACAAATACAATTCCTCGGCGGTGGCCACCACCAATTACGCCCTGCAGGCCAATCTGCCGGCCGAGGCGCAGAGCACATTGACCGGCCTGACGTACGACAATACGTCAGGCACCACCGAAACGGTGACGATGAATGCCGTGAAGACCGGTTCAGCGGGTGGCATCGACAGCTATCTGGTGACGCTCACCGCGCCGGCCGGCCAAACCATCAGCGACGGCTCGACGACGGACGCCAGCGGCAGCACGGACCTCAGTCAGTTGACTTATGCCGTGACCGTGGACTCCACCGGCGCGATTACCGGTGTCACGGGGGCGACCCCTGGACAGACGAACACGCCGGTCACGGGTACGGACTTTCCATCCCTGACGCCGAGCGATTCCGGCAGTGCGATCGCCGAGCCGGCCAACTGGACGGCGGGCGCGCCGACCTGGTCGCAGGTGACCACGACGATAGGATCGGGATTCAGCAAAAGCACTTCGATGGCCGTCTATGATTCGCTGGGCGTCGAACAGTCCTTTCCGGTGACCTGGACGGCGACCGGCAACAACACCTGGCTGATGACCGTGGGAACGCCGACCGACGCCTCCGGTACCACCACCACCGGCCAGTTGGTCGACTCCTCCGGCGCGACGGTCAGTTCCTACTCCTATAACGTGACCTTCAACTCCGATGGGACGCTGGGCACCTTCACTCCCCTGGCGACGGCGACCGGCAACGCGCCGACGGCGACGGGGGGCGGGCCGGAGTTGCTGGCGACCTGGAACGACGGCGCCGCGCCCAGCACCGGAACGGCCGGCGTCACCCTGAATTTGGGAACCGCGGGAACGACCAATGGTCTCTCCCAGTTCGACACCGGTGAAACCACGCCGTTGATCTCGGTCAAGAACAAGTCGCAGAACGGCGTGCAATATGGTCAGCTGTCCGGTGTTTCGGTCGATTCGTCCGGCGATGTCATCGCGTCCTACGACAATGGGCAGAAGGTGCCGATCTACAAGATTCCGGTGGTGACCTTCCCCAACGAGAACGGGTTGACCGCCAAGACGGACGGGGTTTACGACCAATCGAATCAGTCGGGCAACTACACCTTGA
>JAATGN010000043.1 GCA_015654615.1 Rhodospirillales bacterium
CTGGCCCGGAAGCCGGACGGCGGCACGCTGATCTATCATTGGATGCGTCCCGGCGAAACGGCGCAGGTCCCCAAGCTGGCCTATGTCCATCCCTTCGCCCCCTGGAATCTTTTCGTGGTCACCGGCGTCTATGTCGACGACGTCGACGCGGCCTATTGGGATTATCTGGCCTCGGTGGGCGGCGCCGTCCTCGTCCTGGCGCTTCTCGCCGCCGCCGCCGTCTGGGGCGTGTCGCGGAGCGTCGTCCGGCCGCTCGGCCGCCTGCGGGCCACCATGGCGGAGATGGCCACCGGCACGATCGACGTCGCGGTGTCGGATACGGGACGGACGGACGAAATCGGGGCCATGGCGAAGACCCTGGAAATCCTCCGCGAAGGATTGGACGAAGGCCGCCGCCTGCAGGCGGACCGGCAGCGGCAGGAAAGCCAGGCCATGGCCGAGCGCCGCAAGGCCGTTCTCGACATCGCCGACCGGCTCGACACCGACGTTTCGGGCGGCATCGACCGGGTGTCGAATTTGGCCGGCGGCATGAACAAGGCGGCCGTCGGCATGGCCGCCACGGCCGAGCAGGCCTCGAAGCAGGCCACCGTCGTCGCGGCCACCGCGCAGCAGGCCTCGGCCAATGTCCAGACGGTCGCGGCGGCCACCGAGGAATTGTCGTCCTCCATCCTGGAGATCGGCCGGCAGGTCGAACGCTCCACCGTCACCTCGAGCGAAGCGGTGAAACGGGCCGAACACACCACGAAGATCGTCGGCAGCCTTTCGGAAGCGGCCGAGCGCATCGGGCAGGTGCTGAGCCTGATTTCCGACATCGCCTCGCAGACCAATCTGCTGGCCTTGAACGCCACCATCGAAGCGGCCCGGGCCGGCGAAGCCGGCAAAGGCTTCGCCGTGGTCGCCTCGGAAGTGAAGAACCTGGCCAACCAGACCGCCAAGGCCACCGAGGATATCGGCGTGCAGATCAATTCCGTGCAGGCCGCCACCGGCGAAGCCGTTTCGGCGATCGGCGAGATCGTCGCCACCATCTCGGAAATTCACGGGATCGCCACGACCATCGCGGCGGCGGTCGAGGAGCAGCAGGCCGCCACCAGCGAAATCGCCCGCAATATCAACGAGGCCGCCCATGGGACGCATGACGTGGCGGAAAACATCGCCGACGTGACCAAGGCCATCGGCGTCGCCGGCGAAACCTCGCGGCAGGTCCTGGCCGGCGCGCGCGACCTGGCCACCGAGGGCGACGAATTGCGCCGCGAGGTCAGTTCCTTCACCAAGGCGCTTCGCGGAAACTGACGGACGGGGATTTGAACCACCAAGGCACCAAGGCGTTTTTCGGAACGCCAAGCGATAGACGGTGACAAATTCGATCGCCGCAGGCATCCGTCCGATCCTCCCACCCGCGTGGCGTCGGAAGGACGGGAAAATGCCTGCGGCGCACTCCGTCACCTTGGTGTCTTGGCGGTTCATCGAAAGCTTGACCGCAGACGACAGGGATCGGCCTCTTTCTCCTGTGAAAAAGCTCACGCCGTCGTCACGCTGGTCTTGGCCTGGTAGCCGTTGGACAATTCCCGCTTCAAGGTTTCGGCGTCCAGTTCCTTTTCCCATTTCGAGACGATGATCGTCGCCACCCCGTTGCCGACGAAATTGGTCAGCGCCCGGGCTTCCGACATGAAGCGATCGATGCCGAGGATCAAGGCCAGACCGGCGACCGGAATCGACGGCACCACCGCCATGGTGGCGGCCAGGGTGATGAAGCCGGCCCCGGTGACGCCGGAGGCCCCCTTCGAGGTCAGCATCGCCACGCCGAGCAGGGTCACTTCCTGCCAAAGGGTGAGATCGATGTCCAGCGCCTGGGCCACGAACAGGGCGGCCATGGTCAGATAGATATTGGTGCCGTCGAGATTGAAGGAATAGCCGGACGGCACGACCAGCCCGACCACCGACTTCGAACAGCCCAGTTGCTCCAGCTTGCGCATCAGGGGAACCAGGGCCGATTCGGAAGACGAGGTGCCGAGCACGGTCAGCAGTTCCTCCTTGATATAGGCGATGAATTTCAGAATGGAGAAGCCGGCATAGGCGGCGATGGCCCCCAGGACGACCAGCACGAACAGCAGGCAGGTCAGATAGAAGCTGCCCATCAGCGCCGCCAGGGGCATCAGGGCCTTGATGCAGTATTTGCCGATGGTGAAGGCCATGGCGCCGCCGGCCCCCAGCGGGGCCAGCTTCATGATGGTGTTCATCATGGCGAAGAAGATGTGCGAGCATTCCTCGATGAAGGCGTGGACGCCCTTGCCGGCCCGGCCCATGTGGGTCATCGCATAGCCGAACAGGATGGCGATCAGCAGCACCTGCAGCAGGTCCCCGCCGCCGGTGAAGGCGTCGACCATCGTCTTCGGGATGATGTGGATGATGAAATCGACGGCGCTCTGCTCCTGCGCCATCTTCGCGTAATTGGCCACCGCCTTGGTGTCCAGCGTCGCCGGATTGATATGGAAGCCGGCGCCCGGACGGATCACGTTCATCACGACGAGGCCGATGCAGAGGGCGAAGGTCGAGACGACCTCGAAATAAAGCAGGGCCTTGCCGCCGACGCGGCCGACCTTCTTCATGTCCCCGGCGCCGGCGATGCCCAGCACCACGGTGCAGAAGATCACCGGAGCGATCAGCATCTTGACCAAGGCGATGAAGCCGTCACCCAAAGGCTTGAGGCTGATCGCCGTCTCGGGCGCGACAAAGCCAAGAGCCGCACCGCAGACGATGGCGACCAGGACCCAGAAATAAAGATGGCCGGTAAAGCGTTTCATCCCATTTCCCCTTGTATTCTGTTTTGGGGTTGTTGATCAAAAGATCATATGGGGATTCCCGGCGGTTTTAAATGGATGGAAAAAGTAGGGGTATTGCGGCAGGGAACAAGGGGTCCCGCAATCGCGGACCCGCGCGGCCGCCGGGACGCTCCTCCGGCGAGACCGGCTTTTCGACCGAGGCCGGCCCCTATGCCATTCGATTAATTTGATTCAAATCAATGCACTTTAACAACCCGACCGACATGATTCTGAATCTGGCAAGAAGCACCATAGGTTGATCGCGGCGCCACGGACGAAAAGTTTTGCGATCGCCTCGATCAGCAAGGACGGTGAACAAAAGACGCATCCGTACCGTTTGAATTTAAGACGTGAATGAAACTAAAAAAGCGGGGGGCAAATAGAAATGCTCTCATACCCGCGCAAATATTGGGAGGTAGGTTTGCCGATGACAGGCCTCGCCTGGTGTCTCAGCGTATTCTCGGTGTTTACAACCGATAAGAGCGTCGCCACGACCATATCGCTTTCCGACGTCGATCTTCACGCCATGGCCCGACGAGCGTTGGCGGGAGGCACCGCCGCCGCCTCGCCGGCCGTCGTCGACGGCCTCGAGGCATTGTGGCGCGACCTGATCGGCGGCGGAACGGGAACGGACGAAGCGGCGGTCCTGGCCGAAACGGCCCGGCAAGCCGGGCTCGACGTCAAGCCGCTGGTTTCCGCCAATTTCCGCTTCGTCCAGGACTGTTGCGAGCGCGCCGCGCCGGATCGCCGCGCCCGCCTCGACGACCAGGCCCTGTTCACCGCCGTCGCCGTGGCGAGCCAGGCCGGCGCCGCGCTTATCGACGCCTTCGCCGGCCTGGCGGAGGATGCCCGCATCGCCGCCCCTCCTCCCTGTCCCGATATCGGCGGCAATCCCCCGCCCAGTCCCGATCTCGACTTTTCCGCGGTGGTCTCCAGCATCCTCGACGGGGCCCGCCACACCACCGAGGAAGCCGGGCCGGCATCCGGATCGGCCTCGTTGGCGGCGATGAACGTCCGCATGGTCAGCGGCATGATGGGCGAGATCGTGCACGGCATGAGCGAGGTCAAAGAGCGGGTGGTCACCTCCCAGGAACGCGCCACCAACGCCATGGCCGAGGCGCAGAAGACCAACGAAAGCGTCGCCCAGTTGGTCGCCACCGTCGGGCAGATCGCCTCGGTGGCCAAATTGATCAAGGATATCGCCCATCGGACCAATCTCCTGGCGATGAACGCCACCATCGAGGCGGCCCGCGCCGGCGAGGCCGGCCGCGGGTTTGCCGTGGTGGCCGGCGAAGTGAAGACCCTGGCCAACCAGACCTCGAAGGCGACCGAGGAAATCGATGCCCGCCTGGCGACCATCCGCAGTTCCACCGACGAAGTCATCCGCATGGTGACCAGCGTCAACGACAGCTTCGTGACGATCCACGATCTGGTCGATGGCATCGCCGCCTCGGTCCGCGACGAGAGGACGTCGTTCGACACCATCATGTCCTGTACCGAAGAAGCGGCGAACAGCGTCGAGAGCATCGCCCAGACGCTCGACCGCATCGCCGCGATCGCCAATACCACGGTCGACAAGATGGGAGGGCTGATCGAAAGCCTGCACTGAAGCAAGGGCCCGTCAAAGCGATGCGAAGGCGCGGCAATCCAGGGGCCGCCCCCCTTGTTGCCGGATTGGAGTTCGGTGCCACTGACTCTTTTCATCCAGGACGGGTCGGCCGCCGGCCGGTGCGGAACGCGTTGTGACGCGATGATTGATTAACCGGCCCGAAGGGACAATCCGGCGGGGTTTCCCGCCGAAGCGAAGAGGGGGAACGAAAATGCCGTTGATGGTATGGAACAACAACCTGAGCGTCGGCGTGGCGGTGATCGACGAGGACCACAAGAAACTCGTCGCCATGGTGAACGAGCTTTACGAAGCCATCCAGGGAGGACACGGCCGGGACGCGCTCGGCAAGATTCTCGATGGCTTGGTCAGCTATACCGTGATGCATTTCGCCAGGGAGGAGAAATTCTTCCTCGAAACCGGATATGCCGACGCGATCGCCCACAAGAAGGAACACGCCGATCTGACCCGGCAGGTTCTCGACGTGCAGGCGAAATACAAGGCCGGAGCCACCAGCACCCTGTCCCTCGAAGTGATGAACTTCCTGAAGAACTGGCTGGTTCAGCACATTCAGGGCAGCGACAAGAAATATGGTCCGCACCTGAATGCCAAAGGAATTCGATAGGACTTGAGACGTACCAAGGCCGTGATCGCCGTTGATCGCGGCCTTGAACACCAAGATCTGAGATCGCTCTCATCCCTTATTGATGAGAGGAGAATTGAACTTCGGCGCCGGGGGCAGCGCTTGAGCCTGCCGGAGGCGAAGGCATCGCATGGACTCTAATAGAACTGCACAGAGAATTTGGCAGTTTACAGCGCCGCCTTGGATAACACCGTCATTGCGAGCCGTCAGGCGAAGCAATCCAGGACTTCGGCCGGTCTGGATTGCTTCGCCTGACGGCTCGCAATGACGAGAATTCAACCACTCGCAACCTGTCAAATCCTCTGTGTCGTGGTCCTAGAGCGGCCATTGAGGCCGCGGCCAAGCGCGCGGAGGCGCGCGCCCGGCGAGGGACATCAAGAAAAGCCAGAGCGTGATGCCGATTTAAGGCATCGCGCTCTAGGTCAGCGCGTTCCCATCAGGACCGGGCACGGTCAAACCACGGCGGCGGCGGGCCACTCCCAGCCCGACGAGACCGGCGCCCAGCAACAGCATGGATGTGGGTTCCGGTACGGACACAGCCGCGGCCTGCGCCACCACGCTGCCCGAATAGCTCGTATTACCGGGCCCCTGCATGGTCAGGGTGACGATTCCCGGGGTCGGATCGAAGCCGGTCAAACCCAAGGTTCCGGCCCCCGATAGAGTCAGTGTGCCGAGCGTGTTCGCTGTGGGCGCTGTCACCGAGATCACGAAACCCGTCAGATCGAACGTCACGGAGAGCCCATCTTCGGCAAACGTCAGGAAACCGGTCACCGGCAGTGACGGGCTGAGCAGCGTGTTCGTCCCCACGATATAGCTCAACAGGTCGGCGATCGTGCCGCCGCCGGCAATGTTGAACCCGGTGAAGGAACCGTTGCTGGTATTGGTGATGCCGGTAGTGCCGGCGACCCCGAGGCTGGACGAGCCATCGGTACGGAAGTCCAAGCCCGTCGTGGTCGCACTGTAGACATTGATGCCCCCGATCGGATCGACACCTCCGGTGAAGTCGATTTGGGAGCCCGCGGCGATCAACGCTGCCGAGGCGGGCGACGCCGCCAAAACGCCGACGCCGACAAGGGCGGCGGTTAGAACGGCAAGAGAGCGTAAGCGCATAATGTAATCCTTAATTGTGATTAAGCCTAAGACGGCTGTGCACTCGCAATATGCGTACCATCTCCATAACCAATTGAAATTTATCAATTATTCTCTTGCCGTGGCTGCAAACTGTAAATCTTCCCGACGCATTGACCCCCAAAGGCGATCTTCCGCGGCTGTTCGCTCCTGGGCCGTTCGTCACCGGCCTGGAGGCTCGATGAGTTGTCGATCCGACGTCACGGGCGCCGATGCATGGAAGCCCGAGCTGTCGGGAATCTTTACACACGGCAGAGTCAGGGGAGAATACATTTAAATACAATCAATGTCTTACAGCCATGGCACGGTCCTTGCGACACAGAGCCCGACAGTTTTGGCTTTCGGCCCCGACCCCGCGCTCGAAGCAAATAAGGAATTCCGACAAATGGCTCGCTTCACTTCTTCCAAATATGCCGCGGTTATCACTGTCGGCATCCTGGCCTTGGCCTTCTCCGCCCCCGCGGCAAAGGCTGGCGAGATCACCATCGATTTTTCCGCCGCCTCGCCGATCGGCAGCGGCATTACCTATGACCTGGCCTTCACGCTGACCACGACCGATTATATCAACGCCCATTCCAATCAGTCGGCCCCCACCATCGCCAATCCCAACGCCACCCTGTCCTATGGGGCATATACCATCGAAGGCATCACCGGCACCCTGACGAAGATACTGGTGGCGAATAACTCGGTCCTTTCCACCGGCCTCATCGGCAGCCTTCAAGCGGCCGGCACCGCGACCGGAGCAAACAATCCCACCGACAATCTGCTGTATCCCCTGCTCGCCACCAGCACCGCCCTGATTCTGGACGCTGACGGCAATCCGCAGACGGATACCGGAGCGGCTACGGACGTGAACGCCATCGCGTTCGACGACCAGGGCTTCGCCTTCATGATCGGCACGCAGCTCGTCCAGCTCACCGCCGACTTGGCGAACACCGGCCTGTACATCCTGACCACACCGACCGGCACCGTGGAGCTCAAGCAAGGCAGCACCAACTTTATCTTCACGGGTTTCTCCGCCGTTACCGAAGTCCCCGCCCCGGCTCCCTTGGCCCTTCTGGGGGTCGGTCTGGCCGGCATCGGCCTGATACGCCGCCGCAAAGCTGCCTGCTAAGCATTACAGACGAACCGATGGCGAACCTTCACGGTCGACGGCTTTTCTTACAATGGAGCGGAAGATGAACAAAGACCACAAGACACCCGACAAAAATAAGATCGAACATCAGGTGAAGGACAAGAAGGAAACCGCCGAACTTTCCGACGAAGAACTGAAAAAGGTCGCCGGCGGCAACCTGGGCGCCCCTATTTTCAAGAAAAAGCCTTGATCCAACCTCGTTTTTGATCGAGGGCGCCGCGGGAATCGAGTCGAAAGGCTCCGCTCCTACGGCGTTTTCAGCTTTCCGGCACCACCGCATTGGACGAGAAAAACCATCCAGGTTTTGGAGCCGCAGGCAGATGAGCAGACAGATCTTCCGGCAAACGTCCCTTGATCGTCTCTCGACGCCGGAGCAACTCGATCAGGTCATGCGTGTCACATCGCCGGCGGCCTGGTTGACCTTGATCACCTTTTTCGCGCTGGTGGCGGGCGGCCTGGCCTGGAGTTTCATCGGCACCGTCCCAATCAAGGTCGGCGGACGTGGGATCCTGATCAGTCCCGGCGGTGTATTGGATGTCATTTCGTCCAACCAGGGCCGCATTACCAAGTTCCTCGTCCATCCCGGCGACTGGGTGGAGGCGGGTAGCGTGGTCGCTTATGTCGCCCAGCCCGACATCGAAAACCAGCAGGAGGTGGCGCAGGCGGAGGTCGTGCAGGCGCAGAATCAATACAACAAAATCGTCGAATTCCAGCAGCGCGACATCAGCGTGCAGAAAAGCTACGTCACGCAGACGCACGCAGCGCTGACGCAGCAACTCGGTTTCCTTGAAGACCGGCTGAAATGGCTCCGGGAACGCGAAGCCATCGACGCGGACCTGTCCATGAAGGGCTTGATCGAACGCAAGCGTGTGGTCGAGACCAAGATCGAGATCAATACCGCCAGGGAAGAGTTCGCCCGTACCATGAACGAAACCAAACATCTCGAACTTGAGGAAAACAATACCGCCATTTCGAAAGAACGGGAGCGGATCGACCAGAAACTCAAGATCGCGGATTTGCAGCGGACGGTCGATACCGTGACGGAAAAGCTCAAGCGCAACGAGGAGCTGGTGAGCCCCTATTCGGGCTATATCGTCGAATTCAAGGTGAATGCCGGCGAAGTGATCGAAAGCGGACGCGCCCTATTCTCCCTGCTGCCGCAGACGGATCGCAGCAGCGAAAATGGCGTGAAGATCACCCATCATCGCGGAGAACTGGTGGCCGAGCTTTATGTCGGACCGGAAGATGGCAAGAAAATCCGCCCCGGGATGACGGCGCAGATATCCCCTTCGACGGTGAAGCGCGAGGAATACGGCTTTATCGAGGGCCTGGTGACCAGCGTGGCGACCATTCCTTCGACCGAGGAGGGCATGCTGCGCACGTTGAAGAACAAGAAACTTGTCGAGGATTTGTCCCTCGGCAGCGCCCCCTTCGAAATCGCCGTCGAGCTTGTCCTCGATCCCCGGTCGCACAACGGTTTCAAATGGTCGTCCTCGGCGGGACCGGAGACGGAGATCAATCCCGGCACCCTGGCGGAAGGTACGATCACGGTGCGTCAGATTCATCTGATCGGACTTCTCATCCCATTGTTCGACCATCTGTTCGAGCGCCCTACGTCATGAAGAGCATGGCGATGGACGAGGACAACCCGCCAAAATCCCGAAAGCGGATCCGTGTCCCCACCATCCTGCAAATGGAAGCCGTCGAATGCGGCGCCGCCTGCCTGACGATGATCCTCGGCCATTACCGGCGCTATGTTCCCTTGGAAACCTTGCGCTACGCGTGCGGCGTCTCGCGCGACGGCACGTCGGCAAGCGGCATGACCAAGGCGGCCGCGGCCTATGGCCTCATTGCCAAGGGATTCACCTCCGAACCGGGCGCCCTTGGGAGATTTCCTCTTCCCTTCGTCATTTTCTGGAACTTCAACCACTTTGTCGTGGTCGAAGGATTCGGGCGAAACGCGGTCCACATCAATGATCCCGCGACCGGCCCCCGCACCGTGTCCGCCGCCGAATTCGACGCCGCATTCACCGGCGTGGTATTGACCTTCGAGCCGGGACCGGATTTTACCAAGGGCGGCCGCCGCCGCAGCGTTTCGGATGGCCTGCGCCAGCGCATGCGAGGTGTCGGCATGGCCTTCGCCTTCGTCGTCCTGACCAGCTTTGGGTTCATCGTGCCCGGTCTGCTGGTGCCGGCGCTCTCCCTTGTCTTCGTCGATTATTACCTGGTTCAGGGCTTCACCAACTGGCTGCCCCCCCTGCTCATCGGCATGGCCGTCGCCGCGGTGTTGCGGGCCGGCATCGCCTGGCTGCGCCAACATTATCTGTTGCGTCTGCAGACAAAGCTGGCCTTGCGTGGGTCATGCGCCTTTTTCTGGCGGGTGCTGCGGCTGCCGATCGGCTTCTTCGCCCAGCGTTACGCCGGTGACGTCGCCTCACGCGTCATCCTGAACGATCGCGTTGCCGAATTGATCGCCGGCGACCTCGCGGTCACCGTGATGGGTCTGATGACCATGGTGGTCTACGCCGCCATCATGGTCCAATACGACGCCACCCTGACGGGTCTCGCCATCACCTTCGCCGTTCTCAATCTGCTTGCCTTTGGGCTGGTTGCCCGGCGTCTGTCGGACACCTCGCAGAGGTTGTTGCTCGACGAGGGAAAACTGATCGGCGTTGCCATCCAGGGCCTGCAGACGATCGAAAGCATCAAGGCCAGCGGGGCGGAGGATCTGTTTTTCAGCCGATGGGCCGGCCATCTGGCCAAAGTGGTCAACACCGAACAGAACCTGTCGCGGACCCGCATGCTCCTCGGCATTTCACCAATTCTGCTCTCCATGCTCGGGTCCGCCGCCATCCTGACGCTCGGCGGCTTCCATGTGATGGAAGGAGCGATCAGCGTCGGCACGCTGGTCGCCTTCCAGGCGTTGATGAGCAGTTTCTCGGCACCGGTGATCGACATGGTCCATCTTGGCGGCCAGTTGCAGGAAGCGGCCGGCGATATCAGCCGATTGGACGACATTCTGGCCCATGAGGTCGATGCGGAATTCGCGTCCTCCGCGCCATCGGAAATTTTGGCCACGGCGATCGCAGCCCTTCCGCCATTGCCCCAATCGGCCACGGCAGTCGCCACCGCCCTTGCCGCTCATCCGGTGATCCCGGAACCCCGAATCAAGCTGACCGGCCGCCTGCAACTCCACGATGTCAGCTTCGGCTTCATTCCGATTGCCCCGCCGCTGATCAAGGACTTCTGCCTCGAACTCGAGCCCGGAGCCCGCGTGGCATTGGTCGGCACTTCCGGCAGCGGCAAATCGACCATCGCCAAATTGATCACGGGTCTCTACCAGCCGTGGAGCGGTGAAATCCTGTTCGATGGCATGCCGTTCTCCACCATTCCGCGCGTCTTGCTGCGAAACTCGCTCGCCATGGTCGATCAGGAGATCGTGCTGTTCGGCGGCAGCGTCTCCGACAATATCAGTCTGTGGGACCGGACCATGCCGGAAGACCGCATCATCCGCGCGGGAGGCGATGCGATGATCCACGATGAGATCAACGCACGTTCCGAGAATTATGATTTCCGGTTGGCCGAGAATGGACGCAACTTCAGCGGCGGCCAGCGGCAGCGGATCGAGATCGCCCGCGCCCTGGCAAGCAATCCTGCCGTGTTGATCCTTGACGAGGCGACCAGCGCCCTCGACACGACCATCGAAAAACAAGTCATCGACAATGTCCGCTGGCGGGGCTGCAGTTGTCTCATCATTGCCCATCGGCTCAGCACCATCCGCGACTGCGACGAGATTATCG
This sequence comes from Rhodospirillales bacterium, assembly GCA_015654615.1. Classification (GTDB taxonomy): domain Bacteria; phylum Pseudomonadota; class Alphaproteobacteria; order Rhodospirillales; family Magnetospirillaceae; genus Telmatospirillum. Next base: position 11,132 of record JAATGN010000043.1, read on the forward strand.
TTCTCGACCGCGGCGTCGTGGCCGAACGCGGGCGACATGACGACCTGATTGTCGCGAATGGGCTTTATCGACAGCTTGTCGAGAGCTAGCCCATGGCCGACCTCTCCAGAACCCATGGAACGAACCTTGATGAACGCCTCGATATCGAGGGGGAATCCTTGGCGCTCACCGCCGGCGCACACCGGGTTTTCGACGACGCCGGCAGCGTCTGGTTCCTCCGCGAGGGGACGATCGAACTGTTTGCGGTCCAACGGAAGAACGGCGCGCAGACGGGGCCGCGAGAACATCTGTGCTCGCTGCCAGCCGACAGCCTGATCTGGGGAATCGACCAGGACCCGGCCGCGGACGGTATTCATCTCCTGGCCCTGAGCGCCGGTGATTCGCACATTTCCCGCATGAGCATCGCCACGGTGGACCGCTGGAGCGCCGATGAGGCCCTGGTCGGTCACCTTGCCAAGGCCCTCGACCAATGGATAACCGGCCTGTCGCAAGGCGTGACGAAATATTTATCCCCACGCAGACCGCATCGCCTGTCGATCTGCGCGGGAGAAGACCTGGACGTGGTGGAAACCGACCGGATCGTCAGCCACAAGAATGTAACCTGGGCACGGCTGGAGGATGGAAACGGCTACTACATCGATGTCAGAAAGATCGGTGTCGATGGGCAGACGGCGAGTGTCCCCCTCACCTCCCGGAGTTGGTTGCGGGTCGGCAGCGTCCGCAGATTGCACGGCCTGACCACGAAGTCCGTCCTGCAATCCGGGCAGGCCACCCCGCAAATCGATGCGTTCCACGAGGGGATCTTTTACAGCCTGGCCTACGGCTTTCGCAACGCCGCCTCGATGGAAGACGCCCGGCTGAAACGGCGCGCCGCCCAACTCGTCAACGAAACCGAAAACACCTTCACCCGATTCGCCCGGCTCTTCGACGCCAAGATCCATCGCCGCACCGAAGCCGTTGGCGACGATAGCTTATTCGAATGCTGCTGCATCGTCGGCAAGGCCATGGACATCACCATGGTGTTGCCGCCCTTCGCAGGGCGCCGGCGGGCCGAAGAGCCCCCTCTGACGATTGCCGACATCGCCGCCGCATCACGGCAGCGGGTCCGCCAGGTGACGCTGCCGGCACGCTGGTGGAACGCCGAAAACGGCCCGATGGTCACTCACCGCAAGGACACGGGAGAACCGGTGGCGATCCTTCAAAAGTCGCCGACCACGATGACGTTGCACGATCCGGCCACCGGCGTCGCACAGGTGCTCACCAGACAACTGGCCGAGACCGTGTCGTCGGTCGCCTACACCTTCTACGCAAGCCTGCCCGACGGAGCCGCTTCGCCGCTCGACCTCATGACGCTGTGTTTCAAACAGTGCAAAACCGATCTCGCCGCCATCGCCCTGGCCGGTGCCCTGGGCGGACTGATCGCGACGGCCATTCCCATGGCCACGGGCTATGTGTTCGATTCCATCATTCCCGGCCATCAGACGATTCAGATGGTGCAAATTGCCTTCGCCATCGTCGCGGCCGCCTTTGCCGCGGCGATTTTCGAACTGAGCCAGGGCATCGCCCAGCTTCGCATCGAGGGGCGTATTTCGGGCATCGTGCAAGCGGCGGTCATGGACCGCCTGCTTCGCCTTCCCCTCACCTTTTTTTCCGATTATTCGTCCGGCGATTTGGCGCAACGAACGATGGTGGTGGAGATTGCCCGCAAAAGTCTGTCCGGCGTCGTCGTAAGCTCCCTGGTATCGGGCGCGTTCTCCCTCTTCAGCTTCGCATTGCTGATCTATTACGCGCCGATTGCCGCAATCGTCGCGGCGCTGTTGATCTTGCTCCTCGCGGTTGTGACCTTCGTCACCGGTATCCGTCTGATGAGCGCCATCATGGGGGTGCAAGAGGTTTCAGGACGGATTAACAGCCTTGTCCTGGAAATCATCACCGGCATCGCCAAACTGAGAATCGCGGGAGCGGAAGAGCGCGCCTTCAACAATTGGGGGACCGAATTCGGCGAACTGCGCCGCAAGGAGATCCTTGCATGGCGGCTTCGCAACCGATTTTGGGTGTTCTGGGTCGCTTATGAGGTTCTCAGCCTCGGATGTATTTTCCTGGCGATCGGCCTCATCGGCGAATCCGGCATGACCACCGGCTCTTTCCTGGCTTTCGTCGCCGCCTTCAATGCCTTGCTGATCTCGTTGTTCGCCCTGGCGAAGTCGCTGATTGCGGTCGCCTCCGTGGTGCCGCTTTACCAACGGGCGGCCCCCATCCTGCGGACCGTACCCGAGAATGACGTCACCAAAACCGACCCCGGGGTCTTAAGCGGCGATGTCGAAGTCAACGGCGTGTTCTTCCGATATGGGCCGAACATGCCGTATGTCCTCAATGGCTTGTCGCTCAAGGTCAATGCCGGTGAACTGATCGCCGTGGTCGGTCCCTCCGGTTCCGGAAAATCCACTTTGATACGCCTGCTGCTGGGCCTCGAGCGACCCGAGGCGGGCGCCCTCTATTTCGATGGCCGGGACTTGCGAGGCCTCAACCTGCGATCGGTGCGCCGCCAAATTGGGGTCGTCATGCAGAATTGGCGACTGATGCCAGGTTCCCTTTACGAAAATATCAAGGGAGCGACGCACGCCACCATCGACGAATGTTGGCAGGCTGCCGCCAAGGTCGGACTGGGAGACGATATCTCAGCCATGCCCATGCGGATGCATACCTTGCTGACGGACGGCGCCACGACCTTGTCGGGAGGCCAGGTCCAACGCCTGCTGATCGCCCGCGCATTGGTCGGAAGGCCGATGATGCTGCTGTTGGACGAAGCGACGAGCGCGCTCGACAACAAGACGCAAGCGGTGGTGATGGACACCTTGGATCACCTGTCGGTGACCCGAATCGTCATCGCGCACCGCCTGAGCACGATCATGAATGCCGATCGCATTTATGTGCTGAAAAATGGGCAAATTGCCGAATCGGGATCCTATGAACAACTGACGGACAAAGGCGGCATTTTCACCACCTTCACATACCGTCAGCTCCTATGAAGCCCCATGCCGAGCGGGTCTGTCCGCGTAGTATGGGAAGACGCGCCGGAAGGCATCGTGCCATCATCTTCGACACTCAGAGATGAACAAATAATTTTTGCAAAATATTTACTCGATAATTTTCGTGAAAATAAAAAAAGCTAACCGTCGCGATCTACCCATGTATCAATAATTACTCATAATCTACCTGAGTAGATTCCGATCCTACCGTCGAAACCTCACTTTCGGATATGCTAAAGCTCAATTTTAAATAGTCTATATAGATTTTAATTTGCAACTGATCATTTGACCAGGAGGCTGCCGCAAGGCCTCCCGCGTGTGTAAACACGGATATCAGGAATGGAATTTCGGTCAAATTCGATGACATGAGGCTGCAACGAGAGCCGCTCAGCCCCGGCATTCAGGCATCGCCTCCCGTAGGAGTTCAGCCATGAGCCTCGGCACCACACTGATGATCGCCCCGATAGCTGACGTGATCCGCCCCTCGCCCAGATGGCGGCGAAGCCCCGTTTAGAGTGAATACCCTGACAATGGGTGAGGCCTCGTGCACCAAGGCACGCGGCAAATGCGCTCGATTGCGACCTCTTCCTCTTGGAATGCGCACGCCGAAAAAAGGCAGAAGCGAAATGCTTCGTATTTTCAAACATTACATTAATATACCTGCTATAATTCTTTCCGGAGGTGAAAGTTTTTACTTATTTTTCCAATCACTCATAATATATCATATTATACAAAAGTTAAACTTCAAGATAACTCCGAATTTTAGCATCGCATTTGCGAGCTTTATCGCCATTTTCACCATAACAAGCATGGCATGCGCAGGTTTATACAACCGCCAGCACTTCGTCCGCTACGGAGACGTGATTTCGCGTACCATGGTAATTGTACCGACCGTTCTCATCATTACCACCATAACATTGTTATTTCACGATCATATCACCAACCTCGACATCCCAACCGGCAACTATCTTTTCTGCTTTGTCACACTGACGGCATTCTCCCTCGCTCTCCTGGCGTGGCGCGCCGCCTTCATCGAGATGATCGATCGTGTCGACACTTTCAAACGGCGTGTCCTGATCCTCGGTTCGGGCAATCGCGCCGCCAATATCGAAAACCTGAGCCGCAAACACCGCGACCGCACGATCACCATCATCGGATATGTCCGGCTGGGCGTACCACCGGTTCGAGCCGAATCGCCCACAGGCGGCCGGCGAACCGCCGCGCGTCGGGCGGACTATTGGGTCACTTCGGCCGGCCTCGCCGATTTCTGCCGCGAGAAAAACGTTGAAGAGGTGGTCGTGGCCAGCACCGAGCGCCGTGGATTGCCCGTGGGCGATCTTCTGTCATGCAAGCTCCAGGGCATCAAGATCACCGAATATGCATCGTTTTGGGAACGCGAAAGCGGACAGATCGACCCCGATGAGATCAATCCCGGTTGGATGCTGTTCTCGGACGGGTTCAACCTTGGGATACTTCATCGGATCGTAAAACGCACCTTCGACATTCTGGTCAGCAGCCTGCTGCTCATTCTCACCTTGCCGATCACTCTGCCGACGGCCCTGCTGATCAGGTTCGAGAGCAAGGGACCAATCTTCTATCGGCAGGAACGGGTGGGGTTGCACGGCAAGTCCTTCATGGTGCTCAAGTTCCGCAGCATGCGCACCGACGCGGAAAAGGACGGCCCCCGTTGGGCGGCGAAAAACGACTCGCGCGTCACCAAGGTCGGCAGCTTTATCCGCAAGGTCAGAATCGATGAGATCCCTCAGGTCATCAATGTGCTGAAGGGTGACATGGCTTTCGTCGGGCCGCGTCCCGAGCGTCCGGTCTTCGTCAAGACTCTTGCGGAAAAAATTCCCTATTACAACGAACGACATGTTGCCAAGCCCGGCATCACCGGATGGGCGCAGATCAACTACCCCTACGGGGCAACAGAACATGATGCCAAAATGAAGTTATCATATGATCTTTATTGTATAAAAAATGGAAGCTTATTTTTAGACATAATAATTATCATGCAAACAGTAAAAGCCGTCGTTTGGAACAGTGGCGCGCGCTGACGAAAAACAAGATCGAGGAAATAAACTTTGAGCGACGTCATCACCACCACAAGTTATGGAATTTGCGCTGTCGTCTATCTGTTACTGTCCGCCATCGCCGCGAACACCGTCACAGAAACGATAAAGAGACGAAATTTCGTCGTCGCCTGCCTGTCGACCGCCCTATGGGCGGCACTGATCGCCGCTTCGGATATTGTGCCCATCCCCCCCATTCTGCTCGGTCTGGCCGAGCTCTTGCGCGCCGGCAGTTGGCTTTATTTCCTGCTGACCCAATGGGGGCGACTGGGTGACAACCAGGGCGCCGCGATCCGGCGCATCCTGGTCACGCGCGCATTTATTCCGATCATCAGTGTCATCCTCCTCGTGTCCCTGTCTTCCTATTTCACCAGTTTCTCGGCACTCGGTTCGCTTCTCGCGGCGAAATCCCTGATCAATATCGTCCTGCCGGTCATCGGCCTTCTGCTCATCGAGAACCTTCTGCGCACCAGTTCCCCCCCTGGTCGTTGGGGAATCAAACATCTTTGCCTTGGCCTCGGGACGGTCATGACCTTCGATTTCTTCATTTATTCGGATGCCTTGGTACAGGGCTCCGTCGACGGGGCTTTTGTGACCGCGCGCAGCCTGATCACCGTGCTCGTCGCGCCGCTCATCATGAATTCTTTCTATCGCTTGAGGAATTGGCGGCATCAATCCGAGAGGAAGATCATCGCGTCTCCAAAGGCGACCCTCTACACCATGGCCCTGGTCGCCAGCGGTTCCTATCTGCTGACGATGGCCGGCTTTGCCTATTACATCCGTATGGCCGGGGAAAAATGGGGGGGACCGCTGCAGATTACCTTCATGGTGGCGGCTCTTCTCATCATGCTGGTGAGCCTTGCCTCATCACAAATAAAATCTCGGGCAAAAATATTTATTTTGAAGAATTTTTTCTCTTATAAATATGACTATAGAGAAGAATGGTTGCGATTTGTTCAGATAATATCTTCACAACAACCACTTTCTTTGGGACTACGTTTGGTTCATGCGATTGCCGATTTGATGGATAGTCCCGCCGGCGCGCTTTGGGTGCTACAGAGCCAGGACGAATGCTTCTTCGCCGATGCGGTCTGGAACCTTTCCACCCCGCACCCGGCGGTCCGCGCCGATTCCGCGCTGATTCAGTTCTTCCGCCGGACCTGCCGCGTCATCGACATCGACGAATACCGTTTGTCACCCGATCGCTATGACAATCTGACGCTTCCCGAGTGGATCACCGGCCGTCCGGCGGTGTGGTTGATCGTGCCGCTGGTCCATCGAGGCGACATGCTCGGCTTCGTCGTTCTCGACCAGGCCAGGGCATCCCGTCGCCTGGACTGGGAAGACCGCGACCTGCTCGCCACGACGGCGATTCAGGCCGCCAGCTACCTTGCCGAGGAGGTGACGGCGGAAGCTCTGCGCTCGGCCCGCCGGCTCGAGGATTTCAACCGGCAATTCGCCTTCGTCGTGCACGATATCAAAAACGTCGTGGGACAGATGTCCCTGATGCTCGCCAATGCGAAAAAGTTCGGCGACAACCCGGATTTTCAGAAGGACATGCTCGAGACCATCGACAATTCCGTCGGTCGGATGCGCGCGATGATGGAACAGCTGGCGGCTCGACGCCGGCAGCCACCGAAGCCGCAACTCTTGGAACTGACGGCCATCCTCGGCGGCGTCGCCACACATTGGGGGCAGACCGCCGCCAGCTTGACCCTCGACCTTCCACCCGCCCCTGTCTGCGCCGTCGCGGTCGAAGCGACGCTCATTTCCGTTCTCGATCTGCTGATTGACAACGCGCTGTCGGCGGTTCGGCCCTCGGGCGCCGTCGTCCTGCGATTGCGCGTTCATGGCGAGCGGACCGTCATTGAAGTCTCGGATAACGGCCCCGGCATGGACGAAGCTTTCGTCAACAAAGAGCTATTCCGCCCGCTGGCTTCCACCAAGTCCTCCGGATATGGGATCGGCGCCTATCAGACCCGGCATCTGGTGCGTGAAATGGGGGCCCAACTCGAGGTGGATTCGACCCCGCAGCGCGGTACGACCATGCGGATTGTCATGTCGATGGCCGCCGCCCCCTCCTTGGCCGTTCATGAAGACATCGCTTTGAAGACGAGGGAAGGATGACTGAAGAAAAACGAAAGATCCTTATCGTTGAAGATGACCTTGGCATTCGCACGCAGATGAAATGGGCGTTGGCGGAGGAATTTGAGGTTCTTGCCGCTGAGGAGGGGCCGAAAGCCCTTGAGATGTTCGATCGATATCGGCCGCGGGTCGTCATTTTGGATCTTGGCCTGCCACCTGATCCGAACGGCGCCAGCGAGGGGTTGGCCGTCTTGGAAGATCTGCTGAAACTGGCGCCGCTCACCAAGGTGATCGTCGCCAGCGGCAATGAGGAACGGGCCAATGCCCTCAAAGCGGTCAGCCTGGGCGCCTATGACTTCTATCCCAAGCCGATCGATCCCGACGCCATGCGGCTGATCATCAATCGAGCGCTCCATCTGTATGACCTTGAGGAAGAGAACGAACAGCTCGTCAAGGGACAAACCTCCCCTCTCACGGGGTTGGTGGCATCGTCGTCCAAGATGATGAGCCTTTGCCGCACGGCGGAACGAGTCGCCACGGCCAACATCGCCGTGCTGATTACAGGCGAGAGCGGCACCGGAAAAGAGATACTCGCCCGGTCGATCCATGATTTGAGCGCGCGTTCCGGCCAAAATTTCGTCGCCATCAACTGCGCGGCCATCCCCGACAACCTGCTGGAAAGCGAACTGTTCGGCCACGAGAAGGGAGCCTTTACCGGTGCGGTCAAACAGACGATCGGCAAAGTCGAACAGGCCCATCTGGGTACGCTTTTCCTCGATGAAATCGGTGACATGCCCTTATCGCTGCAGTCCAAATTGCTGCGATTCCTGCAAAATCGCACCATTGAACGGATCGGCGGCCGAAAGGAAATTTCCGTCGATGTCCGTGTCCTTTCGGCGACCAACTGCGATCTTGCGGCGATGATGAAGGAAGGCTCGTTCCGGGAAGACCTGTTCTACCGCCTGAACGAGGTGAGCATGCACATACCGCCTCTTCGCGAACGCCCCGGCGACGCCATCCTCCTGGCCAAATATTTTCGCGCCAAATATTCCAAAGATTTCCAACGGGCGCCCAAAAGCTTCACCACGGAGGCGCTGGCGATCATCGGCAGCTATTCCTGGCCGGGCAATGTGCGCGAGTTGGAAAACAGGGTGAAACGCTCAATGCTGATGGCCGATGGCAAGGGCATTACCGCCACCGACCTCGACTTGGACCTGCCGGCGGATGCGGACTCGGCGCTCATCCCGACCTTGCGCCAGATCCGCATGCAAGCGGAGAGCGACGCGGTCATCCGCGCCCTCGCGCTGACGAACAACAATGTCTCGGACGCATCGCAGTTGTTGGGGGTGTCCCGCCCGACCCTCTACGAAATCATGCGCACCGCGAATATGGTCATCAAGAGAAAGGACCGTTCATGAGAGTCTATCGCCCCTGCTTGACGGCGATGCTGGTCGCCTTTGCGGCGACGGCCGCCCTGCCAGTCTTCGCCGCCGAAAGCTCCGAGGATTTTCGCCTGCTCGCCGAAGGCCGCACCCTGATCAAGAACGGCGACTATCGGACGGCGCTGATCCAGTTGAAAAAAGCCGTCAAATCCAACCCCAACAATCCCGACGCCCGTTTCGAACTCGGCCTCCTCGAATTTCGCAGCAGCGATTTCGTCGCCGCGGAAAAGGATCTCGTCCAGGCCCGCGAGAATGGCTTTCCCGCCGCCAAGGTCAGCCCTCTGCTGGCCAACACATACCTGGCCGAAGGAAAATTCCAGCAACTGCTGAACAATGTCACGCCTTGTACCGACGATCGGAAATGCAAGGCGGACGTCTTGTCTTTTCGTGCCCGAGCCTATCTCGCCCTGAAAAATCCGGGCGATGCCGACAAGGAGTCGCAGGCCGCCCTGGATGCCGATCCGACCGGCGAAACGAGCCGGACCACGCGAAGCCGCCTCCTGATGGCGCATAATGACAATGCGGGGGCCGAGGAGGTCATTGACGGCGTGCTGTCGAACAATCCCAAAAGTGCCGAAGCGCTGACCATCAAGGGAGACCTGCGCCGTCTGGCCAAGGATCCCGACACGGCTGTCCGAAACTACCGCGCCTCGCTCGAGATCATTCCGAGTGACACCGGGGCCAGGCAGAGTCTGGCCCTGGCGCTGATGGCGACCGGCCACGACGAGGACGCCAAGCTCGAGATCAATGAAGTCTTGAAGCAAATTCCCAATGCGCCGATGGCCTTGTACCTCAAAGCGGTGCTGCTGGTCCGCGCCAAGAAGACCGCCGAAGCGCTGGACACGGTCCGCCCCGCGGAAGCGGCGATCGCCCAATTTCCTCAAGGCTCCTTCCTGCTCGCGTTGATCCATCTGGGCAGCGACAATTTGGAAGAAGCGCTTGATTACGCGATGAAATTCCACACTGCGGAGCCAAACAACCTCGTCGGTGCCAAGCTGTTGGCAACGATCGACTTCCGCCTTCATGCCTACGCGAAGGTCATTACCATCCTGGCACCGTTGCGCGATCGTCTCGGCGAGGACGGCGAGGCTCTCGGTCTGCTCGGCTCGTCATATCTGGCGGAAGGTCAAATCAAGGAAGCGAACGATCTGTTGACCGAGGCCGTCAAGGCCCAACCGAACAATTCGGTGGCCCGGGCGCGCCTGGCCGTGAGCCAGACACACCTCGACACGACGCGGGAAGAAGGCATCCGCGAGTTGGAGGCCATCGTCCAGAGCGATCCCAAGAATCTGCAGGTCGATCTGGCGCTGGTGTCCACCTACATCGGCGGCGGCGATTACGACCGCGCGATCGCCGCGGCAACGAACATGGCGCAGAACCAACCGGAGTCTGCCCTGCCGCTCACCTTGCGCGGGGCCGCCCGGCTGGCCAAGGAAGACGACCAGGGAGCACGCAGCGATTTCACGGCCGCCCTCGCCAAGAATGCGGATTACGTGCCGGCGGCCATCTATCTTACCGAGTTGGACATGCAGGCCGGCCAATTCGACGATGCCCGGCATTTGCTTGACGATCTCTTGAAGCGCAATCCCACGGATCTGCGGGTTCTGCTCGCCCGCGCCCAGATCGAAGGACGGGACAATAAGCCGGCCGCCGCCATTCCCTTCCTGAATACGGCGATCACGGCCCATCCGACCGAGGCTCAACCCCGCATTCAATTGCTGCAAATGCAAATCCCCCTCGGCGATAAAGACAAGGTGGCTTTCGCCGCCGCCGATTTGGCCCGCAATCAACCGGCCAACCCGGCCGCCGTTGATTTCGCCGCCCGGACGCTGCTCTCCCTGGGCAGGACGGAGGAAGGCCTCGCCCTTTACCGGCAGCTGGCATTGGCCTTTCCCGACGTCCCTCAGATCCATGAACACTATGGCCAATCGCTGGCGCTCCTCGGCAGGCAAGAGGAAGCCCGCGCCGCCTTCGACCGTGCCATTGCCGCCGATCAACGATACATATCCGCCTGGATCGGCCGCATCGCCCTTGAGCAGAAGATGAATGGCCTGGACGCCGCGATGGCCATCGCCGAGAAGGCCAGGCTCAAGAATCCCGACGATCCCACGGCCTCGGCGCTGCCGGGCGATCTCCTGCTGTCTGCCGGAAAATTGGACGAGGCCGAGGCACGCTATCGGGAGACCTTCGATAAAAAGCCGTCTTCGGTGAGCGTTATCCGTCTGTTCCAGGCGATCGCCAAAAAAGGGGATCACCGGACTGCCGATGCGCTTTTGGCGGGATGGATCAAGACGAACCCCAACGACTCCGATGTCCGCCTGGCGCTCGCCGGCGACCAATTGTCCCAGGCAAACTATCCTGATGCTGCGGTCCAGTACGAGATGGTGGCCGAAAAGCTCCCACGGAATGCCATCGTCTTCAACAATCTGGCCTGGACATATGGCCATCTGAATGATCCGCGCGCGCTGGAGATGGGAAAGCGGGCCTATTCGATATCGCCGGATACCCCCGCCGTCATGGACACCTATGGTTATCTTCTCTATCGCGATGGTGATCGGCAACAGGGTGGGAAACTGGTGCGCCGGGCTTTCGATGCCAATCCGCGGGATCCGCAGGTGGCCTACCACATGGCCATGCTGTTGGCGGACAGCAAAGATCGAAGCGGCGCACACACTATTCTGAAGGGTCTCATCGAATCGAAAGTGGCCTTCGACGGGGAGGAAGAGGCGCGCAAGCTCTATTCCGAACTGAGCGGAAGCTGACCATGGACGGTCGCGTGAGCAACCTTGCGACAGCCAAAGGTGACGGCCCGATCCGGATCGTCACCTTCTCGACGCTCTTTCCCAATGCGGCGCAACCTGTCAATGGCGTCTTCGTCGAGAACCGGTTGCGCCACCTGGTGGACAGCGGTCGGGTCGAGGTGCGAGTGGTGGCTCCGGTTCCCTGGTTTCCCTCCGCGAACCCGCGATTTGGCATTTGGGCCCGTTACAAGGAGATCCCTGCCTATGAGGAACGCCATGGCATTCGCATTTGGCATCCGCGGTTTCCGGTCGTTCCCAAAGTAGGAATGACGGTGGCGCCGTCATTGATGTATCTGTGGACCCGCAACGTTGTGCGCCGCTTGCGAACCGAGACCGATTTCGACCTCATCGACGCTCACTATTTCTATCCGGACGGGGTGGCGGCGGCCCTGATCGCTCGCGAGCTTGGCAAGCCGTTGGTCATCACCGCCAGGGGCACCGATCTCAATCTGATCCCTCAATTTACGCTGCCGCGGGCCCAGATCCGGTGGGCGGCGGGCCTCGCCGATGAAGTGATCACCGTCTGTGAAGCCTTGAAACAGCCGCTGCTCGACCTGGGCGTCGCGGCTGAAAAAATGCGGACCTTGCGCAACGGCGTCGATCTGGTCTCCTTCCAACCTCGCGACCGGACGATTGCCCGCGCGAAACTTGGCGTATCGGGCCAAATCCTGCTTTCGGTGGGATTGCTGATCGAGCGCAAGGGCCATCACTTGGTCATCGATGCGATGCGCCAATTGCCGGGGGCCACACTGCTGATCGTCGGAAGCGGTCCCGACCGCGGCGACCTGGAGGCGCGGGCCCGGGCGGGAGGTCTCGCCGACCGCATCCGTTTCCTAGGCGAAGTGCCGCATCAGGCCTTGGCCGAGATCTATTCCGCCGCCGATGCCCTGATCCTGGCCTCCAGTCGCGAGGGATGGGCCAATGTGCTGTTGGAGGCCATGGCCTGCGGCACTCCGGTGGTTGCCTCCGACGTCTGGGGAACCAAGGAAGCGGTCGGTGCTTCCGAAGCCGGCGTGTTGATGCGGGAACGATCGGCCGACGGTGTCGCCGATGGCGTGCACCGCTTGTTCGCCGCCCTGCCGGATCGCTCCAGCACCCGCCGCTATGCCCAACAATATAGTTGGGATGCGACGACTCAGGGGCAAATCGAGCTCTTCAAGCGGATCATCCCGACCCTCGGCGCCCGTCATCCGGCACGGCAATCGGCATGATGCGGCCGCCGCGCACGCTCCTCCACGTTTTTCCGTCTTTCGCCGTCGGCGGAGCGCAGATGCGCTTTGTCCAGCTTGCCAATCATTTCGGCCGAGACTACCGGCATCTGATCGTGTCGATGAACGGGAATGTGGACGCGCTTGGCCTGCTATCGGACGATCTCGACGTGCGTCTGCTGGAGGTTCCCACCGAGCGCGGCAAGACTTTGCCCAATCTGCGGACCTACCGGCGCATGTTGCGGGATTTGCGGCCGAACCTTCTTGTCACCTCGAACTGGGGATCGATCGAATGGGCGCTTGCCAATTGGGGCGGCCTGTCACCCCATCTGCACATGGAAGACGGCTTCGGGCCGGAAGAGGTGGCGCGCCAACTTCCGCGCCGGGTGTGGACACGTCGCCTGGCGTTGCATCGCTCGACCGTCATGTTGCCGTCGACAACGCTCTACGAAATCGCCCGCAATCTCTGGCGCCTGCCGAAACGAAGCCTGCGTCAGATTCCCAACGGGGTCGATTGCGCGCGGTTCGGGGGAAAACCCGATATGACCTTCGCGAGGCGTTATAACCTGGTTACCGACAGACCGGTGATCGGCACCGTGGCGGCGCTCCGGGCAGAAAAGAATCTGAACCGCCTGATCGAGGCGTTCGCTTTGGCAAATCGTCAGCAGGCCGCCATCCTGGCTATCGTCGGCGACGGCGTGGAAATGCCGGCATTGAAGCAACGGGCAATGGAGCTCGGTGTCAGCGACGCCGTCATATTCACCGGAGCATGTCCGACGCCGGAACGACTGTTGCCGTCATTCACCATCTTTGCCCTGTCTTCCGACACCGAACAAATGCCCATTTCCATATTGGAAGCGATGGCGGCCGGGTTGCCGGTGGCGGCGACAGACGTGGGCGACGTCCGGCGGATGGTGGCCGAAGACAACCGTCCTTTCGTGGTCGGCAAGGACACGGCGGCTCTGGCCGATGCGCTGTCGGCCCTTATGGCCGCCCCGTCTCGCGCCGCCGCCATCGGCGCGGCCAACGCCCGTCGCGCCCGTGAAACATTCGATCAGAGCCTGATGTTCGCCGCCTACGACAGCCTGTATTCCGGTGACGGCCTTTGACGTCATCGCATGCCGCAGGCGAGGATCCGGCGGGCATTGTCGTCCCAGGTATAGCCCCTCTTCTCAATGCTGCGGCAGGCTGCCGCGCCCAATCGGCGTCGAAGCACGGCATCGCCGCAGAGGCACATGATCCTGGCCCTGAAATGAGCGGGATCGTCTTCGCGAAACAACAAGGCGTTCTCGCCATCGACCAGGACTTCGCGGATATTGGCCTGGTCGGGGGCGATGATGGCGCGACCGAGTCCCATATATTCAAAAAGCTTGAGTGGCGACGCATAGGGCACCACTTTTGGTTGGAGGGCGATGTCGAAGGCCGAAACATAGGCCGCCACACGATTGCGCCCGACCAATCCAAGGCAGGATATTTTATCGGCCATGCCGATCTTGCGGGCATGTTCCTCCACGTCGGCCCGGCCAGGGCCATCGCCGACGATGAGGAAATGCAACTGGTCGCGGTTTTCCATGGCCGCCATGGCGTCCAGCACATGCGGCAACCCATGCCACGCTCGGATGAAACCGACGAAACCCAGGACGACCTTACCGGTCAATCCAAGCTCGGTCCGGATGGCGCTGTTGTCCAGGTCGGCCGGAAACCGCTGCCGATTGATGCCGTTCGGCGCCACCGTGATGCGCGTCTCGTCCACCCCGGCCCGCCGCACGAAATCAGCCAGCACATTGGTCACCGGGAACGTCATATCGGCGCCGCGCCACGCAGCCCGTTCGCTCCAATCGGCCAGTGCCTTCAATTTCAAACCACCGTGAAGGCTTCGCTCATGAACCAGCGGGGAATTGATTTCGAGCAGATAGCGGATGCCGGTCCGCCTCTTCAACCAAAGGCCCGAAAGAAAAAACAAATTGTATCGCTCGTAAAGGACATCCGGACGGAACGCGTCGTAAGCTTTCTTCAGCCTGCGATAGGCATAAAAGGAATATCCGAATTCCAGCAGCTCGTAGAGCGCTCCCGGCAATGATTTCCTGATCCGGGCCACCAACGCGCCCTCATGGCCGAACGCGACCGCCTCCGCCGTCCTCGGGGCCACGACCATCACCTCGTGACCTTGCCGGCGCATGGCGGCAATCATCTCTTCGATGTGGACGTCCTGGCCATCCTTGGAAGCCGTGCGGTGATGATAAAGGACCTTCATTGCATTTTCCTATGGGACCTGCGTCCCCATCGCTCCGTCCCATGAGCCGTCGGAACGCAAACGACCTTAACGCAATAAGAAGTCATGGCCATCATCAAGTCATGGAAAAACCTTCGGTATCCCTACGTCAGCACATAGACTGACGAATTGTTGGAGAGACTCGGATGGCGAGGATTGATCACGGACGGCGACGTTAGGCGGTGAGAGGAATGGAGGTCCGGGTACCACAACCGCCGTGCCATGGCGTCAGGTGCATGGCGACCATTTCCTCCTGTCCACCCGCCGAACGGCTGGAGCCGGAATGGAGGGACCTGGAAACGCGATCTGCGGGATCGGTGTTCTTATCCTGGCCCTGGATCGCCTCGATGTTGCGAAACCCGAATCCGGGCTGCCGGCTGGTCCGGATCAGGCATGGCGAGCGGATCGTCGGCCTGGGTTTCCTCGGTATTCGGAAGGCTCACGTCTTCTCGCTGCGCGGCCCCTCGCTGCATTTGAACGAGACGGGCGATCCGGTGCAGGATCGCGTCATGACGGAATACAACAGCCTGCTGACGGAAAAGGGATGGGAAGAAGAAGCCGCGGCAATCTTCCTGGCGACCGTCGCCGGCAGCCGAGAATTCGGGCGCCAGGATTTGTATCTCTCCGGAGTGGACGACACATGGAATGGGCGGTGCCGGCGTCAGGGATTGACGACGCGTCTGTTGCGCCTTCCGCAAGGAGCTCCCTTTGCGACACTGCAGACGTTGCCGGCGGCCGGCCCTCTGGCAGCGATGACGCGAAACAGTCGGCAGCAGATCCGGCGCTCCATCCGATATTACGAACAGCGCGGCCCCCTGGCGCTGGATCGGGCCATGGACGCGGCACAGGCTTTGACATGGCTGGATGCGCTCGAGGCGCTGCACACCCTGTCATGGCGCCGGCGCGGCAAGAGCGGGGCGTTTTGCGATCGCTCTTTCAAGGATTTCCATCGACACCTGATCTCAACCGGCTTTGCCGAAGGGGTGCCGGATATCCTGAGGGTACGGGCCGGCGAGGCCATCCTCGGCTATCTCTACAATCTTCATTGGCGAGGCGTGATCTCGTCTTATCAAAGCGGCTTTCACTTCGAAGAAGACGCACATGCCCGACCGGGGCTGATCGCCCATGTCCTGGCGATGCAGATGTACCGGACAGAAGGCATATCGACTTACCGGTTCCTGGCCGGTGACGCCCGCTACAAGAACAGCTTGGCAACGGGCCGGGACGAGCTGTTCTGGATGGTCGCCCACCGTCCGGGCGTGGCGCGATGGCTTGCCGGAGCGGCGGGCCGGTTGCTTAAGCCTGGAGGACGATTCCGCCCTTTGGCCGAATCGCGGAACGATTCCACCGAAAACCATCGGCTCTAGAGCGGTTTGCGACCAAACGGGATCAATCCCTGTACCATCGTCCCGGCGAAAAAGCTTGTGAAGCAAGGGAAAGTGGCACCGGCGTCCCTGCCGGTGTCCGCCGCCCTGCGGCGGAAACGTTTCCGTCAAGATCGATCCCCTCGGCCGCTCTTGCGCTGCCGGCTTCGCCGGCACACCGGCGGGGACGCCGGTGCCACTGGAATTATTTCACAAGCTCGAAAGCGGGGATCCGGGAGTCTCGGAAACGCCCGTGGGGTGCCCCCTGGATTCCGGCTGATCCAAGGCAATGACGAGAAAAATCGATGATCCAGTCCGATCGCAAATCGCTCTAGAGTCTGCAGGAGCAGAAAAACGCGAAGTCACTTTTGGCCTGAGCGACCACGGCGCCTCCGGCATCGTCGCGACACCGCCAGCACCACGAGCGATGCAATGCCTGCGGCGCTGCTTGGCGACTATCCGACGCCGGGTGTTCCGATAAGCGCCTTGGCGCCTTGGTGGTTCATCATGGCCGGACAGCCGCGGGACGAGCCCGGCCATGACGGAAAGGAAATTGCCGCATCGGCTACCCGGGGTTTTGCTCCAGTTACCGCTCGGGCTTGCTCAGCGCAGAGCGGCCGGTCCCTCGGTCAGTGCGGCGAGCACGGCGTCGACCTCGAGGGTGCCGAGGTCGTCCCGGCGCAGCACGGCGACCGGACCGCGCGGCGCGCATAGGCCGGGATCGGAATCGGCCGAGAACAGCACCACCGAGGGGCAGCCGGTGGCGGCGATGAGATGCATCGGCCCGGTATCGTTGCCGACCGCGCCGACCGCATCGCGCGCCAGCCCGATGATATCGGGAAAATTCGTCCGGCCGGACAGCGACAGGGCGGCCGGGCAATTGTTGGTGACCACCTTGATCTGGTCCTCGTCGTCGGCGGTGCCCAGCAGCAGGGGCGTGACGCCACGCGACGCCAGATGGTTGGCGACCAGGGCGAAACGGTCGGCCGGCCAGCGCTTGACCGGACGGTGCGGCGCGCCGCCCGGCACCATCAGGGCGTACCGCGCCGGCAGATGGAATCGCGCCACGTCGGCCTTGGCCCACGACAAATCGGCGGACGGCGTCACGGCGATGCCCGCCATGGCCAGCTGTTCCGCCTGGCGCTCGACGGTATGCATCAGGTCGCGGTCCGGATTGGCGTGCGGATGCGAGCAATTGTGGGCGATGCCGGACCACGGCGGATCGCCCATGATGTGGAAATAGGACGAACTGCGATCCGAGGTCTGCAGGTCGTAGACCATGTCGAACTTGACCGACCGCAGCCTTTTGCGCAGGCGCATGAGGCCGGCCACCTCCCACGGACGGGGGCGGCTGTCGACCCAGATGTCGTCGAAATAGGGGCTCTGCTCGGCCAGAACGACAAAAGGCTTGGTGGTCAGCAGCGTGATCTTGGCTTGCGGGTGATGGGCGCGGATGGCGGCAAACGGCCCCATCGCCTGGACGAAGTCGCCCAAAGCGGAAAGCTTGATCACGAGGATGCGTTTTTGCCCGTCCATCCCGTTCCGGTCTCCGCAGGTAAGCCGGCGATCAGCTCGGCATAGACGCCGAGCGTGCGCGCGCACATCAGTTCCCGCGTAAAATTATCGCGGACGAATTGGGTCGCCAGGGCGGCGCGCGATTCACGCTCTGCGGGGCCGATGGCCAAGGCGGCGTCCAGGGCCGAAGCCAAGGCCGCCGGATTGTTCGGCGGAACCAATGTTCCGGTCCGACCGTCGAGGACATTTTCGGAAGCCGCCCCATTGTTGGTCGCCACCACCGGCCGGCCCATGGCCTGGCCCTCGACGATGACCCGGCCGAAGGCCTCGGGATCGGTCGAGGCCGACACCACCACATCGGTCAGCATGTAAGCCGCCGGCATGTCGTTGCAGTCGCCGACGATATGGACGATGTCGGTCAGGCCGCGCCGTTCGACCAGGGACTTCAATTCATCCGTATAGGCTTCGCGGCCCTGGTCCGAGCCGACCAGGAGGCAGCGCACGTCGCGGCGCCCCAGCATGGCCAGCGCCTCGATCAGCACCGTCTGGCCCTTCCACCGGGTCAGGCGCCCCGGCAGCATGATCACCGGATAGCCGTCGGGCAGACGCCAGCGCTGGGCCAATTGGATGATGCGTTCCTGGCTGACCCGCGCCGGATCGAAACGCGACAGATCGATGCCGCGGTGCACGACGCGGATCTTGGCGGGGCTGGTCCGATAGACCACCTGCATATGGTCGGCGATGAAATGGCTGATGGCGATCACCCGCTCGCCCTTCGTCATGATGGCGTTGTAGGCGTTCTTCAGCCCCAGCATTCCGACGTTGTAGGTGCCGTGGAAGGTGGTCAGGAAATGGGCGCCGCTCCTTTTCGCGGCATAACTGGCGCTCCAGGCCGGGGCCCGCGACCGGGCATGGACCACGTCGACGCCATATCGTGCGATGACGTCTTCCAGCCGGCCGACATTGGCCCGCATGACCAGGGGATTCTTGCTGTGCAGCGGAAGTTGGATGTGCTTGACTCCCAGACGATCCAATTCGCGCACCATGTGGCCGCCGTTGGAGGCGACCAGGGAGGTCCAGCCCGCCTCGACCAAGGCGCCGGCGACGTCGATGGTGCCGCGCTCGACGCCGCCGGTGACCAGCGACGGCAGGACTTGCAGCACCACGTTCCGGCGTTCACCGGTCAACGGAACGGCAGGGGTATCGTTATCTTCTGAGGACATTCCGAACTTGGAAAAATGGAAATGATGCAAAACGAAAAGGCGGCCCACGCCGCCGGAACGGCCGGGATATTAACACGGGCTGACGGCACCACAATCGCATACAGCAAACTGGCCGGAAAAAACCCTGGGATCGTTTTCCTCCATGGCTTCAAATCCGATAAAAGCGGCGGAAAGGCCCTGGCGGTCGAAGATTTCTGCGGCGAACGCGGACAGGCTTTTGTCCGCTTCGACGCCTTCGGACACGGCGAAAGCGCCGGCCGATTCGAGGACGGCACGATCGGCAGATGGGCCGACGATGCCGTCGCCGTTCTCGATCGTCTGACCGAAGGCCCCCAGATCCTGGTCGGCTCGAGCATGGGGGGCTGGCTGATGCTGCTCGCCGCCTTGGCCCGGCGCCCGCGGGTGGCCGGTCTTCTGGGACTGGCGGCGGCCCCCGACTTCACCGAGGAATTGATTTTCGACGCCTTCAGCCCGGAGCAGAAACAGACCCTGCTGCGCGACGGGCGGGTGCTGATCGACGATTGTTATGCCGAAGAGCCCTACCCGGTCAGCCGGCGCCTGATCGAGGACGGCCGCCAGCATCTGCTGCTGCACGGCCCGATCAATCTGACCTGCCCGATCCGCCTGATCCACGGCCAGAAGGACGAGGACGTCCCCTGGCGCACGGCGCTGCGCCTGCAGGAACATCTGATCTCCGACGACATCGAGGTGACGCTGGTCAAATCCTCCGGCCACCGCCTGAGCGAACCGGCCGACATCGCCCGCATGCTGGACGTCCTGGAAAGCCTGCTGCGCAAGGTCGAGGCAGCCACCTCACGCTAAAAAGTAAGATAACCACCAAGGCACCAAGACACCAAGGCGACGGAATGCGCCGCAGGCATTTTCCCGTCTTGCCGCAGGCAGTCGGCCGGAATGACGTTGTGAATGCCTGCGGCGCATCAAATTTGCAACCGCCGCCGGGCGTTTCGGAAAGCGCCTTGGTGCCTTGGTGTCTTGGTGGTTAACCTTTTTCAGCCAGCGCCCGCAGGCCCTCGCGGTAGGTCGGGAAGCGCAGGGTCACGTCCAGGTCGCGTTTGATGCGGTCGTTACGGACACGGCGGTTGTCGGCCCAGAAGCTTTGCGCCATCGGCGACAACGCGACCTGATCGAAGGGGATTTCCGGGGGAACGGCGGCGCCCAGCAGGCCGCAGGCGAAAGCGACGACATCCTGCGGCGGCGCCGCTTCGTCGTCGCAGACATTGTAGACGGCGCCCGGCGCCGGCTTTTCCATCGAAGCCTGCAGAACGGTCGCGATGTCCTCGACGTGAATGCGGCTGAAGACCTGGTCGGGCTTGACGATCCGCCGCGCCGTGCCGCCCCGCACCTCGTCGAGGGCCGAGCGCCCCGGCCCATAGATCCCGGCCAGCCGAAACAGATGGGCCGGCAGGCCGGAGGTGCGATGCAAATCGAGCCACGAGGCCTCGGCATTGACCCGCCGCCAGGATCTGGCCGACGCCGGGCGCAGGGCCGAGCGTTCGTCGACCCAGGCGCCGGCGTAATCGCCATAGACGCCGGTGGTCGAAAGATAGCCGAGCCAGGACAGGGTGTCCCTGGCGGCCAGGATCGCCGGCCGGGCAAGGTCGAGCACCGGGTCGCCGTCGGCATCCGGCGGCACCGAGGTCAGGATGTGGGTCGATCCGGCCAGGGCGCCGCCCGGCAGCGCATGCTGACGGTCGAACCGGAAGGTCTCGATGCCGAGTTCGGTCAAACGGGCCAGGCGGCCGGCGTCGCGGGCGGTGCCGGCCACCTGCCAGCCCGCCGCCAGGCAACGGCGGACCAACACTTCGGCGCTATAGCCGAGACCGAAGCAGAAAAGCCGAGGGCGCATGGCGGTCCTTGCAATCGTGAACGTTTGGTCGGACTGTACCGCCGTTGCCCAGCCAGGAACAAGACATGCCCAAACGCCTCTTTCTCGCCGTCGCTCTTTTGGTCGCCCAGACCATGCCCACCCTGGCCGCCGGCAAGGATCTGCCGGGCCCCAAAACTCCATCGACGGCGGGACCGGCCGCCACGACGCCGCCGCGCGGCACCGGCGAAGGCATCGACAATGCGGCCCAATACAAGCATTGCATCGCCTTGGCGCGCCAGAAACCCGAGGAGGGCTGGGAAGAGTCCCTGGCCTGGAGCAGCCTCGGCGGCGGAGAGCCGGCGCGCCATTGCGGCGCCATCGCCCTGATCGGTCTTCGGCAGTTCGAGGAGGGCGCCAGCCGGCTCGAGGATCTGGCGGCGGGCAGCCATTCCGACGTCAAGCTGCGGGCCGGCATGCTGGCGCAAGCCGGACAGGCCTGGCTGCTGGCGAAAAATCCGGAACGGGCCAACGCCGCCCAGACGGCGGCCTTGAAACTGGTTCCCGACGCCCCCGACCTGTTGGTCGACCGCGCCCAGAGTCTGGCCGAAGCGAAGAATTACCGGGATGCCCTGGCCGATCTCGACCGCGCCCTCAAGGTGGCGCCCGATCGGGTCGACGCGCTGACCTTCCGCGCCGCGGCCAAACGCTACCTCGACGATCGCGGCGGCGCCGAGATCGACGTCGCGCGGGCCTTGAAGCTGGATCCGCTCTATCAGGACGCCTGGCTGGAAAACGGAATCCTCAAGCGCCTGGCCGGCAACGAGGCGGAAGCCCGCCAGGCCTGGCTCAAGGTTCTGGACATCGCCCCCACCTCCGCGGCGGCCGATCTGGCCCGACGCAACATCGAACTTCTGGACGTGAAGGATCGATGATGCTAATTATTCTCGAATGAACATCTGGACACCCCAGCAGGCGCTTCTGCGACTTCCTGGCCCGGCCTCCGTTGGAGACCGGGGCATCGTCGTTGGCGTTTCGTCTGTGGAGTCTGCCGTTCATGGGATCCCATCGGTCCTTTTCTAACCCTTCCGTCGTCGTTCTTCGTCCGTTCAACCGCTTGCGCCGGCTGACGCTTTCGCGCGTCCGTCACCTGGCGCGACTTTGACGCCGCTCCTCATCCCGCAATTGCTTTTTTCTTCTCGAGGAGTCACCGACGATGAACAAGATGCCTTTCGACAAATACCGCGCTTTCACCCCGGTTTCCCTGCCCGACCGGCAATGGCCGAACCGCGCCATCACCGCCGCCCCCATCTGGTGCAGCGTCGATCTGCGCGACGGCAACCAGGCCCTGATCGAACCGATGACGCCGACCGCCAAGCGGCGCATGTTCGAACTGATGCTGGAA
>JAATGN010000288.1 GCA_015654615.1 Rhodospirillales bacterium
CGAGCGCTTGGTGAAGCCGGACAGGCCGCCGCCCTGGCGCAGCGTCCGCATCCGGTCGCGCCGGCCGGTCAGGATCTTGTGCGGATAGGCCTGGTGGCCGACGTCCCAGATCAGCCGGTCGTCCGGCGTGGCGAACACATGGTGCAGCGCCACCGTCAGTTCGACCACCCCGAGCCCGGCGCCCAGATGGCCCCCGGTCACCGACACCGATTCGATCATGTCGTGGCGAAGCTCGTCCGCCAGCTGCGTCAGATCCTCCAGGTCCATCGCGCGGATGTCCGAGGGTTCCTGAACCTTGTCCAACAGAGGTCTTTTGCTCATCGTCTCATCAACTCGTCACTGGCTGCGTTCTACGACGAAGCGGGCGGCCTCGCGAAGCAGATCGGCTTTTTCATCGAAACAATCGAGGTGCTGGGCGGCCTGGTGCGACAGCATCTCGGCCTGCGCGCGGGCGCGTTCGATTCCCAACAGCGAAACGAACGTGGCTTTTCCCGCCTCGGCATCCTTGCGCAAACCTTTGCCGACCTTCGCCGGATCGCCTTCGACATCGAGCAGATCGTCGGCGATCTGGAAGGCCAGGCCGAGGTCGTGGGCATAGGCCTTGAGCGCCTGGCGCAACTGCCAGGGGGCCTTGCCGAGAATGGCGCCGGCTTCGCAGGAGAAGTCGATCAGACGGCCGGTCTTCAAATTCTGCAGCCTGGTGACCGCCTGGACGTCCATGTCCAATTCGGCGGCCCGCAGATCGAACATCTGGCCGCCGACCATGCCTTGCCCTCCGGAGGCCGTGGCCAGTTCCCAGACCAGTTCGCAGCGGACTTGGGGATCGGAATGCGTGTTGGGGCCGGCCAGAACCTCGAAGGCTTTGGTCAGCAAGGCATCCCCGGCCAGAATGGCGGTCGCCTCGTCGAAGGCCTTGTGACAGGTCGGGCGGCCGCGGCGCAGGTCGTCATCGTCCATGGCCGGCAGGTCGTCATGCACCAGCGAATAGCAGTGGACCATTTCGATGGCCGCGGCGACGCGCTGAGCCGCCTGTCCCGAGACGTTGAACAGGCGGGAGGTTTGCAGCACGAAGAAGGGGCGCAGTCTTTTGCCGCCGTCGAGCGTCGAATAACGCATGGCTTCGATGAGGCGATTTTCCGGTCCTTCGGCCAATGGCAACAAGCGGTCGAGTTCCGCGTTCACCGCAATGGCGGTTTCGGCGAGGGCGGCCTTCAATGTGGTCACAGCGATTGTCTTCCTTTACCCGATATCGACGGGTTGGGTGGAGATGGAGCCTTCCGGGCCAAGCACGATGCTTTCGACACGCGCCTGAGCTTCGGCCAATTTGCCTTCGCAATGGCGCTTCAAAGCGATGCCGCGGGTATAGGCATCGATCGCCTCGTCGAGCCGGCCCTTGCCTTCCTCCAACTGACGGACGATGCGTTCCAACTCGGCAAGCGCATCTTCAAAACTCATGGCCGCGATATCGGTGGGCAACTCTACCAACGATCCACTCCCCGGATGAAAGGGCGGCAGTTTACGCCGTCGCGTCAAAGCCCGCAACATAGGCTGGCAGAAAAGTCACACGCTCATCAACGCGCGGGGATATGCGCTGCGGTCGAGATGAATGCGCAAAGGTCATAGCGCTCTTCCTGGATCGATGCCAGTCGGATTTCACAAATGCGACAAGCGGTGAAACATTTTTGCCATACCTCCCGGCTGGAATCTTCGCTGGAGAACGGCAAGCGCCGTATCGGATCCATCCCCGCGGACGGTGCGCAGAGATAAAGTTACCGAATATTGTGGTTTGACGCAATTTCCAAAAAGCAATGACTCCTGGTCATTCCGCCGAGGCTTCGGCATCATGCGGCGATCATGACGAAGAAGCGATTGGACCAATTGCTTGTCGAGCGCGGTCTGGTGGAAAGCCGGACCCGTGCGCAAGCCCTGGTGATGGCCGGACTGGTGTTCTCGGGCGAGAGGCGCCTCGACAAATCGGGCTTGCCGCTGGACGAGGAGACCGCCATCGAAGTGCGGGGCCAGGACCATCCCTGGGTCTCGCGCGGCGGCTTGAAGCTGGCCAAGGCCATCGAGTCTTTCGAGGTCGATCCGGCGGGATTGACGGCGATCGACGTCGGCGCGTCGACCGGGGGCTTCACCGACGTGCTGCTGGCCCATGGCGCGGCGAAGATCTATGCCGTCGACGTCGGACATGGGCAGTTGGCCTGGAAGCTGCGCAACGATCCGAAGGTGATCGTGCTGGAACGCACCAATGCCCGCCATTTGTCGGCCCAGCAGATTCCCGAACCGGTCGACATGGTGGTCTGCGACGCCAGCTTCATCGGTCTCGAGGTGGTGCTGCCGGCGGCGCTCGCCTTGACCCGGCCCCAGGCCTGGCTGGTCGCCTTGATCAAGCCGCAGTTCGAGGTCGGCAAGGGGCGGGTCGGCAAGGGGGGCGTGGTGCGGGAGCCGGACCTGCATGCCGAGGTCTGCGAACGGATCCGCCGGTGGCTGGCCGGCCTGCCGGGCTGGACGGTGCGGGGCATCGTCGAAAGCCCGATCACCGGCCCGGAAGGCAATAAGGAGTTTCTGATCGTCGGCCGGAAAGCCGATCCTATTCCGCCGCCGCCAGGGCCGGACGGCGCATGAAACGGGCGCCCAGCAAGGTGAGGGCGATCAGGACGCAGGCCGCGCCGGCGATCAGGAACGCGTACAAATAGCTGTCGAGTTCGCTGCGCAGCAGGCCGGCCCCGAAGGCCGCCGTTGCGGCGCCCATCTGGTGGCCGGCGGCGATCCAGCCGAACAGGATCGCCGCGTCGCGATCGCCGAATTCCTCGGTGGCGAGGCGAACGGTCGGCGGGACCGTGGCGATCCAGTCCAATCCGTAGAAAACGGCGAAAATCGACAGCTCGAAGAAGCTGAAATCGGAAAAGGGCAGGAACACCAGGGAAATGCCCCGCAGGCCGTAGTACCAGGCCAGCAGGATGCGATTGTCGTAGCGATCGGACAGCCAGCCGGACAGGGTGGTGCCGACCAGATCGAGCAGCCCCATGGTGGCCAGCAGGCCGGCCGCCCTGACCTCGGGCAATCCGTGATCGAGGCAAAGAGCGATCAGATGCGTTCCGATCAGGCCGTTGGTCGACAGGCCGCAGACGAAAAAGCTGCTCCACAGCAGCCAGAAGACCGGCTTCCGGATGCCGCGCCCGAGGGCCGAGAAGGCGATGGCCAGCGGATTTCCGATGCTGGGCGGATCCGGATCCGTATCGTCGGCGCCGTAGGCGCGCAGCGACAGATCGGCCGGCCGCTCGGGGACCAGCAGGAAGACGACGGGGATGACCAGGGCGGTGGCGCCGGCGACGATCAATGTGGCCGAGCGCCAGCCCTGCGTTTCGATCATGCTGGCCAGCAGCGGCAGAAAGATCAATTGGCCGGTGGCCGTGCTGGCGGTCAGGAGGCCCATGGCCAGGCCGCGCTGCTTCTTGAACCAACGGTTGACCACCGTCGCCCCGAGGACCAGGGCGACGGTGCCGGTGCCCAGCCCGGTCAGGACGCCCCAGGTCAGGACCATCTGCCAGGGCGTGCGGACCAGCGTCGTCGAGGCGACGGCCAGGGAGAGCAGGAAAAGCGCCGCCAGCAGCGTCCGGCGGATGCCGAAACGTTGCATGACCGCCGCCGCAAAGGGGCCGGTCAGGCCGTAGAGGGCGATGCCGACCGAAATGGCGAAGGAGATGGTGGCGCGATCCCATCCCATGTCGTTCATCAGGGGTACCAGCAGGACGCCCGGCGTGCCGCGCACGCCGGCGGCGGTCAGCAGGGCAAGGAAGATGGCGCCGGCGACGATCCAGGCGTAATGGAAACGGCGTCCGGTCCAGCGAGCCAAAGCGTGCATCGGAATCCCTTACTCTTGACCGCACAAACAAGTGTATATACACATATTCATTCCCGGGCGGGGCGTCAACCCTCGCCGGATCGCGCCGTTGTTCAGGACTCGACGACAGGAATACAGGAAATGCCGGATCAAGCCACGGTCAAGGGATGCACCTGCTTCCGCCTGCGCCGCACGGCCCGAAGCATGACCAGGATCTACGACGCCCATCTGCAGGCCGACGGACTGACTCTCACCCAATATTCCCTGCTGTCCAATCTGGCCCACTGCGGGCCGCCCAGCATTCATGAACTGGCGGCCTTGATGGGGATGGACCGGACAAGTCTGACCCGGACCCTGGTTCCCCTGGAATCCCGCGGAATGCTCCTCGTCGAGCGGGGCGAGGACCGGCGCAGCAAGGTGGTCCGGCTGACGCCGGAAGGCCGCCGGGCCCGCCTGATGGCCGAAGGCCATTGGCGGGCGGCGCAAGACGAAGTCGAAAACCGCCTGGGCGCCGCCGAACTGGCGGGGCTCCACCGTTCGCTCGACCACGCGTTCGAACGGCTGTCGAGCGAAGAGCCCGGTTGAAAGCTGCGGCGCCAAGAAATTAAAGGCATGAGTGGCACCGGCGTCCCTGCCGGTGCCACTTTTCCTTATTCTTCCAGGACGGCGCTTTCGCGGTCCGCTGCCCTATTTCACTTCGATCGGCGCCATCTTCAGTTCGGACGGACCCGCCGCGAGGAGTTCGGTCAGCGGCTTCAGGGCGGCCGCCAACTGCCAGAACCGCGCCTCGGCGGCGAAGGTTCCCGTCAACTCGCCGGGCAGATGGCCGCTCTGCGCCATCTCGATCAGATACTCCAGGGGCTGCTTGACCCGCGGGAATTGCACCAGCGAGACCGGCATCTGCGTGGGAAGGCGGGCCAGTTCGCGGATCTGCACGATGGCCGTCGCATAACCGCCGTTCTGATCGACCAATCCGACGCGTTTGGCCTCGTCGCCGGGCCAGATGCGGCCGCGGGCGACCTTGTCCATGTCTTCGGCCTTCAGCTTGCGCCCCTGTTGCGCCTTCTGCGTGAAATCGCCATAGACCTGATCGAGGATGGCGTTCGTCCGCTCCCAGCCGGCGGCGGTGAAGGCGCTGTTGCTGCTCCACAAGGTGGCGTTCTGGCCATTGTGGATTTCGTCCCAGGACACCCCGAGTTTCTTCCAAAAGTCGGCGAGCACCATCTTGCCGGTGAACACGCCGATGGATCCGGTGATGGTGCCGGGTTCGGCGACGATCCGATCGGCCGCCATGGCGGCGAAATACCCCCCCGAAGCCGCCACGTCGCCCATCGAGACGATCACCGGCTTGCCGGCGGCGCGGGCGTTGCCGACCTCGCGCCAGATGGAGTCCGAGGCGCTGTAGGATCCCCCCGGGCTGTTGATGCGGAACAGGATCGCCTTGACGTCGGGATCCTTGGCCGCATCGCGAAAGGCCTTGGTGATCCGCTCGGACGACATCACATTGCCCTCGGCCAAGGGACTGCTTTCGCCGTCGCCGCGCTGCACGGCGCCGACGCCGTAAATCAGGGCGACCTTGACGGCGTTGGGCTCGGCGTCGAGCCGGGCCGCGTAGCGGTTCAGGCCGACCAGCTTGGCCCCCCCTTCCGTCAGCGCCTTTTCCACTTCGTCCCAATAGGCCAGGCGGTCGATCAATCCGCCTTTTTTCGCCTCGTCGGCCAGCAGGGGCGCCCGATCGATCAGGGCCCTGACCTGATCGTCCGAAAGATTGCGGCCGGCGGCGATGCCGGCGATGGCCTGGCGAGTCCAGGAATCGAGCAGGATCTGCAGGGATTCGCGGTTTTCCTTGGTGAATTTGGTCTGCGTGAAAATCTCGATGGCCGATTTGTACTCATGGCGCGCGCCGAATTCGGGCTTCACGCCGAGCAGGTCGAGCGTTCCCTTGAAAAACGGGCTTTCCGCGGCGAAGCCGGTCAATCCGATGTCGCCGGAGGGCTGCAGCCAGATCTCCTGGAAGGCCGAGGCGATGTAATAAGGCACCGTCCCGTTGGCGGACTCGCCGAGACCCGAGGAAAACAGCAGAGTCCGCTTGTTCGATTTGCGGAAGGCGAGAACGGCGTCGCGGATTTCCTGGGCCTTGGCCATGCCGATGGCGCCACTGTCGAGGCGCGCCACCAGACCGGTGACCTTGGGATCGCGGGAGGCCCGATCCAGGGTTTCGAGCAGATCCTTCAGCACATAGGCATGGCCCATCCCCAATTGCGCCAGGGGGCCGTCGGGGGCGGTTTCGACCACGCCGGCGTTGAGGTCCAGCACCAGAACCATCTGCTTCGGCAGCGGTTCGGGCCGCTGCTTGAGGGCGACGACGGTGCCCAGGCCGGCGATGACCAGGGTCAGACTGCCGATGATCGCCAGGATCACGAGGATGACGCGACCGAACAGCCGCATGGTGAGATCTCCCGGTGCGATTGACTGCCTTGGTTATGGGGTGTGCGGGCCTGGGGGTCAATCCAATAGACGGCCCGCCGTCCCGTCAGGACCCCGATTGCGCGGCGCCGGCGGGCGGCATGTAGATGCGCAGATAGCCCTCCCTGACCGCCTCGACGACCTGTTCGAGCCGCCGGCCGATATGGCCGCGCAGCAGCTCGACGCAGCGGTCGGCGTCACCGTCGCGCAAGGCGTCGAGGATGGCCTTGTGCTCCGCCTGGGTATGGCTGCGGCGGCCTTCCATGTGGATCCAGCGGACAAAGCGGATGCGCCCATGCACATTGTCGAGGACGCGCAGCATCTCGGCGTTGCCGGACAGCGCCATCAGGCGGCGGTGAAAGGCTTCGTCGAGGCCGACCAGATCGGCGATCGACCGCTCCGGCCGGTCGGCGCTGCTTTCCTCCAGGAAATGGGCGATCTCCTCCAATTGAGCGGCCGAGGCGCGATCGGCGGCGAGGCGGGCGCCCGCCGTTTCGATCTGCAGGCGAAGTTCGTAAAGATCGAAAATCTCCTTGGGGTCGAGCGGGCGCCGGAAGAAGCCGCGGCCGGGCGACAGGGTGAGGAATCCGTCGGCGGCCAGGCGATTCAGCGCTTCGCGCAACGGCGTGCGGCTGATCCCCAGCCGGGCCGAGAGCTGCCCCTCGTTGAGGCGGTCGCCGGGACGCAGTTCGAAGGAAATGGCCAGCGACTTCAACTGCTCATAGGTCCGTTCCACCACGGTCTTGGTTTCGGCGGCGGGAAACGCCTCCTCCCCCGGTCCCTGGTCGCCGTTCTGTCGCTTTCCCATCCGCGTCCAATTCCCTCTCATGCACACCGCCCGGTTTGGCCGCTTGGCCGTATTCAATCCTAAATTCCACGGCGCGTCCAGGCGTCTGCAAATTCTGAATACAGGTCTGCATTCAGTATGGTATTAAAAAGGACAGGACGAGCAGAACGCAAGAGGGGGGAGGAAACGATGCCGCAATGGTTTCGCGCGCTGGCACCCGGAGAGCGAAGGACATTCTGGGCCTGTTTCGGCGGATGGGCGGTCGACGCCATGGATGTCCAGATGTATGCCGTCGCCCTGCCGACCTTGATCAGCCTGTGGGCGCTTTCCAAGACGCAGGCCGGCGCCTTGGGGACGGTCGCCCTGCTGGTCTCGTCCCTTGGCGGATGGATCGCCGGCATCCTGGCCGACCGCTGGGGACGCGTCCGCGTCCTCAGGATCATGATCCTGTGGTTTTCGGCCTTCACCTTTCTCAGCGGCTTCGCCACCACCTACGGCCAGTTTCTGACCGTGCGGTCCCTGCAGGGCCTGGGCTTCGGCGGGGAATGGGCGGCCGGGGCGGTGCTGATGGCCGAGACGGTTCCCGCTCGATTTCGCGGAAAGGCGGTGGCGGCCGTGCAAAGCGGCTGGTCGGTCGGTTATGGCGCCGCCGTCCTGGTGTTCACGCTTCTCTTCAACCTGCTGCCGCCCGAGATCGCCTGGCGCTGGCTGTTCTTCATCAGCGTCATCCCGGGATTGCTGGTCCTGTGGGCCTGCCACGGCCTGAAGGAGCCCGAGGTCTACCGGCGGTCGCGCGAACTCGCGGCGGCATCGGAAAACAACGAGCCGTTCTGGGCCATTTTCCAGTCCCATATCATCCGCCGCACCAGTTTCGCCGCCCTTCTCTCCATGGGCATCCTGGGCGGCAATTATACCGTGCTCACCTGGCTGCCGACCTATCTCAACGTGGTCCGGCACCTGACCTATACCAACACGGGGCTGTTCCTGGTCGTGAACATCGCCGGCTCGTTCCTCGGATACATCTCGGGCGGTTATTGCTCCGACGCCCTCGGCCGGCGGCGCGCCTTCGTTCTGTTCGCCATTCTGGCGACGCTGACGGTGGTGGCCTATACTCAGCTGGCGACCTCGTCCGGCGCCATCCTGGTGCTCGGCTTCCCGCTGGGCTTCTTCCAGTCGGCGATGAATGCCGGCGTCGGTTCGTTCCTGGCCGAACTGTTTCCCACCCGGCTGCGCGGCACGGCCCAGGGGTTCACCTATAATGCGGGCCGCGGCATCGGCGCCCTGTTTCCCACCCTGGTGGGCCTCGGCAGCGACAGCCTCGGGCTCGGCACCGCCGTCTGCGTCGCCGCGGCGGTCGCTTACGCGCTGGTCGGCATCGCGTCCTTCATGCTGCCCGAAACCAGAGGAAAAATTCTCGAGGCGACCAGCTGACCCGAGGGGTCGCCAACTGATCCGAGAGGTTCGAATGTCAACAAATTTGCGCAACGGTGCCCAGATTCTGGTCGATCAGCTGCTGATCCAGGGGGCCAGGCATGCTTTCGGAGTGCCCGGCGAGAGTTATCTTCCGGTGCTCGACGCCCTGCATGACACGGCGGGCCGGCTCGATTTCGTCGTCTGCCGCCACGAGGCGGCGGCGTCCAACATGGCCGAGGCCTATGGCAAGCTGACCGGCATGCCCGGCTTATGTTTCGTCACCCGCGCCCCGGGCGCCACCCATGCCTCGACCGGGCTGTTCACCGCGCATCAGGATTCCACGCCGATGATCCTGTTCATCGGACAGGTGGCGCGCCACCGCATGGAACGCGAGGCGTGGCAGGAGCTCGACTATCGCCGGATGTTCGGCGAGGTCGCCAAATGGGTGGTCCAGGTCGACGACGCCGCGCGGCTGCCCGAACTGATCAGCCGCGCCTTTCACCAGGCGCTCAATGGACGGCCGGGACCGGTCGTCGTCGTCCTGCCGGAGGACATGCTCCGCGATCAGGTTTCGACGGTCGACGCGCCGCCGGCCCGCCTGGCCGAACAGGCGCCCGGCCAGGACGCCATGGAAAAGGTCAGGCAAGCCCTGGCCGGCGCCCAGCGGCCCGTGCTGATCGCCGGCGGCGGCGGATGGGATGCGGCGTCCTGCGAAAACCTGCGGCGGTTCGTCGAGCAATGGTCGCTTCCCGTCGTCGCCTCCTTCCGGCGCCAGGATCTGCTCGATACCCGGCATGACCTCTATGTCGGCGAATTCGGCCCGGGGGTCAGTCCGACGCTGGAAAAGCATATCGGCGAAAGCGACCTGCTGATCATCCTGGGCGCCCGGCTGGGCGAGGCCTCGACCAGCGGCTATACGCTGCTCGACATCCCCAAGCCGAAACAGCGCCTGATCCATATTCACGCCGACCCCGAAGAGCTGGGGCGCGTTTATGCCGCCGACCTGCCCATCGTGGCGAGCCCCGGGGGATTCGCCGCCGCCGCCCTGCGGCTGACCGCCGCGGACGTCGCCTGGCGGGACTGGAGCCTGCGCCTGCGCCGGGATTATCTCGCCTGGTCGACGCCCTCGGACGGCCGCGCCGCCGTGGCGGTGGACATGGCGGCCATCGCCGCCGGTCTGAGCGAGCGGCTCGGCCCCGGCGCCATCGTGACCAACGGCGCCGGGAACTATACGACCTGGCTGCATCGCTTCCATCATTACCGGGGATTCCGCACCCAACTGGCGCCGACCAGCGGGGCCATGGGCTATGGCATTCCGGCGGCCATCGCCGCCAAACTGGCCAAACCCGACAGTCCGGTCGTCGCTTTCGCCGGCGACGGGTGCTTCCTGATGAACGCGCAGGAACTGATCACGGCGACCCAATACGGGCTGCCCATCGTCGTCGTCGTCGTCAACAACAACAGCTACGGCACCATCCGGCTGCACCAGGAACGCTCCTACCCGGGGCGCGTCTTCGGCACCGACCTGGCCAATCCCGACTTCGTCGCCCTGGCCCGGGCCTATGGCGCTTCCGGCGAACGCGTAACCGCCACCGCGGCGTTCTGGCCGGCCCTGGAACGGGCCCTGGCGCACCGCGGCCCGGCGGTGATCGAACTGGTGACCGATATCGAGACGCTGACCCCGCAGGCGACCGTCTCGGGCTTGCGGGCGGCCGCGGCGGCGCGGACCAAGGTTTGAACAGGAGAGATGCGATGGACGATATCAAGGCGAATTTCATCGGTGGCGAATGGGTGGCCGGACATGACGCGGCACCGAACGTCAATCCGTCCGACACCAGCGACATCGTCGGGCTCTACGCAAGGGGCGGATCGGCCGAGGTCGACCAGGCGGTGGCGGCGGCCGAGCGGGCCTTCGCCGCTTGGTCGCGGACGACGCCGCAGCAGCGTCACGACGTCTTGAAGACCATCGGCGACGAGATTCTGACCCGGCGCGACGAACTGGGCCGGCTGCTGTCGCGCGAAGAAGGCAAGACCCTGGCGGAAGGCCTCGGCGAAGTCGGCCGGGCCGGACAGATCTTCCTGTTCTTCGCCGGCGAAGCCTTGCGCTCCGGGGGCGAGGTGATCGCCTCGACGCGTCCCGGATTGGGAATCGAGGTGACGCGCGAGGCCTTAGGGGTGATCGGCATGATCACGCCCTGGAATTTTCCGATCGCCATTCCCGCCTGGAAGATCGCTCCGGCGCTGGCCTACGGCAACTGCGTGGTGCTGAAGCCGGCCGATCTGGTCCCCGGTTGCGCCCACGCCCTGGCCGAGATCATCGCCCGCTCCGGCCTGCCCGCCGGCGTCTTCAATCTGGTGATGGGCCCCGGTTCGACCGTCGGACAGGCCATGGTCGACCATCCGCGCATCGTCGCCATTTCCTTCACCGGTTCGGTCGCCACCGGCCGGCGCATCGCCAAGGCCTGCACCGCGTCGGTTCCCCTGAAAAAAGTCCAGCTCGAGATGGGCGGCAAGAATCCCCTGGTGGTGCTCGACGATGCCGACCTCGATCTGGCGGTGGAATGCGCCGTCAACGGCACGTTTTTCTCGACGGGCCAGCGTTGCACGGCCTCGTCGCGCCTGATCGTCACCGCCGGCATCCATGACCGCTTCGTTGCCGCCACCGCCCGGCGGCTGGCGGCGCTGGTCGTCGACCATGCGCTCAAACCCGCCACCCAGATCGGCCCGGTGGTCGACGAGGGACAGCTGCAGCAGGATCTGTCCTACGTTTCCCTGGGGCAGACCGAGGGCGCCCAGCTGGTCTGCGGCGGCCAGGTCCTCAATCGGGATACGGCGGGCTTCTATCTGGCGCCGGCCCTGTTCACCGAAGCCGACAACCGCATGCGGATCGCCCGCGAGGAAATCTTCGGCCCGGTCGGGGTGGTCATCCGGGTCGGCGACTACGACGAGGCGCTGGCGGTGGCCAACGATACGGAATTCGGCCTGTCGGCCGGCATCTGCACCAGCAGCCTGAAATATGCCAGCCATTTCAAGCGCAACGCCGAAACGGGACTGGTGATGGTCAACACGGCGACGGCCGGCATCGATTACCACGTGCCGTTCGGCGGCCGCAAGGGCTCAAGCTACGGAGCCCGCGAGCAAGGCCGCGCCGCGGTCGAATTCTACACCACCGTGAAGACGGCCTATACCTTCGCAGGCTAGGTCACATGCGATGCCTTCGCCTCCGGCTTCGGCAGGCTCAAGCGCCGCTCGGGCTTAAGTGGTCCCTTTCATTTAAGATGAAACGGACCACTAGGCCGGCATTTCGTTGTCTTCGATGGGCAGATATTGCGTCGCCTCTCTGGCCCGGTCCTGCGCCTTCTTGGCGCGGGATTCGGTCAGTTCGCCGCTGCCTTCGGACCGGGACTCGGCGGTGTTGTGGATTCTTTTCGCGTCGCTGCGCAGACGAAACATGACGGCCTCCATGGCAGATCGTCTTCCGGTCCTCGCCGGACTGGAAAGAACCGGGAATGACGGGGTTTCCCTTAACAGCTGGACACCGCCCCGATTGTCTTCAAGGAGAATGAGAATAATTAAAATTTGTGATTTGATGGGGAGGCCTCCCCGGGCCTGCGGCGATGGTCCGGCCTCGATCGCCATCCGATTTACCGATATTTTCGGTTGTCCGAAGAAAAAATAAGATACCGTAGGTGCATATAGCTTTCTGGCAAAGTAAGATTATGGAATGTCTTTTTTAGTAAAAAAATACATAAAGTTTTATTAATAAATATAACCTATGATCTATATTTTATTTCGAACTTGTGCTGATGTGATTCCGGACATACTGTATTTATAGTGTGTCTAAAATGTCCGGAATTTGCCACTCATGTTTCAAAGACTGAAAATCGCGCCGAAATTGTTTTCCGTGGTGGCCGGAAGCTTCGTTGCTTTCGTCCTCGTGGCCTGCGTGGCTTTGCATTTCCTGCATTCGGCAATGATCGTGGACCGCGTGACGCAGGTCCGCAGCCTGACCGAGGCGGCCCGTTCCATCGCCGGCAGTTTCCACGAGCGCGCCGTCAGGGGCGAGTTCGACGAGGCGACCGCCCAGCGGCTCGCCAAGCAGGAATTGCGCGTCATCCGTCATGGCAACAACGATTACCTCACCATCTTCGACTTCGACGGTTTCGGGGTGCTGCATCCGGCCATTCCGAAATATGAGGGCGCCCCACGGATCGACAGCACCGATTCGGACGGGGTGATGATCGTCCGCGGCTTCATCGACGCCGCCAAAAAAGGCGGCGGCGCCGTCTTCTTCAAATTCCCCCGGGCCGGCGAGACCGTCCCGACCGACAAGGTGTCCTACGCGCTGGGTTACGAGCCCTGGTCCTGGGTCATCACCGCCGGCATCTACATCGACGACGTCGAGCAGGAATTCCGCGCCGCCGCCCTGCGGCTGTGCGCCATCGTCCTGGTCATCACCGCCATCGCCGGATTGTCCATCGCCCTGCTGGCCCGCCATATCGCCAAGCCCCTGGCCCGCCTGTCCGCCGTCACCGACCGCCTGGCCCATCAGGACTTCTCGGTGGAGGTCGGCGAGATCGAGCGGGGCGACGAGATCGGCGTGCTCGGCCGTTCGATCCGCGTGCTGCGCGACGCCGCCCGCGAGGCGGCCGAACTCCGGCAGGCGCAGGAGCGCGGCAAGTTGCTGGCGGAGGAAGAAAAGGCCAAGGCGATGAGCAGCCTGGCCGCCGCCTTCGAGGCCAATGTCAAAGGCGTCGTCGAAAAGGTCGGCTCGGCCGCCTCGGGCATGAAGGATACCGCGCAATCCCTTTCGGCCGTGGCCGAACAGGTCAGCCGCCAGGCCGCCGTGGTGACCTCCGCCTCCGACGAAGCGGCGGAAAATGTCCAGACGGTGGCCTCGGCGGCCGAGGAACTCAGCGTATCGATCGTGGAAATCAGCCGGCAGGTCCATGCGGCGGCGGAAATTTCCGCCAATGCCGTCGACCAGGCGGCGAAGACCAACGAGATCGTCACCGGCCTCGCCTCCTCGGCCGAGCGGATCACCGCCGTGGTCAATCTGATCCACGACATCGCCAGCCAGACCAATCTGCTGGCCCTGAACGCCACCATCGAGGCGGCCCGGGCCGGCGAAGCCGGCAAGGGCTTCGCCGTGGTGGCCGGCGAGGTCAAAAGCCTGGCCAACCAGACGGCCAAGGCCACCGAGGAAATTTCCCAGCAGATCGCCGACGTGCAGGGCGCCACCGGCGAGGCGGTGACGGCCATCCAGGCGATTTCCGGCACCATCGGCGAAATCAACAGGATCTCGGCCTCCATCGCCTCGGCGGTCGAGGAACAAGGCGCCGCCACCCGGGAAATCGCCCGCAACGTCGAACAGGCGGCCAGCGGAACGCGGGACGTCTCGACCAATATCGGCGGCGTCACGCAGGCCGCCGCCGAAGCCGGAACCGGGGCGGTCCTGGTCCTCGACGCGGCGACCGGCCTGGCCCGGGATTCCGAACAGCTGGCCGGCCAGGTCGATCAGTTCATCGCCCAGATCCGCTCGGCCTGAGGACGCCGTCTTGTGACGGGAGGGGCAAGCGCCTAACATCATCGCATGAGCAATAGTCCGGCGACCGTTCCGGCGCGCCATTGGCATCGCTTGGCCGATGGTCGGCTGCAATGCGATATCTGCCCGCGTTTCTGCAGATTGCACGAGGGGCAGGCCGGTGCGTGCTTCGTCCGCGCCAGATGGGGCGAGCGGATGCTGTTGACCACCTATGGCCGCTCTTCGGGCTTTTGCGTCGATCCGATCGAAAAGAAGCCGCTTCATCATTTCCTGCCCGGCACGCCGGTGCTGTCGTTCGGCACGGCGGGGTGCAACCTGGCCTGCAAGTTTTGCCAGAACTGGGACATCAGCAAGGCGCGCGAAATCGACCGGCTGAACGATGCCGCCTCGCCGGACGCCATCGCCGAGGCGGCGGTGCGCCTGGGATGCCGCTCGGTCGCCTTCACCTACAACGATCCGGTGGTCTTTCTGGAATATGCCGCCGACGTCGCGGCGGCCTGTCATCGGCGCGGCTTGAAGACGGTGGCGGTGACGGCCGGCTATATGACGGCCGCGGCCCGATCGGACTTCTTCGCCCATATCGACGCGGCCAATGTGGACCTGAAGGGCTTCAGCGAAGGGTTCTATCGGAAGCTTTGCGCCGCCGACCTGGCGGCCGTGCTGGAGACTTTGGAATATCTGCGGCATCGGACCACGGTGTGGCTCGAAATCACCACTTTGCTGATTCCCGGGGAAAACGACGGCGATGAGGAGCTGCATGCCCTGGCGCGCTGGATCGTGGGCCATCTGGGGGGCGACGTGCCCTTGCATTTCAGCGCATTCCATCCCGATTGGAAGATGACCGGAACGCCGGCGACGCCGGCGGCGACGCTTTCCCGGGCGCGGGCCATCGCCTTGAGCGAAGGCATGCGCTTCGTCTATACCGGCAATGTGCACGATCCCGAGGGGGGCTCCACCTGGTGTCCCGTCTGCGGCCGATTGCTGGTCGAGCGCGACTGGTACCGTCTCGGACGGTGGAATCTGCTTGCGCCGACGCCGGGAGAGCCGACCGGCCGCTGCCGGTCCTGCGGCGCCGCCATTCCCGGATATTTCGAAGCCGAGCCCGGACATTGGGGCGCCAGGCGACTGCCGGTGCGGCTGCAGGACGCGGTCCGGTAGGCCGAATTTACCAATGGGGCGGGCCCTCCGCGTCCGCCTTATCGGCCGAGACGCGGGGCAGGGACGCCCCCGCCACGATCGGGCGAAAATGCGAGGCGGGATGTTGCCGCGCTTGCCAAGGCGGCCGGCCTTGACTAGGGTCCGCAACTTGTCGGATCGACTTCCCCGGACGTGATGCCGGCGATCTCATAAGGGCAGCAGTCTCGATGATCAAACGTTGGGCCTCGTGGGCGGTGAAAATCGCCCTGACCGGCGGCGCACTCTGGTATCTGCAGGAAAAGGTCGATCTGGGGGCCGCCTGGGATGTCGGCAAGTCCATATCGCCCCTGATGTTCCTCGCCGCCTTCCTGCTGCAGGTGATTCAGGTGCTGATCTGCGCCGGGCGCTGGCGTCTGGTGCTGCGGGCCCTCGGCGCCGATCTGCCGTTCCGCCAGGCCTGTGAAATCCTCTGCATCGGCAATTTCTTCGGCCAGGTGCTGCCCGGCGCCGTCGGCGGGGACGCGGTGCGCATGTGGAAGACGCATCGGGCCGGCCTGTCGCTCGCCACTTCGGTGAA
Organism: Rhodospirillales bacterium; assembly: GCA_015654615.1. GTDB lineage: Bacteria > Pseudomonadota > Alphaproteobacteria > Rhodospirillales > Magnetospirillaceae > Telmatospirillum. The sequence goes on from JAATGN010000288.1 coordinate 15,773, forward strand.
TTCGGTCGCCCTGGAGCGCGTCGCCACCGTGTTCGGCCTGCTGTTCCTCGTCGCCGCCACGCAGCCCTTGCTGCTGGACCGATTGCAAGAAGGCTTTCCGGTCTGGATCTTTCCCGGGCTGACGGCGGCGGGCCTGGCCGGAATCGTGCTGCTCGGCCTGCTCGATCGCATGCCGCGGTCGTTGCGCCGCTGGCGTGTGGTCCAGGCTTTCTCGCAATTGGCGAGCGACAGCCGCCGCCTGTTCTTTCGTCCGTCGAAGGCTTTGCCGACGCTGGTCGTGGTGATCCTCGGCCATATCAATCTGGCGCTCGTGGTCTATGTCCTGGCGATCGGTCTCGATATCGACGTCACCGTCCTCGATTGCCTGGTCCTGGTGCCGCCGGTCATTCTGGTGGCGACATTGCCGATTTCCATGGCCGGCTGGGGGCCGCGCGAGATGGCGATGATCACCGCCTTCGGTTTCATCGGCGTCTCGAAAGAACATGCCACCGCGCTGTCCGTTCTTTTCGGTGCGGTCAGTGTGCTGATTTCCCTGCCCGGCGGTGTTTTTTGGCTGCTGACCAAGCGCCAGGCGGCCGATCTTCCCGCCGAAGGAATTGAAATATAACGGGTTCACCCTCTTTCCATCGGCGAGGCCGGTGTTACATTGACACGCAACGCCAATTCCATTTCATGAGGAAGCTCATTCGATGAAGATCTCCTTTGCCAAGGCGGCGCTGCCGACCGAGGGCGCTCTGGTCGTCGGCATCCTGGAAAATCGCGTCCTGACGGCGACCGCCCGTCTGGTCGACGAGCAGACCGGCGGACTGATCGCCCGCGCTTTGGCCGCCAGCCGCTTCGAAGGCAAGAAGGATCAGTCCCTGCTGCTGCTGACGCCGGCCGGCCTGTCCGTCCAGCGGCTCCTGCTGGTCGGCCTCGGCAAGGCCGAGGCCGTGGACGCGCTGGCCGCGCAGGCCTTCGGCGGCAATGCCCTGGCGCAATTGCTGTCGGCCGGCGACCAGTCGGTCACGGTGGCCGCCGACGGCATCGAAGGGGCTCCGCTGGGGGCGGCCGAGATGGCGGCCAATATCGCGTTCGGCGCCAAACTGCGCTCCTACCGTTTCGACAAATATCGGACCAAGGAAAAGAAAGAGGAAAAGCCCAGCGTCAAGAAGCTGATCGTCGGCCTCGTCGACCATGCGGCCGCCAAGCGGCTGTTCGCTCCCCTGGAGGGGATTGCCGAGGGGGTGTTCCTGACCCGGGATCTGGCTTCCGAGCCGGCCAACGTCATCTATCCCGAAAGCCTGGCGTCGCAGGCGAAAGCCCTGGCCGACCTTGGCGTCGATGTCGAGGTGCTGGGCGAAAAGCAGATGAGGAAGCTGGGCATGGGGGCGCTTTTGGGCGTCGGCCAGGGCAGCGAGCGGGAATCGCAGATGGTGGTCATGCGCTGGATGGGGGCGGCCGACGAGAGCGTGGCTCCGGTCGCCTTCGTCGGCAAGGGGGTCACCTTCGATTCCGGCGGCATCTCCATCAAGCCGGCCGGCGGCATGGAGGACATGAAGTGGGACATGGCCGGATCCGCCGTCGTCATCGGCCTGATGAAGGCCCTGGCCTTGCGCAAGGCCAAGGTCAATGCGGTGGGCGTCGTCGGTCTGGTGGAAAACATGCCGTCCGGCACGGCCCAGCGGCCGGGCGACGTGGTCACCACCCTGTCCGGGCAGACGGTCGAAGTGATCAACACCGACGCCGAGGGGCGCCTGGTGCTGGCCGACGCCCTCTGGTACACCCAGGACCGCTTCAAGCCGCAGGTCATGGTCGACTTGGCCACCTTGACCGGGGCGATCATCATCTCGCTCGGCGATCACTATGCCGGGCTGTTCGCCAACGACGACGATCTGGCCGCCAAGCTGCAGACCGCCGGCAAGCATGCGGGCGAACTGCTGTGGCGGATGCCGCTCGACGATCCCTATGACAAGCAGATCAAATCGGACATTGCCGACATGAAGAACGTCGGCGGCCGCGAAGGCGGCAGCATCACCGCGGCGATGTTCCTGAAACGCTTCGTCAAGGATACCAAATGGGCCCATCTCGATATCGCCGGCGTCACCTGGGCGAAGAAGGATGGCGCGGTGACGCCGAAGGGGGCGACGGCGTTCGGGGTGCGTCTGCTGGATCGGCTGGTGGCCGAGAACTACGAGCAGAAGTGATGTCTTGCTGACCATCGGTTTTGCGGCGGCGGCGGGCGGGGGAGCCCAGGCAGTGGGTGTCCGCCCCGACGACGTCTTGTTGCCGGCGGCCGAAGCGGCCGATAAGGCCGGCCTGATTCGTCATGTCCTGGCGGGACGTCACCGGTTCGCCGGCGACGATGACGATGTGCTGCCGATCTGCACGCCGTCCGGTTGGCTCGTTCTGGTCGGGATGGGACCGCAGGCGGGCCAGGATGGCCTGCGCCTGCGCCGCATCGGCGGCAATCTGTTCGCCGAACTGGCCGAAAGCGGCCTCGACCACCTCGATGTCGCTCTCGATCTTTCGCCCGGTGACGCGGCCGAACTGGCCTATGGCATGTGCCTGCGGGCGTGGCGTCCGCCGGCCCGCTACAAGTCGAAGATCGACCCCGACGAGGTGTGGAGCCTCGTCTCCGCGACCGTCGTGACCTCCGACCCCAAGGCGGCCGAGGCGTGTTTCGCGGCCCTTTCGGCCCGGGCCGCCGGTGCCGCCCTGGCCCGCGACCTGGTGGTGGCGCCGGGCAACGAACTGACCCCGGAACATTTCGTGGAACGGCTGAAAGCCCTGGAAAGCCTGGGCGTCACCTGCGAGATCTGCGATCCGGTCAGCCACGGTCTCGGGCTTTTGCAGGCCGTGGGCCAGGGAAGCGTCCATCTGCCTTGCCTGGTGGTGCTGCGTTGGTCCGGGACGCGCCACGCCGCGGCCCCGGTCGCCCTGGTCGGCAAGGGGGTCACCTTCGATTCCGGCGGCATCGGCCTCAAGCCGGCGGAGGATATGGAGGAAATGAAAGGCGATATGGCGGGGGCCGCTGCGGTGGTCGGAACGCTCTACGCCCTGGCGGCGCGCCGGGCTGCCGTCAATGTGATCGGCGTTCTGGCCCTGGCGGAGAATATGCCGTCGGGACGGTCCTGCCGGCCGGGCGACGTGGTGACCAGCCACGCCGGGCTGACCGTCGAGATTATCGACACCGACGCCGAGGGGCGGCTGATCCTGGCCGACGCCCTGTCCTTCGCCGCCATCCGCTATCGGCCGCGCCTGATCGTCGATCTGGCCACCCTGACGGGGGCGGTCGAGGTGGCGCTGGGCCGGCACCGGGCCGGATTGTTCTGTGCCGACGACGATCTGGCGATGCGGATGATGGCGATCGGCGACGCCGAGGACGAACCGCTCTGGCGGCTGCCGCTTACCGCGGTTTACGACGACGTCCTGAAAAGCCCGGTGGCGGATCTGCGCAATTGCGAAGGAGACGAGAACGACGGGGAGGAGGGGCCGGACGCCCTGCATGCCGCGCGATTTTTGCAGCATTTCGTGCCGGAGAACATTCCCTGGGCCCATCTGGACATCGCGGGAATGACCGAAGCCGAGGAGGACGGCCCCCTGGCGGCCGAGGGGCCGACCGGTTTCGGCATCCGTTTGCTCGACCGTCTGGTCGTCGACATCTTCGCGCGATAGAGTGCCCCGATGACACTTCGTATCGGTTTTTACCATTTGCAGAAGAGCACGCTCGAGCAGGCCCTGCCGCGGCTTCTCATGAAGGTCCTGGAGGCCGGACAGCGTGCGGTGGTGATGGCCGGCTCGGCGGAACGCGTCGCCTTTCTCGATTCCCTGTTGTGGACGGGCGAATCGGACTCGTGGATTCCGCACGGGACGGCGCGCGACGGAGAGGCGGACCGTCAGCCGATCTTTCTGACGGCCGCCGACGAGAACCCGAACAACGCCCAGGTGTTATTGTTGACCGACGGTGTCGTTTCCAACCGGCTGGCGGAGTTTTCCCGCTGTCTGATTCTGTTCGACGGCAATGACGACGGGGCCCTGCAGGCAGCCAGGGCCTTATGGAAAGAATGGAAAAGTCTTGGCTTCGATCTCATTTACTACCAGCAGACCGATCGTGGGGGATGGCAGGAAAAAGCCAGGACGAACGCAACGAAGGGCGCCGAAGCTGCCGGCGCCGATTCAGTAAATCCAGCCGTGGCAGGAGGAGAAGAATGTTGAAAGGCAAGGCGTTGGTGGCTCAGGGAGGCGGGCCGACCGCGGTGATCAACCAGTCGATGGTCGGAGCCGTCCTGGAATCGCGTAAATTTCTTAATGTCGATTTGATTTATGGCGCTTTGCATGGTGTGCGTGGCATCGTTGATGAAGATTTTCTCGATTTGACCCGGGAAACCACCCATAACCTCGAGATGGTCGCGCAGACGCCGTCCTCGGCCTTGGGGTCGACGCGCGACAAGCCGGACCTCAAATATTGCCAGGAGATCTTCAAGGTCCTGCGGGCGCATGGCGTCGCCTATTTCTTCTATATCGGCGGCAACGACAGTTCGGACACCGTCCGCATCGTCAGCGAGGAGGCGCAAAAGGCCGGGTATCCGCTGCGCACCATTCATATTCCGAAGACGATCGACAATGACCTGGTGCTGAACGACCACACGCCGGGATTCCCTTCGGCGGCGCGTTTCGTCGCCCAGGCCTTCACCGGGGCCAACCTCGACAATTGGGCGCTGCCCGGGGTCTATCTGGCGGTGGTGATGGGGCGCCACTCCGGGTTCCTGACGGCGGCTTCGGCGCTCGGCAAGAAATTTCCCGACGACGGGCCGCATCTGATCTATCTGCCCGAACGCAGTTTCGACGTCGAACGTTTCCTTGTCGACGTCAAGGACACCTTCGATCGTTTCGGCCGCTGCGTCATTGCCGTCTCCGAAGGGATCCACGATGCCGAGGGCGTGCCGATCGCCACCAAGCTGGCCAAGGAACAGGAGCATGACGCGCATGGCAACGTGCAGCTTTCCGGCACCAGCAGCCTCGCCGATCTGCTGACCGGAGCGATCCGCGCCCGGCTCAACATCAAGCGGGTGCGCGGCGATACCCTGGGCTATCTGCAGCGTTCGTTCATCGGCTGCGTCTCCGACGTCGATCAGCGGGAAGCCCGGGAGGTCGGGGAAAAGGCCGTCCAATACGCCATGTGGGGCGACAACGACGGATCGGTCACCATCCAGCGCTCCGGCTTTTATTCGGTGGATTACAAATTGGTCCGCTTGTCCGACGTCGCCGGCAAGACCCGGACCATGCCCGACGAATTCATCGCGCCCTCCGGCACCGACATCACCGACGCCTTCCGGATGTATCTGCGTCCGCTGCTCGGTTCCGGCATGCCGGATGCCTACCATCTGCGCAGCAAAAGCACGGGCGTGCCGAAGATTCTGAACAAATAGACCGGGACGTCATTGCTTCGCCTTTCGGCTTGGAAGAAGAATCCGTGGCACCGGCGGGGACGCCGGTGCCTTAATTCACCACGAAGGCACGAAGGACACGAAGAAGGGTCCAAATTATCGTCATTGCGAGCGCAGCGAAGCAATCTAGTCCGCGCATCGGCCTCTGGATTGCTTCGCTGCGCTCGCAATGACGGACGTCCTGGACCGTCATTCTTCGTGTTCTTCGTGCCTTCGTGGTGAAATTATTTTTCGAGAAATACCAACGACGGGTCGTCCGCGGCCGGGGCGGAACGCGCAACGATAAGACGAAGCGGTAAACGAAATTCCGGGAAAAATGATTACTCGCTTGCCGCCTGGTCGAGTTCCGACTGGGCGGTAAGCCAGGCCTCCTCGGCTTCCGTCAGGGCCTTGCCGGCCTCGCCGATTTCGCGCTGCAGGGCCGCCACCTTGTCCGGACTGCCTGCATAAAGCGAAGGATCGGCCAGCCGGGCCTGCAGCTCGGTTTTTTTCTTGCCGAGCAGTTCGACCTGCCGTTCCGCCTGTTGCGCGGCTTTGCGCAAGGGGGCGAGCTGTTTTCGCAAATCGGCGGCGGCGCGGCGTTCCTCCTTGCGGTTCGCCGACGACTCTTTCGGATCGCGCCCGCCCCGGCGGGCCTCCCGGGCGCGGTCGAGGAGCAGGCGCTTGTATTCGTCGAGGTCGCCTTCGAAAGAGCTGACCTGACCGTCGGCCACCAGCCACAGGCGGTCGGCGGCCAGTTCGATCAGATGCGGATCGTGGCTGATCAGCACGACGGCGCCCTCATAGGCGTTGAGGGCGGCGACCAGGGCTTCCCGGCTGTCGATGTCGAGATGGTTGGTCGGCTCGTCGAGGATCATCAGATGCGGCGCGTCGCGGCTCATCAGGGCGAAGAGCAGGCGCGCCTTCTCGCCGCCGGAGAGGTTGGCGACCTTGACATTGGCCCGATCCTGGGCAAAGCCGAAACGGCCCAGCTGGGCGCGCACCTTTTTTTCCAAGGCGTCCGGCATCAGGGTCCGCATATGGTCGAAGGGGGTTTCCTCGGTGTTGAGTTCCTCGGTCTGATGCTGGGCGAAATAGCCGATACGCAGTTTGGGCGAGCGCTGCAGGCGGCCGCCGAGCAGGGCCAGGCGGCCCGAAAGCACTTTGGCCAAGGTGGACTTGCCGTTGCCGTTGGCGCCCAGCAAGGCGATGCGGTCGTCCATGTCGATGCGGAAATTGAGATTGCGCAGCACCGGATTGTCGGCCGCGTAGCCCGCGACGCCATGCTCGATGGCAATGACCGGCGGCGCCAGCGCTTCCGGATCGGGGAATTCGAAGCTGACGGCGCGGTCCTCGATCACCGAAATGGGCGGGCCCAGCCGTTCGAGCATCTTGACGCGGCTCTGAGCCTGCGCGGCCTTGGTCGCCTTGGCGCGAAAGCGGTCGATGAAGGCCTGCAGTTTCTTGCGCTGATCCAATTGCTTGCTGGCCGCCTTGGTGGCCAATTCGATCTTTTCGCGGCGGATTTGTTCGAAGCGGTCGTAATTTCCGCCGTAGGCGACCAATTTGGTCTGGTCGACATGGATGATCCGCTCGGCGACGGCATTGAGCAGACCGCGATCATGGCTGATGACGATCAGGGTGCCGGGGTAGGAGGCCAGATAGTTTTCCAGCCACAGGCTGGCTTCGAGATCGAGATGGTTGGTCGGTTCGTCCAGCAGCAAAAGGTCGGGGCCGGCGAAAAGGGCGCCGGCCAAGGCGACGCGCATCCGCCAGCCGCCGGAAAAGCTTCGCACCGGGCGCAATTGCGCTTCGGCGGAAAAGCCCAGGCCGGCGAGGATGGCGCCCGCCCGGGCCGGCGCCGAATGGGCGTCGATGGCGGCCATGCGCTCGTGCAGTTCGGCCAGGCGGTGCCCGTCGGTGCTGCTTTCGGACTCGGCCAGCAGGCTGGTGCGTTCGCCGTCGTGAGCCAGGACGCAGTCGAGCAGCGTTTCCTCGCCGTCCGGCGCTTCCTGCGAAACGCAGCCGACGCGGGTGCGCGAACGCACCGAGATCGTCCCGGCGTCGGGGTGCAACTCTTCGCGAATGAGCTTCAGGAGCGTCGATTTGCCCGAACCGTTGCGTCCGACCAGGCCGACACGCTGGCCCTGGGCGACATGCACGGTTGCGTTGTCGAGCAGAATCCGACCGCCGATGCGGTAGGTGAGATCGTTGATGTGCAGCATTGCCGTGCGACATAGCACACCGGGCCGGGGCCGGTAAAGCGCCGCCGACATTCGCGCCGTTCAGAGGGCACGATGGTGTGCAACCTCTCCGTTGCCAGTCTCGCGGCGAGAGGGTATAACCGCCATCCTCCGCCATAGGGTGGACTTGGGGAAATGAGGCGCGCGCCCGGGGGAAAAGAGCGCGCCCGATCAGACAAGGACAATCGAAATCATGGCCGTTGAGCGCACTCTGTCGATCATCAAGCCCGATGCCACGCGCCGTAATCTGACGGGGAAGATCAATGCTCGTTTCGAAGATGCGGGATTGCGCATCGTCGGGCAGAAGCGTCTGCAATTGACCAAGGAGCAGGCTGAAAAATTCTACGCCGTTCATGCCGAGCGGTCGTTCTTCAACGATCTTTGCGCCTTCATGACCTCCGGCCCGGTGGTGGTGCAGGTCCTGGAAGGCGAAAACGCGGTTCTCCGCAATCGCGAGATCATGGGTGCGACCAATCCGGCGAACGCGGCTCCGGGCACCATCCGCGCCGATTTCGCCGAATCGGTCGAGGCCAATTCGGTGCATGGCTCCGATTCGGCCGAAAATGCGGCGAACGAAATCGCCTTTTTCTTCGCCCAGATCGAAATTGTCAGCTAAGCGTCGTTTCAAGAATAACGGCTTCGCTTAATCCCCATCGTTTCGGTGCGTTCCGACGTTTTAGAACCACCAAGGCACCAAGGGGACGGCGTGCGCCGCAGGCATTCTCCCGTCCTTCCGTCGCAGTCGGCTGGATCATCGGATGAATGCCAGCGGCGCAAACCGGCGACCGCTCATCGTTTGGCATTCCGAAAAACGCCTTGGTGCCTTGGTGGTTCAAAATATCCGAGGTCCCCGCCG
>JAATGN010000237.1 GCA_015654615.1 Rhodospirillales bacterium
CACCACCTGGTCGCCCAGGAAGATGGCCTCGTCGATATCGTGGGTGACCAGGATCATGGTGATGTGCTCGGCCTGCCAGATGCGCAGGATTTCCTGCTGCATGACGATCTTGGTCATGGCGTCGAGCGCCCCGAACGGCTCATCGAGCAGCAGCACCTGCGGCCGGTTGACCAGGGCGCGGGCGATGGCGACGCGCTGCGCCATGCCGCCCGACAACTGGCCGGGATAAGCCTTGGCGAAGCCGCCGAGGCCGACCAGCTCCAGATGTTCGGCGACCAGGGTCCGAACCTCGGCGGCCGGCCGGCCGTTCAGGGCGAAGGCGACGTTCTGCTCCACCGTCAGCCAGGGCAGCAGGCGATGTTCCTGAAAGACCATGCCGCGATCCAGGCCGGGACCGCCCACCGGCTTGCCGCCGAGGCGCACGCTGCCCTCGAAGCCGGTCTCCAGCCCGGCGACGATGCGCAGCAAGGTGCTTTTGCCGCAGCCGCTGGCGCCGATGATGCTGGTGAAGCTGCCGCTCGGGACATGCATCTCGATGCCGTCGAGGGCCGGCACCGTGCCGCTGGACAGGATGAAACGTTTGGACAGGCCGGCCACTTGCAGATCCGACATCGCTCAATGTCCCGTGAAAGAGGTTTTCCAGGTGATCAGGCGGCCCTCCAGATGCTTCAGGATGCTGTCGAGCAGCTTGCCCATGGCGCCGATGGTGATCATGCCGACCAGGACGACGTCGGTCTGGGACAATTGCCGGGCGTCCATGATCAGATAGCCGACCCCGCTGGAGGCGGCGATCAGCTCGGAGGCGACGACGCACATCCAGGCCACCATCACGCCGACGCGCAATCCGGTCATGATGGCGGGCAGGGCGCCGGGCACCACCACCTGCAGAATGAAGCGGCGGCGCGGCACCTCGAGGATGCGGGCCAGTTCGACGAAGCGATGGTCGGTCTGGCGAATGCCGTCGACGGTATTGACCAGGATGGGGAAGAAGGCGCCGAGGAAGATGATATAGACCTTGGCCGCCTCGCCGATGCCGAACCACAGGATGGCCAGGGGAATCCAGGCGATGGGCGGGATCGGCTTGACCAACTGGAGAAACAGGTCGGTGGCCCGGTCGACCCCTTTCGACAGTCCGATGGCGAGGCCGAGCGGCAAGGCGGCGGCGGCGGCGATGGCGAAGCCTTCGAGGACGCGCCACAGGCTGATGGCGACATGGCGCGGCAATTCGCCGGAGGCGGTCAGCGTCCAGAAGGCCTTGGCGACCCGGGTGGGCGGCGGCAGCAGGATGGGCCTGATCAGCCCCAGTTCGAACAGTCCCTGCCACAGGGCGATCACCGCCAGCGGCAGCAGGAAATAAAGCAGAATCCTGCCCAGGACGGGCAGAAACGGACGGACGGACTCCCCTGGTCCCTCCGTCCGCTCCGCTGTCCGCACGGATCGGCCGGCCGGCGTGCGGTCAAGGGCGAGATCGCCCATCAATTGAGACCCGCCGCCTTGTTGATGGCGCGATCGGCGAAGGCGTCGATGTCGACCGCCGTCTTGATGATGCCGACCGACTTCATGAAGTCGGCGCTCTTTTTCAGTTCGGCGATGTCCTCGTCGCGCAGGCTCGGGTCGTAGTCGAATTTGGCGAACACCGGCACCAGCAGGTCGGGCGGCAGATTGACCTCGGCGGTGACCAGTTCGGCCGCCTCCTGCGGATGGTCCTTGATGAACCGGGCGCCGCGGGCGTAGGCGCGCAGCAGCGCCTTGGTCTGTTCGGGCTTCTTCCTGACGAAGTCGGTGCTGGCGATCAGGGCCAGCACGCCGGTCTTGAGGCCGGTGCCGTCGGCCAGCACGCGGATGGCCCCTTGCGCTTCGAATTTGGTGATCACCGGCTCCCACACCGTGCCGGCGTCGATGCTGCCGGCGATCAGGGCGCCGGGAATGTCGCCGTTGGGCAGATTGATCAGTTCGATGTCGTCGAAGCTCAGGTTGCCCTGCTGCAGCACCAGGGCGAGCAGATGGTGGGCATAGGATCCCTTGGTCACCGCCACCTTCTTGCCCTTGAGGTCGGCCGGCGATTTCAGCGGCGAGCCGGTGGCGACGATCACCGCCAGGGAGGTCGGTCCGACCGAGGATTTGCCGATCAGGCTGGTCTCCAGTCCGACCGACTTGCCGATGATGGCCGGCGTGTCGCCCAGGAAGCCGAAATCCTGCTGGCCGGCGGCGAAGGATTCATTGATCGGCGGCCCGGCGGCGAAGGTGGTCAAAGTGATGGTGGCGGGCGCGCCGACCTTGGCCAGTTCCTCGCCCAGCCAGCCTTTTTTCTGCGCCACGAAGATGGGGGCGTAGCAGGGAATCGGCTGGGCGGCGAGGCGGATCTCATCGGCCCGGGCCATTCCCGACCCGGCGGCGAGAACCGCGGCGACCAGGGCGACGATCTTCGAAAGCTTCATGACGATTGTCCTTCAGTGGGCGGCAAGGCGGTCGAGATGGACGAAGACCGGGTGTTCGGCCGCCTCGCGCGCCAGGGCGGCGGCGAAATTCCGGTCGACGACCGCATCGGGACGGATCACCCAGACGCCGGAGAGTTCGACGTCGCCCAGCTGGGCGCGGACCGCCTGGTAATGCTGTTGGAACAGCGGGCCGGTGATATGAACCTTGACCGGCGTGCCCTTGATATGGACGGCGCGGCCGTCGGCGGACCGCAGGGCGATGGCGACCGGAGTGTCGAACCACAGGCTGCGCACCAGATTGCGATTGGTCGCCGAGGATTCCAGCAGCTCCAGGTAATGGATATTGCCGTCGCCGCCGGCCGCGAGGGCGTGGGGAATCTCGATCCACGGCACGCCGTCGGCGTCGCGGGTGGCCAGGACCTTGATGGTCGTCTCGTCCGCGAGCAGGGCGAGGACGTCGGGGGAAAGCGGGGCGGCGGCGGAAAGCGGGCGTGTCATGACGGATCCTTATTTTCACTGCAGGCGGGCGAGGTCGCTGTCCGGATGGTTGCCGCAGCGGCGGTAATCGTCGAAATCGACGCTGAGGCCGTATCGGGCGCGCAGATCCTGCAGCCCCTGGGCAAGGCGGATGTAGTAGTCGAGCGACGCGTTGACCTGGTCGTGAAAGGCCGAGCCGGGACGCGGCACCCAGACGATGGAAACGGTGGTGACGCCGCGCTCGGCCAGATATTCGGCCTCCTCCAGGTCGGCCTTGATGGCCTCGTCCTCATTGGCGAAGCCGTACGGCTTGGCCAATTCGGCGCCGGCGACGATGCAGGTGCCGACATTGCCGCGGCCGAAGATGTCGACGGCGCCGATCAGGCGGTCGCGCCAGCCGGCATAACCCACCCATTTGGCCTTGCCCGGGCAGATCCAGTCGAATTTGTCGGCGGTGAAGACCTCGAGGTCGCTGGTATAGCTGGTCAGGCCGGTATTCTCGTAGAGCCGGGCCAACTGCCGTTCGTTGAAGGCCGAGGCGATCAGCTGGCTGGGGAAACGCCGGGTCTTGAAATTGGTGCCGATGGCCTGCAGCAGCTCGATGTAGAAGTCGACCTCCTGGTCGAAGACCTCCGGGCCTTTGACCACCGAGCCGGAGGTCAGGCAGATGTTGGAGAAGCGGCCCGGTTCCTTGAGCGCTTCGGCGATCACCTCAGCGATGTCCTCCGGCCGCAGCCGGTTGGGAACGCCGATTTCGTCCCGCTGCTGTTTGGTATGGGTGACGATGTCGCAGAATTTGCAGCCCTTGTCGTCGACCCAGAATTGGCAGTAGCTCGACTGGAAGACGTTGAGCCGCTGCGGCCGGGCGGTGACCAGCAGGCTCATCTTGATGCCCGAGGTGGTGAGCTTGTCGTAGTAGGCGGGTTTCGGCCACAGGTCGATCTCCTCGACCGCGCGGCCGTCGTCGAGCAGAACGAAGCGTCCGTCCTCGTAATCGACGACGTAAGGGTCCTGGGCCAGCGGCGTCGGGTCGACCAGGATGGTGCCGCCGTCCCGCAACAGCAGCGATTCCGGCAGCGGTTTGATGGCGCCGTCGCGCGAGCCGAAGATATAGGGGCTGCGCAACTGGTGACGGGCGGGGTCGACCGCCTTTTCCGCCCGCTCGGTGTAATGCACGCCGCGCCGCTGGACGTCGATCTTCAGCGCCACCAGGCGCGGAAAGCGGGGATATCGGGCAAGAACATCCTCGAACGACGGTTCCGCGCGGTAGGCCGGCTTCAACAAGGCCACCATGGCCATATCCCCCTTTGTCTCGGTTATAGACTTCAGTCTACAAGATTTTAGGACAATGGTGTCAATGGTGTTCTTCGGAGGCGGGTCACGCCGACGCCATTGAGGAGGAAATTCTTTGATAATTGGCGTCATTGCGAGCCTTTAGGCGAAGCAATCCAGAACACCGGCCGGCCTGGATTGCTTCGCCTAAAGGCTCGCAATGACGCCTTGTTTTAAAAAACTACTAGACATTAGAGTGTGTTCTTGTCACGGTCCGCCGCGGGTTTCCTCCCAGCGGAGTCGGAAATGTCCCCATCGTCGCCCGTCGCAGATCTGGTCGCCCGGGCTCGCGCCGCGCAAGCCGCCTTCGCCGAGGCGACGCAGGAAGAGACCGACGAGGCCGTCACCGCCCTGGCCTGGTCGCTCTATCGCCCCGAGCACGCCCGCGAATTGGCCGAAATGGCCGTGGCCGAGACCGGCCTCGGCAATGTCGCCGACAAGATCGTCAAAAAACAGCGCAAGACCTTCGGCACGCTGCGCGACCTGCTGCGGGTGCGTTCGGTCGGCGTCATCGAAGAGGATGCGGCCAAGGGCATCGTCAAGATCGCCAAGCCGGTCGGGGTGGTCGCCGCCATCACGCCGGCCACCAATCCCGGGGCGACGCCGGTCAACAAGGCGATGATGGCGCTCAAGGGCCGCAACGCCATCGTCATCGCACCGTCTCCCATGGCCTGGACGACGACGGCCCGCGCCGTCGCCCTGATGCGGGCCGAACTCGCGCGCATCGGCCGGCCGGCCGATCTGGTGCAGGTCCTGCCGCAGCCGGTCGGCCGCGAGGCGACCAACGAACTGATGCGCTCCGTCGACCTGGTGGTGGCCACCGGCTCGCAGGCCAATGTGCGGCAGGCCTATTCCTCAGGGGTGCCGGCCATCGGCGTCGGGGTCGGCAATGTGCCGGTGATCGTCGACGAAACGGCGGATATCGACGATGCCGCGCGGAAGATCGCCGCCTCCAAGACCTTCGACAACGCCACCTCCTGCTCGTCGGAAAACGCGGTGATCATCGTCGATGCCGTCTATGAGCGGACCATCGCGGCGCTGCGGCGGGCCGGCGGCTATCTGGCGGATGCGGGGGAGGCCGGGCGCATCCGCCAACGGCTGTGGCGGGACGGCAAGCTCGACCGGGATCTGGTGGCCCGCGACGCCGCCGTGCTGGCCCGGCGCTTCGAACTGCGCCCGGAGGCTCTGGCGGCCCGTTTCTTCCTGGTGCCCGCCGAGGCCGTCGGCCGCCAGGAGCCGCTGTCGGGCGAGAAGCTGTCCCTGGTCCTGGCGGTCTATCGCGCCCGCGATTTCGACCATGCGGCGGACCTGGCCAGGCGGCTGCTGGCCCATCAGGGCCGCGGCCATTCGGTCGGCATCCATACCGCGGACCGCGGGCGGGCCCGGCGCCTGGCCGAGACGGTCGAGGCGGTGCGGGTCCTGGTCAACCAGGCCCACACCTTCGGCAACGGCGGCGCTTTCGACAACGGACTGAACTTCACCCTCAGCATGGGCTGCGGCACCTGGGGCGGCAACAGCATCAGCGAAAATCTGTCCTGGCGCCATTTCGTCAACATCACCCATCTGGTCACGCCGATCCCCGAGGACCGGCCGTCGGAGGAAGACCTGTTCGGCGCCTATTGGGCGCGCCACGGGAGATAGCCGGTGGACCTGCTGGAACATGAGGGCAAGGCCGTCATCGCCGCCGCCGGAATCGCCGTGCCGCGATCCCGCCTGTGCGCCACGCCGTCGGAAGCGGCCGCCGCCGCGGCGTCGCTGGGGCGCGTCGTGGTCAAGGCGCAGATTCCTTGCGGAAAGCGCGGCAAGGCCGGCGGCGTCCGCTTCGCCGACGGTCCGGCGGCGGCGGGACGGGCGGCGGCGGCCCTGTTGGGGCGGGACTTGCTGGGCCACCGGGTCGAGCGGGTGCTGGTCGAGGAACGCCTCGAGATCGTCCGCGAGCTTTATGTCGCGGTGACCGTCGATCCGGCCGGCCGGGGCCCGCTGCTGCTGGTCTCGCTGGACGGCGGCATGGCGGTCGAGGCGGCCTTCTGCGGTCCGCCGACCTCCGCGCGCCGCCTGGCGATCGATATCCTGGACGGCCTGTCGGAACCGGCGGCGCGGCGTCTGGTCGGCGACCTGGGGCTGCCCGATGGCGAATCGGCCAGCCGGGTGCTGCTGGCGCTGTACCGCGTCTGGCGCCAGCAGGATGCTACCCTGGTGGAGGTCAATCCCCTGGCCGTCCTGCCGAACGGCGCCCTGGTGGCGGCCGATTGCAAGATCGTCCTCGACGATGCGGCCGGATACCGCCATGCCGAACGATCGGTCGGGGCGCCGGAACGGCTCACCGGGCTGGAAGCGCGGGCCAAGGCGCAAGGATTGGCCTATGTCGCCCTGGGCGGCAGCGTCGGCGTGCTGGCCAATGGGGCGGGGCTGACCATGGCCACCGTCGATGTGATCGCCCATTTCGGCGGCAGGGCGGCCAATTTCCTGGAAATCGGCGGGGACGCCTATACCAGGGCCGAAGCGGCGCTCGGCCTGGTCCTGGCCAGTCCGGGAATCCGCAGCCTGGTGGTCAATCTCTGCGGCGCCTATGCCCGGACCGAGGTGATGGTGGGCGGCGTCATCGAGGCCTGGGAAAAGCTGAGGCCGGAAATTCCGGTGTTCTTCTCGGTTCACGGCACCGGCGAGGCCGAGGCCTTGGCCTTGCTGGCCGGCCGCCTGGGCATCAGGCCCTTCGAGCGCATGGAGGACGCCGTGCGGGCGGCGGTGGAGGCGGCGCGATGATCCTGTCCCGGCAAGACCGCGTGCTGGTCTGGGGGGTGACCGGCAAACAGGCGACCTTCTGGACCGAACGAATGATCGCCTACGGCACCACCGTGGTCGGCGGCGTCAATCCGGCCCGGGCCGGCGCGATCCATCTCTCCCGGCCGGTTTTCGGCAGCGGCGCGGCGGCGGCCGGGCAATTCGACGTGGCGTTGCTGTTCGTGCCGCCCAAGGCGGCCTTGGCGGCGGGCCGGGACGCCATCGACGCCGGGGCCCGCCTGCTGGTGGTGCTGACCGAGCATATCCCGGTCCAGGACGTCATGGCGCTGCTGGCCTTGGCTCGTCGGGCCGGCGCGACGGTGATCGGCCCCAACACCGCCGGCCTGGTGACGCCCGGCCAGGCCTTCGCCGGCATCATGCCCGCCTTCAACGAAGGCGTGTTCCGGCCGGGCCGCATCGGCGTCGTCTCGCGGAGCGGCAGCCTGGGCACCCTGGTCTGCCTGACCCTGACCCGAGCCGGCTGGGGACAATCGGCCTTCATCGGTATCGGCGGCGACGCCCTGCCGGGCACCGGCACGGCCGAAGCCCTGGCGGTCCTGGCCGGTCACGCCGGCACCGACGCCGTCGTGCTGCTGGGCGAGATCGGCGGGACGCTGGAACAGGCGGCGGCGGCCGTGGTCGCCGGCATGGACAAGCCGGTGGTCGCCTTCCTGGCCGGCCGCGCCGCCCCGCCGGAGCGGCGGATGGGACATGCCGGGGCCATCGTCACCGGGGCGGAGGTCGGTTGGGAGGCCAAGCGCCGGCTGCTGGCCGACGCCGGCGCCATCGTCGTCGCGACGCCGGCCGAAGTGCCGGAAGCCCTGGGGGCGTTAATGCGCGGAGTCACCCATGACTGAGCCCCTCTCCCGCGAAGCGGGCTATCGTATTCACACTTCTGCGGACAGCTTCGTTTTCTTGGCCGTCATTGCGAGCGCCAGCGAAGCAATCCAGGATCCCGCCGCTATTGCTGGATTGCTTCGCTGGCGCTCGCAATGACGGCGTTATTTCCAAACGGGCCCTTATCCGTGTGCATCCATGGCTGTCCGTGTTCATCCGTGTTGCTCGATATCCAGCCCGCGCCCCAGGCCGTCGGGCAGGTTCCGAGAACGCAGCAGTTGTGTGAATCCGATAGCCCGCAAGCCGGGACCGAACAATCAGGCCCGCGGCGCGCTCTCGCCGACCACCGAGACCCGTTCGCCCCAGCGGTCTTCCGGGAAATAGTCCCAGACGGCATGGTGCTGGGCCGCCCAATTGTCCCAGAACAGCAGGGAATTCGGCGACCAGGCGATGCGGGTCTGGAAGGCCAGATTCTTTTCCACATGGCGGAACAGCAAGCCGAGAACGGCGTCGCTTTCGTCCCTGCTGAGTTGGACGATGTGGGAGGTGAAGGACGGATTGACATAGAGGAATTTGAGTCCGGTGCGGGGATGGCGGGCCACCACCGGATGTTCGGCCTGCGGATAGCTCTTGCCCGGTTCGGGCTTGGCGCCATAGCCGGCCGTCCAGGCCAGGCTGCCGTCGTGGATGGCGGTCAGGCCGTCGAGGAATTCCTTCAGCCGGTCCGACAGCGAGTCATAGGCGAGGTAGCTGTTGGCGAAGGCCGTATCGCCGCCGCCCGACGGCGGCAGCCTGGTGACCCGCAGCAGCGAGCCGGTGATGGGAATGGGATCGCAGGTGACGTCGCTGTGCCAGGCGTCGCCGGCGGTGAAACGGGAGTCGCTGCCGGTTTTCCAACCCAGGATTTCCGGATCCGGGCTGCGGCCGGCGATCACCGCGCTGGAGGCCAGCACGTGGCGGTGCAGCCTGCCGAACCGGCGGGCGAAAGCCTTGTGCTGTTCGCTGGTCAGGGGCTGGTCGCGGAAGATGATGGCCAGATTTTCATCCAGGGCGCGGCGGATTTCCGCGATCTGCCGGTCGGACGGATCGCCGGACAGATCAATGCCGGAAACCTCGGCGCCGAGGGTGGGCGACAGGCGCCGGACGGTGATGGATTCGAAGGGCGGGCGCGGCCGCGCATTCCACGCCGCGATGGCCGGCTTGTCATGGAAGTCCCGATAGAAACTCAATCCAGATCTCCCTTGGCCGGACTAAGGAAAAGTGGCACCGGCGTCCCTGCCGGTGTCCGCCGCTGGCGCGGCGGAGTCTTTATCCACCGGCAGGGACGCGGTGCCACTGACGCTTTCTCTTCCGAGCCGAGAGGCGCGGTTATTGTTTTACGGGCGCTTACCAGGTCTCGGCCAGGCCGAGAAGTTCGAGCAGATGGTGCCGCAGCGCGACCAGCCGTTCGTCGCCGCGATGGCGCGGATAGGGCCGGTCCACCGCAAGGTCGGCGGTGATCCGGGCCGGCCGTTCGCTGAACACGATGACCCGGGTCGCCATGAACAGCGCTTCCTCGATGTCGTGGGTGACCAGGAGGCCGGTGAAGCCGGCCCGCTGCCACAGATCGACCAATTCGCTCTGCATGCTGATGCGGGTCAGGGAATCGAGCTTGCCGAGCGGTTCGTCGAGGATGAGCAGCCGGGGATCGTTGACCAGGGCGCGGGCCAGGGCGACGCGTTGGGCCATGCCTCCGGAAAGCTGATGCGGAAAGGCCTTGGCGAAGCCCGACAGGCCGACCAGGTCCAGGGCCTGGTCGATGCGCTGCCGCTGGCTTTTCAGGATGCCGCGGGCTTCCGGGCCGAGCGCGACATTGTCCCAGACCCGGCGCCAGGGATAGAGCGTCGGATCCTGGAAGACCACCACCCGCGACGGATCGGGTCCGGTGATGCGGTCCCCATCGCCGTGGATGGTCCCGGCCGACGGCGGTTCCAGGCCGGCGACGAGCCGCAGCAGGGTCGATTTGCCGCAGCCGCTGGGTCCCAGCAGGGCGACGAATTCGCCCGGTTCGACGGTGAAATCGATATGGTCGAGGACCGGCAGGGGCTTTCCATGCAGAGAAAACGCATGGCTGACCTCGCTCACCCGAAGATGCATGCCGTTCGCACCCTCGGCCTTTTGCTGCACCGCGGCGGCTACCATCGCAACAATCCCTTCTGCCAGGCCAGGAAATGGTCGCGCACCTTGAACAGCAGGGTGACGAGACCGGAGCACATCACCGCCATGACGAGCAGGGCGGCATACATATTGGCGTAGGCGCCCCAGCCTTGCGCCCACTGCAGATACCAGCCCAGCCCGGCTTTCACGCCCATCATCTCGGCCACCACGAGAACCGAGAAGGACGACGCCAGGCCCATGAACAGGCCGACGAAGACGTGGGGCATGGCGGCCGGGACGGCCACCTTGAGGACCAGGAAGCGTTCGTTGGCGCCCAGGGTCCGCGCGATGTCGTAGAAGGTGCTGTTGACGCTGCTGACCCCCGACCAGGTCAGGATGGCGACCGGAATGCCCGAGGCCAGGGCGATCAGGAAGACGCTGGCGCTCCAGCTGGACGGGAAGGCGAAGAAGGCGATCGGCAGCCAGGCGATGGCCGGCAGGGGGCCGATCAGGCGCAGGATCGGATGGCCCCAATAGCCGATGATGCGCGACCAGCCGAGCGCCACGCCCCAGGCCAGGCCGATGGCCGATCCGATCAGATAGCCGGGGGCCAGCAGCAGCAGGGACCGCAGCACGCATTCGCCCAATTTGCGCCAGTCCTCGAGATAAACCTCGAGGAAAGCCTGCGGCGGCGCGAAAAACGGCCGCGGCAGGAGATTGAGCTTGGCGGTGACGATTTCCCAGGCGGTGACGATGACGGCCAGGGCGACCAGCCAGGGGACGGAGGGCCGCAGCCGGTCGGTCGCCGGCTGCAGCAGCCGGCCGGACAGGGCGATGACCAGCAGGGCCAGGCCCAATCCGGCCGTGCCGATGGCCAGTTCCCGCGTATACCCCCAGTCGTCGGCATCGCGCCAACCGGCGGTGACGGCCGCCGCCGCCAGCCAGGCCAGGCCGGCGACGATCCCGCCCAGCCAGATGCGGCTGCCTGGCCGCGGTTGATCGTCGGCGGCGGTGGACGGACGGGCAACAGGTCCGATCGTTGCTTCCAACTTTGCTCTCCCGTTCAGACCAGAACGTCTTCGGTGATTTTTTCGGCGAACTTCACGGGATCCGTGCTCGGCTTGATGACGGAAACCAGCTTGAGTTCTTCGGTGTATTGGACGATTTGTCCGCGCAGGGCGGCGCCCAGGGCATGTTCGCCGTGCGTATGGCTCTTCAGGATATTGACGATGTCTTCGGGGCTGGCGTTGGCCACATAAGGCGCATAGGCCGCCGCGGTCTGCTCCGGATGGGCCGCCGTCAGGTCCTGCGCCTCCAGCAGCGCCCTGGTCAAGGCCGCCGCCGTCGGCCGATCGTCCCGCAACAGGCTGCCGCGGATACCGAGCACGCAGCAGATCCGATGGGCGTATTCGCCCGAGAGATTGGTCGCCACTTCGACAAGGGTGCCGTTCTTCAGGAAGCGATAGGTGTCCGGATCCTGATGGGCGATGGCCTGGGCCTCGCCCTTTTCGACGGCGGAGGCCAGCAGATCGGCCGGATAGGCCCGCCAATCGACGTCCTTCACCGGATCGATGCCGCGCTTCGACAACTGGACGGAAAAGAAGTTCTTGGCCGGGCTGGCCAGGTCGCTGACCGCCACGGTCTTGCCGCGAAGCTGTTCGATTTCGGTGATCTGCGCGCTCTTGGCGCCCAGCAGGCGCAGGCAGCCGCCATGGGTGCCGGTGGTGATGCGGACATCGAAACCCTGCTCGAGCGGCTTCAGCCAGCGCAGCGCCATGCCCACCGAGGCGTCGGCCTTGCCCGTCGAAATCGCTTCGAGCAGCTGATCGGTGGAGCCGGCGAAATTGATCAATTCGACATTGAGACCGTGCTTGGTGAAAATGTCGTATTTTGCCGCGGCGGCGATCGGCGACAGGCAGGCGGCATTGGGAAACCAGCCGAGTTTGATGGGTTTCAGTTCCGCCGCCTTCGGCCGGCCCGACCCCAGCAGGCCGAACGGCAGGGCAATGCCGGCGACGGTGGCGGCCTGCAACAGGGCGCGTCGCGAAAAGTGGGGAAAGGCGGGCAGATGGTCACGATCGGACGACGTCATGGCAGATCCTTTTCCGGCACGGGCGAAAAATAACATATATATCGCGTTGATATATGTGCATACACAGTGGATTGAGCGAGTATATCTGACTATGCCACAAGTTTGTCAACGTAATCCATTAGGCATCTAGACTGGTGTATTTCAATGGCAGATGCCGTAACCGCCGGCCACGGCAACGGCGGCGGGCGGGGTCTCCACGGCGATCAGGCCGGCCAGGCGGCGATGACGGATGTCGATCACCGCCACCTGCCGCGAAGCGGCCAGCGGCAGATAAAGTTTGCTTCCATCGGCGGTGACGGTTCCGGGGCCCGGCGGGGAGGGCAGGGCGATGTCTCCGCCTTTGGCCAGGCGCCACAGGTCGAAGACGAGAAGCCTGGCCTCGTCGCTGCTGGACAGAAAGGCCACCGAGTCGAACCAGCCGCTGTAGATGGCGGCATGACCGTGCTGGGCGGCCAGGACGGCGCCCAGCTTGAAATCCTCGCCGTGGATGATGGAAAAGCTGGCCGCCGTTTCGTTGGCGACCAGGAAATAGGCCCCGGTTCCCGATGGCGTGGCGGTGAGGGAGCCTGGACCGGCGTCGATTTCGGCGAGGGATTTGGCGCCTTTGAGGTCGACGACCTCGATGGGCCCGCCGGCGGCGGGGCGCGCGAAGGCCTGGCGGCCGTTGGGAGCTTTGGTGAAAGCGGCAAGCCCGCCGGGAAACGGGCGGGGAAGCGGAATGTCGGTGGCCAGTGTTCCGCTGGCCAGTCCGAACAGCCCCAGACCCTGCAATCCCTCGGCGGCGATGGTCAGCGTCTTGCCGTCGCTGCCGAAGGCGACATCCCGCAACCGCGGCAAGCCGGCGAAGCGGGCGATCCGATGACCATCCGAAAGATCGAACAGCGCCAGATTGCCGTCGGCGAGATCGGAAACGCCGGCCTTCAGCCCGTCGTCGCTGAGAAACAGGCGCCGGGCCGGAAAGTCGAGAGGGACGAACCGCGTCTGGCCGACGCCGAGGTCGGCGAGGACGAAGCCGCGCGCCTGGCCGTCCGTCGCCACCAGCCGGGGAAGCGCCGGGGAAATCATCACCTGGGCCGGAACCAGGCCGAGATCCAGCGTCCCGACCGTCCGATCGGTGCGGTCGTCGATCAGGGTCACCGTGGGTTTGTCCTGGCCGGTCACGAAGACCCAATGCGAAACCTCGGCGGGAAGGGGCTGGGCGCCGGCCGTCCCGGGATGGGCCAGGATCACGGCGACCAGGCCGATGGTGCGGAGACGACCGCTCAACGCGGCGAAGGAGAAGGGGCGCATGAACAACACATATGTGATGTGAAAAATTTATATTGCACATAAGGTTTGTTCGTGTTTTTCCTTAAAGTCCAGCAAAAAGGGGATGGTCATGGCGAAGGGTGAGGATTTGACGTGTTCGGAGTGCGCCCAGCTCAATTGTTATCGCCATGACAAGCGGTTTCCCGACTTCTGCCTGACGGAATCGTTGGAGCCGTCTCATCTGGAAGGCGTTCTCGACATCTACCGGGGCGACGGTCCCGACGCGACGCTGGCGCGGGCCGCCGCCGAGGTCGAGGGGCTCTATTACGGAAAATTGACCCGGGTCGAGGAAACCCTGGCCTTCGCCAAGCGCATCGGCGCCAGGCGCGTCGGCATCGCGACCTGCGTCGGATTGATCGATGAGACCAAGATCTTCGCCAAATTCCTCAAGCTGGGCGGCCTCGAGGCCTATACCGTGCTGTGCAAGGTCGGCGCGGTGGACAAGACGACGATCGGCATCGCCGACGACTTGAAAATCCGGCCGGGCTCCCCGGAATCCTGCTGCAACCCGATCCTGCAGGCGCAGCTGCTCAATGCGCAGAAGACCGAACTGAACGTCATCGTCGGCCTTTGCGTCGGGCATGATTCCCTGTTCATGCGCCATTCGGAAGCGCCGGTCACCACCCTGATCGTCAAGGACCGGGTGCTCGGGCACAATCCCGCCGTGGCGCTTTATACCTCCAAGACCTATTGCGGCCGCCTCTTCGACGAGGAACGGATCAAGGCGCTGTGAGGCAAACTTAGGGAAGCGTCACTTCTTCAGCGCATCTTTCGCGATATCCTTGGCGCTGCCGATGGCGTTCTGGGCTTTGCCTTCCGCCTTGTCCCTCTTGCCATCGGCGACCAGTTTGGCGTCACCGAGGACATTGCCGACCACTTGTTCGATGGTGCCCTTGGCCTCCTTGGCCGCGCCGGCGATGCGATCTTTGTCCATGTCGTTCTTCCTTTGTCGATGTTCAGCGGGCCGCGTGACGTTCCGGAATCCGAATGCGATGACGCGACGAGAATCCATGGCCGGCGGCACTGAAGCGGAGCGAGGCAATCCAGCGCCTCCGCATCGCTTTGACGGACCCGAAAACGGAACGGTCACCTTTTAACGGGCCCTGGGCACCTTATTGAGCCCCGGCGCGATCACCGGAAACAGGATCGGAAACTACTCAGCGGGTCCTTGCCGAGCCGGGTTTTCGATAAAAATGCGGATCGGATCGGCCGGCTGAGTAGTTTCCGACGCTACTGCGCCCACGCTGGCGGACGATGATGGTTCGGCGGGCTTTCGCCACGCCAAGGGGTGAACAATATGAAAATCGGGATCGTCGGGGCAGGGCAGGTCGGAGCCACCGCGGCTTATGCCATGATGCTGCGCGGCGTCGGTTCGAAGATCGTCCTGGTCGAGCGCAATGCCGAAATCCCGCGGGAGGCGGCCCATGGGCTGCGTCCCTAAATCGCCGCCGTTCATCATGCCCAAACCCGGCGCGGCATCCTGGTCGATCGACGACATCGCCTATCATGCGATCGATCGCGAGCGGGTGAAGGACGATGAGTTGCTGTTTTATGTCG
This sequence comes from Rhodospirillales bacterium, assembly GCA_015654615.1. GTDB lineage: Bacteria > Pseudomonadota > Alphaproteobacteria > Rhodospirillales > Magnetospirillaceae > Telmatospirillum. The sequence goes on from JAATGN010000237.1 coordinate 14,959, forward strand.
TCGCGACAGCCGCTTTCGTCGAGATCACCTCGGACGTCTACACAGGCAATCTTTCCAAGTTCTTCCATGGCGACGCCGAGATCGTCGACTGGTTGGAGCAGGCCTGGAAAAGCGAGGAGATGCAGCATGGTGAAGCGCTGAAGCGTTATGTCGAGACCGTCTGGCCCGATTTTGGCTGGGACGACGCTTACCGAAACTTCCTCGCCGATTTCCTGCGCTTCTGCTCTGTCGACCAGCTCGCCGCGACGCCGGCGCTGGAACTGGCGGCGCGCTGCGTCGTCGAGACCGGGACGGCAGGGCTCTACCGTGCGCTGGCGGAGATGAGCCCGGATCCCGTGCTGCGCGGGCTTGCCGCCGCGATCAGTGCCGACGAGGTGCGCCACTACAAGAATTTCTTTCGCTTTTTCCTGCGTTATCGCAAGCATGAGCAGCCGAGCCGTGTCCAGGTGGCGCGTACGCTCTGGGCGCGGATCGGCGAAGTCGACACCGAGGACGCCTTCTACGCCTTCAAGCACGTCTCTCTTGCGCGGAACCCCCGGACCGAATTCAGCATGGGCGCCTACGACGCGTTCCGCGCGGGTCTCCGGCCGCTGGCGGCGCAGCATTTTCCGCATCGGATGGCAAGCAAGATGCTGCTGAAGCCGCTCTGCCTCAGCGCGCCGGTCGACCGCCTGGTGCTGCCGGTGGTGACCTGGGCCTCGCGCTTGCTGTTTCTCGGGTAGCCGACGGGCGGAAACGCCGGAACCACATCGGTCTTCGCGGCCGCCGGCCGGTTGCGGAACGCGTCATGACGAAGAAGAAAGCTGAAGCGGTTATTTCTGGACGGACCCCAAGACGTTTTACGCCGCCGCGTCGATCGCCGCGGTGCGAACCAGCTTTTTGTTCACGAACTCTTGAATGCCCGCGGCGGAAAGTTCACGGCCGTAGCCGGAGTTCTTGATGCCGCCGAACGGCAAGTCCGGCGCCGTCCAGGTCGGGTGGTTGATGAATACCATTCCGGTGTCGATACGGCTCGCCAGGCGCTGGCCGCGGGCGACGTCCTTGGTAAAGACCGAGCCTCCCAAGCCGAAGTCCGAGTCGTTGGCGAGCGCCACGGCCTCGTCCTCGTTCCCGACCCGGAAGAAGAGCGCGACCGGCCCGAAGAATTCTTCCCGGAAGGCGGGATTCCCGGGTTCGATATCCGTCAGGATGGTGGGCTGCATGAAGGAGCCGGGGCGATCGATCCGGTCGCCGCCCATCACGAGGGTGGCGCCCTTGGCGACGGCCCGCTTTACCTGTTCGAGCAGTTTCACGAGGGCCGATTCCGTGGAGAGCGGGCCAAGCGTCGTCGCCTCGTCCATCGGGTCTCCCGGCTTGAGCGCCGCCAAGGCCATCTTGAATTTGTCGAGAAAACGATCGGCCAGTTGATCGACCACAATGAAGCGTTTCGCCGCGACGCAGCATTGTCCGGTGTTGTTCATCTTGCCCCAAATCGCCCATTCGACCGTCTGGTCGAGGTCGGCATCCTCGAGCACGATGAAGGCGTCGCTGCCGCCGAGTTCCAATGTCGATTTCTTGAGGTTTTGTCCGGCGCGTCCGGCGATCATTTTTCCGGCGTCGGCGCTGCCGGTCAGAGCCACGCCCTTGATCCGGGGATCGTCGATCAGGCGGTTCACCTGATCGTAGGACACCATCAGATTGGTGTAAGCCCCTTCCGGTGCGCCGGCCTCGAGCCATAATGTCTCGAAAGCGATGGCGCACTGGGGAACGCACGCCGCATGTTTTACCATGACGACATTGCCGGCCATGAGATTGGGCGCGGCGAAACGCGCCAGCTGGTAATAGGGGAAGTTCCACGGCTCGATCCCTAAGAGCACGCCGATCGGGCTGCTTTCGACGTCGGCTTGGCCCGATTCCGGGGTGAGCTGTCGGGGCGCCAGGAAGCCTTCGGCATTCTTCGCATAATAATCGAGGATATCGGCGCTGAGCATCACTTCGCCGCGCGCCTGTTCGATGAGCTTGCCCATTTCGAGCGTCACCGGACGGGCGAATTCGTCGGCCCGCACGCGCAGGATGGCGGCGGCTTTGGCAACCACGGCCGCCCGCTCGGCAAAGGATTTTTGCCGCCATGCCGCGAAGCAGGTCGCGGCGGTGTCCAGGGCGGATTCGACTCTCGCGTCCGAGAGCTCGGTGAAGGTCTGCAGGACTTTTCCATCGTAGGGATTCACGCTCTGGTAGGTCATCGCTTCGTTCTCTTCCCATGTTGTCCCGCAGCAACTCCGAAGCCGACGGTCTCGCCTGAGCTTTGGGGGGCATCCGTCGCGGCTCGGCTGCCGGATCGCGCTGCACAATAGCGATCGCGGAGGAGGGGACGGCAGCATCGGAATATACTTACCGGCCGCGCTGTTTCCGGCGGCCGGGCAAACGAAGGCGGTCTACGCGAGCCCGAAGAGATCCTTCACCCGCTGAGCCAGTCGCGCCGCCAGAGTTCCGGGCTGCCGATCGGGCAGGGCGCGCTCCTCGAGGCGCGATTTGCCGACCGCCTCCCGTCGTTCCAGGATCTGGCCGAGTTCGAGCGCGATGGCGGGTCTCTGCTTGAGAACCGGTGCCAGGTCGTCCTTGGCGATGTCATAGACGGTCACCCGCGTCAGGGCCTTGATCCTGAAGACGGCGGCGGCGCCGCTCAAGACGCCGGCCTGACCGAAGCAATCTCCCGGCGCGAGGCGCGTCACCTCGCTTTCTTCCTCGCCATGCCCCTGCAGGGCGACCGCGACGCCGGCGCCGAGGATGAACAGCGCCTGGGTCACGACGCCTTGTTCGACCAGGACATCGCCGGCCCTGTATGTCCGCCTGGCCAATTTCGGGGCGAGCGCGGCGCGTTCATTTTCCGAAAGCGACGCGAAGACCGGCAGGTGATCCAGCAGCAGCCTCGGCATATCCTCGGACTCGGGGTGGGTGTCCTTCGGCGGCAGGGAAAAGGAGCTTCCGGAGGGAGGAGCCAAGCGGATGTCGGCCGATGCGCAATGACGGAAGACCAGGTCGAAGACCTCGTTCCGAGCGTCGGAACCCAGGTCGAGGTCCGGGACGTAAAACTGCACCTCGCATTCCAGGGCGAGGGCGTCGAGCGTGCGGATCGTCACCGACGGCGCCGGCGTCCGGAGGATGCGATTGCACCCCAGAAGCGCCGTTTGCAAGGCGGCGCAGCCGCGCGACGGCGTTACCGTCGGGTCGAGCCTGACGATGACGGTCAGGCCGTGGGTCTCGGTCGGCTTGCTCGCATTGACCAGCTTCGCCTTGGCGATGATGCTGTTCGGAACGATCGCCAAGTCCTTGCTGTCGGTGAGGATCTGCGTCGCCCGCCAGTTCGTTTCGATGACGCGTCCCTGCAAGCCGTCGTCCAGGCTGATCCAATCGCCGGGATGATAGGGCTTGGCGAGGTTCAAGACGATGCCCGAGAAGACGTCGCCCAGCGTGCTTTGCAAGGCGAGGCCGAGGACGATGGCGATCACCCCCGAGGCGGCGAGCAGACCGCTGACCGGGATGTCGAAGACATAGGCGACGATGGCGAGGATGGCGCAGACGTAAACGAAGCCGGCCACCAGGTCCTGGAGAAGGCGTGTCTCCCGCGGTTGGCGTTTGTAGACGAGAAGGGCGCGAAAGAAGCCGGAGAGCAGCCAGGAAGCGGCCAGCCACCAGACGATCTTGAGCACGCTGATGACGAAATAGATGGGGGTCCAATCCATTTTCGGCGTCGGCTCGAAGGGAATGACCCCGGCGACGAGCAGCATGGCGGTGAAGCCGACGAAGGAGGCGAGCTGGCAAACGAACCGCCCGATCGGACGCTCGCGGAAGGCCAGTCGCGTCACCAGGAAGCCCGTCACCAGGAAGATCCCCGCCAGGGCCAAAGGATCGGGAAGCCGCGAAACGAGGTGGGAAAAATCAGCGGTCATGGAACAATCCACCAGAAAGGCGGCAATCTTTCATCCGGGTCGGTAAAACAATAACCGCGTCATTACGAATTCCGCACCGGCCGGCGGCCGACCCGTCCCGGAAGAATAAGGGAAAGTGGCACCGGACTCTTTTCTTTTTAGCGGATCGCCGCGCTCGTCAGTGCCTGAGATCGTCCCCGACGCCGGCGTTCCGCTTTCAAACGCCGCCCGGATTTTAAGGGCTTGTCGCGACCGTCATACCGCGATGCGGTCGGCCAGGACGGGATAGTCGGTATAACCTTCGGGTCCCGCAGAATAGAACGTCGCCGGATTGGCCTGATTGAGCGCCGCCCCGGCTTTGATTCTGGCCGGCAGGTCGGGATTGGCCAGGAAACCGGTGCCGAAGGCCACGGCATCCAGCTTTCCGTCCGCCACGGCCTTTTCGGCCTCTTCGGGCGTATAGCCCATATTGCCGATGAGGGTTCCTTTGTAATGCGCCCTGATCGGCGTCATCACATCGCCGCTTTGCTGGCCGAAGAAATCGCCGCGCATGGCATGGAGATAGGCGAGATCGAAGTCGTTGAGCCGTTTGGCCAGCCAGGTGGAGAGGCCGATCGGATCGCTGTCGATCATGCTGTTGAAGCTGTTGAGCGGCGAAATCCGCAAGCCCACCCGACCGTTGCCCCAGACGCCGACGGCGGCCTCGATCGCCTCGAACAGCAGGCGGGCCCGCTTTTCAACGGAACCGCCGTAAGGCCCGGTGCGCTTGTTGGCGCCGTCTCGTAAAAATTCGTCCAACAGATATCCGTTGGCGCCGTGGACCTCGACCCCATCGAAGCCGGCACTCTTGGCATTCTCCGCGGCCTTTTTGAATCCGGCGACGATGCCCGGCAGTTCATCGTCGCGAAGTTCGCGGGGGATGACATAGGGTTTTTTGCCCTCCGGCGTATGAACCTCGTCGCCCGTGATGGCCAGCGGACTGGGAGCCACGGGTTGAGCGCCGTTGTTGAGCAGCGGATGGCAGGCCCGGCCGCCATGCCAGATCTGCAGGAAAATTCTTCCGCCGGCGGCATGGACGGCATCGGTGGTCGTCTTCCAGCCGGCCACTTGGGCGGCGGAATAAATGCCGGGCTCCTTCCAGAAGGCCGAATTGCCCTCGATCGCCATGGTGGCTTCCGCGACGATCAGCCCGGCGCTGGCGCGCTGCGCATAATATTCCGCCATCAAGGCCGTCGGGACGTGAAGCCGGTCGTCGGATCGACAGCGCGTCAGCGGCGCCATGAAAATACGATTCGCCACCGTCAGCGGACCCAGTGAGATCGGCGTCAATAAACTGCTCATTGTCCTGAAATCTCCTGAAGGAGGGGAACGCCGCCATCATCCGCCGAAAGCGATGTCCCGGGGAAGGGGTGAAAACGCACCGGCCGGCCCCACCGGCGCTTTTCTTCCGGGCGGAGCGAAGCGGCCCGGCAACGGAGGCCGACACCCGGATTGCCGCGCCTCTGAAACCAGCGGTATTCGTTTTAACCGACACTCTCGACATAGGTCATGACGAGATAATAGAGCCCCTCGTCATGACCCGGATTCCTGTAGATATGATGCGTATCCGCTTCGAAGAGGATGGCGTCCCCGGCGTCGAGGCGATAAATCCGGTCACCGACCTCGACCTCCAATTGGCCCCGGGTGACCATCAGCGTTTCGGTCGTTCCCGAGGCATGTGGTTCGGATTTTGCCGTTCCGCCCGCCGCCAGCCGCAGTTCGTAGAATTCGACCTTGCGTTGCGTCTCGAAGGGAAACAAGGCGCGCGAGGAAAATCGGCCGTCCTGGGACAACAGGAGCTTTGCGTCGGTCCGGCGCATCACGACGGTCGATCCGGCGGCCGGCGATTCATTGATCAGGGCGGAAAAGGGAAGGTCGAGGGCGCGGGTGATCTTCCACAACACATTGATGGTCGGCGCGCTGCGGCCCAGTTCGATCTGACCCAGCATGGCCCGGCTGACGCCGCTCGCCTTGGCCAGCCTTTCGAGCGACAGCCCCCGGCGCGTTCGCAATCGGCGCAAATTCTCGCTGACGATGCCAAGCAGATCGGTCGGCGATTGGCCGTCGGCATCCCGAACCGTCGATGTGTCTTCGGATGGTGAGCCCTGCCCGGGCATTTGCTTCACATGAGTCGCCGATAAGGCGGCACAAACCACGCCGGAACCGGGCCGCACGCCGTCATCGGCCACGGCTGCCGGCGGGCGGCTTCCCGGCGCCGGCGGATCTCGCCTAGGTCGACAACAACAGCGGCATCTGCCTGGGCCATTCGATTGTCCTGCACATAACTCGATAAAATCGATGATATTTTTCATAGTCTACTCGGTCAATAGAAATGTACTTTATGATTTATGTACATAAAATTCATGTTTTATGTGGCGATCCGAGGAAATCGCGCGGGGGGCATCTCCGTGATCTTTATCGGGATTCCACGGCGGGTATGATGCAGCGCGGCTCGCGGCGGGCGCGCTCCCCTTGACGTCGTGGCGGCGGGTGGTTCGAATGTCCGGGGCGGATCCCGGTCGACCGGAAACCGGAGGCAAGGGGGGATGCCGCTTTGGTCAATGAAATCCGACAAAAGGACCCCAGTATGGTAAAAATCATCGATCCCGATCTCAAGAAAGACGATCTGCATTTTTATCGCTTTCATCTTCCCCATATGCATTTGAGCTCTATTTACGGAGACGACTGGTTCGCCTTGAAAGCCGAGGCCTTTGCCCGTTTCTTCGGAACGCCGGTTTTTCTCATTGCTCAGACGATCGTCGTTTCCATCTGGATATTGGTCAATGTCCTGGGGGTGGCCGCCTTCGACATTTACCCCTTCATCCTGCTCAATCTTGCCTTCAGCCTGCAGGCGGCCTATGCCGCGCCGCTGATTTTGCTGGCGCAGACAAGGCAGGCCGACCGCGACAAGGCGCACGCCATGGCGGACGCCGAGCATCGCGAAGCCCTGCACCGGGCCAGCGAAGAGCGTCAGGCGCTTGGCGAGCGGCAAATGCAGCTTCTCGTCGAAATGGTCGGGCAGAACACGCAGCTGACCGAGACGGTCAAATCCCTCACCGAGCGCGTCGAGATCCTGACCCGCGAAGTCCACGGCAGCGTGATGAATTCGAAAACCGCCTGAATCGGCGCGGCGCGGCGGAGCGCAGACTCTGGAACATCGGATCGGCGATCGCCATGTGACCACCATGGATCATTTTCCGGAGCGGGTCATGAAGACATGGTGGGATGGCACGGACATCGTGCCGGAGATCGATGCGGAGCATCGGGATCTTTATCAGGTGATGGCCCGGCTGGAGATGGCCATCATCGGGGCGAAGGACGAAGATACGGTGGCGCGGGCGGTCGCGCAATTGCAGCAGCGAATCGCCGAGCATTTCCAAATGGAAGAACGCCTGGCCAGCCTCGAAAACATGGATTCCCTTCCCGTGCTCAAAGACGACCACGGCCGGCTGCTCGGCATTTTGACCCATCTGGGCGAATTGCCCGGCGGCGCCGACCACGACCGGATCCGCGTCTATGGCGAGTTCGTGGAATCGCTCAAGGATCACGACATCACGATCGATCAACCGGTCTTTCGCACCAAATTGCACTGAGAAACCATTATCGCGCTCCGCCGTCGGCCGGAGCCGCCGGCTGTTCCAGCGAGCTTATCAGGTTCGTGCGGCTGGTCGTGAGATGGGCCACCATCGCCCGCGTGGCCGCGGCGATGTCCTGCTCGCTCAGGGCTTCGAGAATGACCAGATGTTCCTGGATGGCCACCGTATTGTGAAATAGTTCATCCTGAACGTTCCACTTATAGTGGTAGTAAAAGACAAAGGAGACGATATCCAGGAAATCCGCCGCGAATCTGTTCTTCAGGCCGGAGATGACGAAGGCGTGAAACTCGCGATCCAGCGTGCGGAAATCCTTGTATTTTCGCTCCATGTCGCCGAGAAGGTCTTCATGTTTGGCGAGCAGGCCGCGGACTGTCTGACGCCATTCGCCGCCGGCCGCCGGTTTGAGGCGCTTGATGGCCTCCAGTTCGATCATATGGCGCATATCGGCGACTTCATTGGCGAAATCGACATGCAGGCCGAGGAGTTTCCATCCGCCGCGCGGTCGTCTCTCGACCATATGGAACCGGGAAAAACCGATGAGAAATTCCCGGACCGAAGCCGTGCTGACGCCGCTGTCGCGGGCGAGGTCGGTTTCGGAGAATTCCCGTCCCGGCCCCCAGTCGCCCTGCCGCATCCGCTCCATCAGGACCTGCTCGATCGAGTCGTGCGGACTCATGGTCTGCCTGCCGCTGAAGTAATCGGTGCTCTTGGGCCGGTGGGGCAGGAGGATGTTCCTGCCGTCCCTGACGATGACCCCTTGAGCCTCGAGATGGGCCAGCGCCGCGCGGATGGTGGTGCGGCTGACGTCGAGCCTCCGCGACAATTCGCTTTCCGAAGCGCGGAATTGCGAGGCCGATTCCTTGGAAAACAGGTCGAGCAGGGAATTGGTCGTCCGTTTCAGAAGGCTGTTCGATTTGGGCATGGGCTTCCGAAGGTTGGCCGCGCACCTTTGTCGCGATTCCCTTCATACCACAAACGGTCCCTTATCGATAAAAAACATTTTCCGTTTGACTTGCCCGGGTGCCTGCCTAGTATCGGGAAAAAGCGGGTTCGGCCGGCGGTCGTTCGCGCCGATGGGGTGTGTGACGATTGCGGATCGGAAGGGGTGGAAAGATGGAAGAGTTCAACGGCGTGCGATGCCATGGCGAGGCGGTCGAAGCCTTCGTGAAATCCCTGGTCGTCGGCGCCGGAGCGTCCGAGGAGAGCGCCGCCGCGGTGGCCCGCGCGCTGACCGACGCCTCCATGCGCGCCGTCGATACCCATGGCGTCCGGCTGACGCCGCATTATTTGCGGGGCCTGAAGGCCGGACGCATCAAGACGACGCCCTCGGTCCGCATCGACCGCCTGGCGCCGGGCATCGTCCATGTCGATGCGGACGACGGGCTGGGACATCTGGCCAGCTATCGGGGCATCGAGGCCGGTATCGCGGTGGCGCGGGAAAACGGGATGGCGGCGGTGTCGATCGGCAATTCCACCCATCATGGCGCCACCGGATGCTATACGCTGGCCGCCGCCCGCCAGGGGTTCGCGGCGCTGGGCATGACCAATGCCGATGCCATCGTCGCCCCGCATGACGGCGTGAAGGCCTTCTTCGGGACCAATCCCATCAGTTTCGCCGTGCCGGTGACCGAAGGCCAGCCGCTGCTGCTCGATATGGCGACCAGCAGCATTCCCCTCAACCGCGTGCTCCTGCGCCGCGATACGGGGGCGCCGCTGCCGCCGGAAGTGGCGATCGACGGCGACGGAGCCATGACCACCGATCCGTTCGCGGCGGCGGCCCTGGTGCCGCTGGGCGGCGCCAATTACGGATACAAGGGGGCCGGTCTGGCGGTCATGGTGGATCTGTTGTGCTCGGCCTTCACCGGCATGCTGCACGGTGCGCAATTGCCGTCTTTCGCCGGGGACAATGTGACCTGGCCGGCCCGGCTGGGACATTTCTTCATCATCTTCGACACCAAGGCCTTCCAACCGCAGCAGGCTTTCGCCGAGCGCATCGTCGCGTTCCTGGCCGATCTGCGGGCTCAACCGGCCCGGCCGGGCGAAAGAGTCATGGCCCCCGGCGATCCGGAATGGGAAGCCCTGGCCGACCGCACGGCGAACGGCATGCCGATCGACGCGGCGACCTGGGATGTTTTGGGCGCCTTCGCCAAGGCTTATGGATGCGTCCCGCCGGCGGTGATCGCGACGGCGACCGCCCATAGGGACTGAGCGTCCCGACCGGGCGGCTTGCCGTTCTTCTCAAATCTTCGCGTGCGACGCAGCATGCACGCGAAGATTTGAGTCTTGCCGTGTCCAATAGAAAAACTCCACACAAGAGGTGATCGTGCCAAAAATACGTTGGGTCATGATTGGTATGTGCTTTTTAGCCAATGTCATCAACTATATCGATCGGGCAAATCTGGCAATTGCCGCGCCCAGCATCCGCACGGAATTGGGCCTCAACTCCGCCGAGATGGGATTGGTGCTGAGCGCGTTTTTCTGGACATATGCTTTCCTGCAACTGCCGGCCGGATGGTTCATCGACAAGGTGGGCGTGCGGATCAGCCTGGCGCTGGCCGTCGGCTGGTGGTCGCTGTTCACCATGGCGACCGGGGTGTCCCGGGGTGTTTCACAACTCGTCGGCACGCGCCTGCTCCTGGGGGTGGGCGAAGCGGCGGCGATTCCGTCGTTTGCCAAAGTGGCCTTCAACTGGTTTCCAAGACGCGAGCGCGGCTTCGCCTGCAGCCTGTTCGATTGCGGTTCGCGGGTCGGGTCGGCCCTTTCGCTGCCTTTGGTGGCTTGGCTGATCGCCTCGGTGGGATGGCGGGGATCGTTCCTCGTGACCGGGTTGCTGGGCATCGCCTGGACGCTGGCCTGGTGGTTCATCTATCGCGACCCGGAACGTTATCGGGCGATCGCCCCGGACGCCGTCGATGCCTTGCTGGCCGAACGCGGCACGCCGGTCAAGATCGATCCGGCGATCAGGATCTCGTGGCTGGACCTGTTCCGCTACCGGTCGATCTGGGGCATCATGATCGGGATGTTCTGCCTCAATTTTGCGATCTATTTCTTCATTACATGGTTCCCCAGCTATCTGCTCCAGGTGCGGGGCTTTTCCCTGGCGTCGCTCGGCACCTTCGGCATGGTGCCGGCCCTGCTGGCCATTCCCGGCGGCTGGCTGGGCGGATATGTCTCCGACCTGCTCTTCAAACGGGGCTGGAGCGCCACCAGGGCGCGGAAAACCTGCCTGGTGGGCGGCATGCTGATGTCGTCCTCGATCGCCCTGTCGGTTTTCGTCGAAAGTCCGGCGGCCTGCGTGGCTTTTTTCGCCCTGGCTTACGCCAGCCTGTCGTTCGCCGGAGCGAATGTCTGGGTTCTGGTGGGTGAGGTGGCGCCGACGCCGGGGCATGTCGCCTCGATCGGCGGCATCCAGAATTTCGCCGGCAATCTGGCCGGAATCATCATCACGACATTCACCGGCGTCATGCTGACGATCACCAAGGGTTCGTTCATCGTGCCGCTGTCCGTCGCCGGCGCCCTCTGCCTCGTCGGGGCTTTTTCCTATCTCTTCATCGTCGGCAAGATCGAACCGCTTCCCTTGTTGCCGCCGCGCTCGGCGAAATAAAGGGACGCTTGGGGAAGAAGGGAAGGCGACGGTGGTTTCGTCCGCGGCTCGAATTCGGGTGCGGACAAGACACAGCCGGGACGTCCCTTTTTTCCCGGCGGCTCGGCAGGAATTTCCGCAAAGCGCCGCCGCCATCGGGCACTTATTGCCTGGCGCGGCCCGAAAACGCCTTTGGAACGGCTGAATTTCGCGAATTTTCGCGGTATGGATCTTGCTTGGTTGCGGCCGGTGGGAAGCAGGACCCGATAACCGTGGAGATGAAAATGGTTAGCAGTGTAACCGGGCAGCAATCCCTCGCTCTTTTGCAGCAATATATGCTTCAGCAGCAGACGGCTGACGGCGCGACGACGACGACAGCGACGACGACGACGACGGAATCGTCCGGCACCACCACCCCGTCTTCAAGCGGCGCGACCGCTTCCGTCGAATCCGGGCCGAGCACCTTCCAATCGCTCGCCTCCGATCTGCAGGCCTTTCTGCTGCAGCAACAGCAGAACGGCGGGGCGGACACGTCGTCCGGTTCGGCATCCACGACGGCGGCCGGCGATGACGGCGCCGCCGCCGGGCAGGTCTCCGGCGGCCACCATCACCGCGCGGCGCCGGCCGGCGGGCAATCGGATGCGGCAGGCGCGGCGGGCTCGTCCTCGACGCCGGCCACCGTCGTCACCCAGGTCAATCTCGACGGTTCGACCTCGACGATCACCACCAACCCCGACGGTACGCAAACGACGACGACGACGCCGGCCGCCGCCACCGACGCTGCGAAGGCAAGCGCCTCGTCTTCCAATGCGTCGGCTCCCAATGCGTCGGCGACGTCCGCCGATCCCATGCAGGCCTTGACCAACGATATCGCATTGAAGCTGATGCGGAATTTTCTGTCGGGCGCCGCCGCCGGAACCCAGCCGCCTTCGCCCATCGGCTGAGCGGATTCGAATTCACTTCAGCCCAGTGGGGCGGGCCTCCGCGCCCGCCTTTTCTGGCGCGCCACCGGGTAAACTTGAAGGAATCATCCCTCCACGGTGGGACGCCGAACCTTCCGACCGAGCCAATCCGCCGGAGCGGTTTGCGGCCAAACGGGATCGATCCCCGTACCGTCATCCCGGCGAAAAAGCTTGTGAAGCAAAGGAAAGTGGCACCGGCGTCCCTGCCGGTGTCCGCCGCTTGTGCGGCGGAAACGTTCCCGTCAAGATCGGTCCATCGGCCGCTCTTGCGCTGCCGGCTTCGCCGGCACACCGGCAAGGACGCCGGTGCCATTGGGATTATTTCACAAGCTCGAAAGCGGGAATCCGGGAGTCTCGGAAACGCCCGTGGAGTGCCCCCTGGATTCCGGCTGATCAAAGGGAATGACGAGATAAGGTGAGCGATCCAATATGAACGCAAACCGCTCTAGGTCACCGACAGCGACGGCGTCGCATTCGTTCGCGTCGGATGATTGATCGCCATCACGACGACGTCGACCCATTGGCCGTCGATGAAGACCGCCTTGCGCAGCACGCCTTCCTGCTCGAAACCGGCGGCGGCATAAATGCCGATCGCCCTTCCGTTGGTCTGGAACACGGTCAGTCCGATCCGGCTGAGATTCAAATGGTTCCAGCAGTAGGATTGGGCGAGAGCCAAGGCCTCCCGCCCGTAGCCGTGGCCGCGATTGACCGCGTCGCCGATCCTGATCGATATCATCGCCGAACGATGGACGGGGTCGATGTTGGTGATCTGGATATAGCCGACGATGGCCGGGGCGCCGTTCTTGCGAATTGCAAAGACGACCATCGCGCCGTTTTTGCCGATGTTCAGCCAATACTCCTGCTGGCTTCGCCAATCGGCCGGCCGATAGACGTCGTTCAGCCGGGCGGCCTCTTTATCATTTGCCCAGCGAAAGAGCGATTCGAAGTCGGTGGGAAGAATGGGGCCTAATGTCACCAATGTTCCGCTGATCATGGAGATGTTTCACCTCGAGGCAATTCGCGCTTTTCCGCTCCGCCAGGCCGATGATGATGGCGGCGGCGAATTTCACCGGTATGACGGCGAGGGGGGAAATGTGTAACGGATTGTTGCGGCCCGTCGTTTCGGATAATGAGGCGGTCGGCCTGGAAAGCGCATGGCAAGCCATGCCTTTGAATATCGGAGCGGTTTGATCGGGTTTGCCGGCCCTGTGTCGGTCTCGGCCCGGGATGCGCGGCGACGCGAGAAGTCGCGTTACCGCTCTTCGACGAATGGCTGCGTGATCGGCAGGATCGAAGGGGCGGGCGAGGCTTCCGGCGCCGCTGGGCTTTTGGGCAATTCGGGGGGATTGGCCGGCGGCGATGCCGCGGCCGGCACCGCCGTGGGTGCCGCCGGGACGGCCGGGGCGGGCGACGGAGCCGACACCGCCGCCGGAACGCCATTCTGCGGCGAATTCGGCGGGATGTCGGGCGCCGATGGTGGAATGGCGGCCGGTGCGGCCGGGCTTGGTGGCGCCGGTGCGGCCGGCGCCGCGTCATTGGCCGGGGCGATCGCCGGTGGTGAGGCCGCAGCTGGGGACGGCGGGGGCGATGCCTCCACCTTTTCCTTGACCTCGACCACCTCTTTGGAAGCCGGCTTTTCCTTCGTCTCCGCCTTGTCCTTGGCGGCCGCCGGGGCTGGCTCGATGGTCACCGAATAATCGGCGATGATGCGGGCCTGGGCGCCGGTGATGACCAGCACCTTCTGGCCGAGCGGAATCGGGGTCTCTTCGCGCTGGGTGACCGACAGCATCTCGCCGTTGGGTTTGCGGACGATATATTCCCATCCGGTGGTATCGCCGGTGGTGTGTTCGAGCGTCGTGCCGACCAGGCCGCCGAACATGGTGCCGCCGACGGTTCCCAGCGCCGAACTGATGTTGCTGGCCCCGACCTGCGATCCGAGAACGCCGCCGGCCGCGCCGCCGGCCACGGCGCCGACGGTGCCGCTGGCGCTGATCGCCACTTCGCGGAAGCCGACGACGACCCCCGGTTCAACCTTGTTGGCTTGCTGAACGGCGGTGCTGGCATAGGTATTCGGAGAATAATCGGGCGCACAGCCGCCCAGGCCGGAAAGGACGATGGCCGACAAACCGAACGTGAGAAATCTGAACAACAGGCACCATCCCTTGTCAAAGGGTCGCTCAAGTCATAAGGGATCCGGACTGTCCTGTCACTCGGCTTTTTTGTGGAGAAAGGGCCGTCAAAACGCCACATTTCCCGTCATGCCCGATGAGCTTGCGGGAGAACTGGCGCCAGATCCTGAGGTTTGATATCGCCGCCGCTCCGCTCACCGCGCGAACCCAGGCGCCGTTCGGGCTCAAGGGCCTGGATCGGTCGTTACGTCCAGGCCCTTGGCGGCGCCGCTTCGCCCGATGGTTCAGCGCCCCGGAGCGCCGTCCGGCACCTCCTCGGTTTCCACGTAACCATACATCTCCGGCAGGATGAATTTCGCCGCCAGGAACCCGATCAGCGACAGGATCGACACGGCGAAGGTCGCCCCCGATTTGCCCAGCGCCTCGCTCACCATCGGGAAGACGAAGGCGCCGAAGAACGACGCCGCCTTGACGAAGACATAGCCGAAGCCGGAGGCGGTGGCCTTGAAGCGGGACGGCGCCACCATCGAGCAGATCGTCATGCCGTTCGAGGCATCCCAATAATGCCCCCACATGAGGATGCAGGCACCGATGACGATGAGGATCTTCCAGTCGTACTGAAGGGCGAATCCGCCGATCATCAGACCCAGGAAGGCCAGCCCGTACCCCCACATCGCCAGACCGCGATGGCCGATCCTGGGGAGCATCAAGGGGGCGACAAAGCCGGAGAGCGTCGCCAGGCAGAAGATCAGGGCGGTGACGATGTTCGAACCGACGATGCTGCCGCTGGAGGACACGCCGACGCCGGAGAGCACCAGAATGACCGGCAGATAGAATCCCCAGGCGGTGAATTCCGCGCCCTGGCAGGCATTGGAGATCCAGCCGAAGATGGTGGCGCGACGCTTGATCGGGTCGGCCCAGATGACCTTGAGGAAGTCGTTGAGTTTCGGCTTCTCGAGTTTCACGTCCTGATTGGGCAGCATGTCCAGCGGATCGTCGAACAACTGCCGGGAGACCTCCTTGGCGCGGACGAACTGCCCGCGCTGCAAGAGCGACAACGGCGTTTCGGGCAATTTCAACCGGCCGATCAGCAGGATGACCGCCGGAACCGCGCCCAGGGCCAGAGCGACGCGCCACAAGATGTCATGCGGCATGCCGGCCATATACATGATGGTGATGATGATGATCGCAAAGACCTCGCCCAGGCCGAACATGAATTGCCAGCGGCTGCCCATCTGTTCGCGCTTGCCCTTGGACATCGATTCCATGATGTAGGCGTATCCGTTGGAAATGTCGCTTCCCAGCGGAATGCCGATCAGCAGGCGCATGATGATGAGGTCCCAGATGTTTTGCGAAAACCCCTGGGCGAGCGCCAGCACGATGAACAGGACCATCGTCAGGATGAAGACCTTCTTGCGGCCGAGGCGGTCGGCGATGATGCCGCCCAGAAGGGCGCCGATGAGCGCGCCGCCTTGCACCGCCGCCGTGGCCAGCCCGAGCTGGGCGGCGGTCGGGTGATATTCCTCTCTGACGAAGATGAGAACGAAGGCGATCGCATAAAGGTCCCAGGCCTCGATCAGGATGGTCGAGATCATCATCCATCCGCCCGCGTTGCTCGAGGCCGTTCCCGGTTTGTTGAGCAATACCTGCGTCGCTTCGTCCGACAAACGCCGGATCGTCGTCTGGTCCATTCAAACCTCCCCTCGTTTGTGTCCGCCGTCGGTGTTTGCGGCAGTTTCTTCATGCTCGTCGCAGCGCGCCGAACATCAAGTCCGTATGCTACCATGTTAGATCAGCTTTTCAAGACGAAGCTTCTCTATGGCGAATTGTAATTTATTTGTTTAATTTCAATATATTGATGAGTCAGTTTAGATGCTCTTCACAAGAATAATTTTGTAGAATTTACGACGCACCATGGTACGCTCGCTCGATCCCCTGTTGCTCCGCGCTCTCGGCACCACCACCGGCAGTCGGCGGGAGGCAATCATGACGGGGCGTGCAATGTCGGAAGGAAAACCGAATGAAGTGGCGCCGGGCGCCGGCCGCATGGCCTCTTGCCCCAATGAAATTCGCCCCCTGTCAATGGCCGCCGGCGGCGGCGCCGACTGAAATGATCCCCCTGGCATGACGACGATGATGACGGTATCGGTCTTTCCCAGGCGCAAGCATCCGCGCTTGGCCGTCCAGGTGTTCGAAACCATCAGACGCGACATCGTCAGCGGAACGCTGGCTCCCAACAGCCAACTGTCGGAAGCCGAACTGTCGGAGCGCCTCGACGTCAGCCGCACTCCGGTCCGCGAAGCGCTGATCAAACTGGCCGAAGACGGTCTGGTGAAGATCGTTTCCCACGTCGGGACCTTCGTGGCGCCGATCTCCATCGAGTCGGTCCGGGAGGCGCAGTTCATCCGGGAACATGTGGAATGCGCCCTGGTCTCCGACGCCTGCGAACGGATGGATCCGCCGGCCCTCGACCGCTTGCGGCGCAACATCGCCCGTCAGGGCGAGGCGGCGGCGACCGGGGACTGGGTGACATTTCTGGCGGTCGACGAGATTTTTCACGAAACCCTGGCCTCCGTCGCCGGCCATCCGGGAGCCTGGCGCATCATTCAGCAATCCAAGATCCACCTCGATCGCGTCCGGCTGATGAGCTTTCAATTGCCGTCCCATATGGGCCAGGTCATCGCGCAGCACGTCATGATCGTCGATTCGCTGGAGCGGCGCGACGAAGGCTCCGCCCGCGCCGCTTTGCGCCTGCATCTGCGGGAGATCCTCGTCACCCTGGAAAGACTGGGTCTGGAAGAAGAGGCCAGGGGGCCGGCTCGCCGCCGCGATATCCGCTGACCGGCGCCGCACCGGCTCCATGCCGCAAACCCGACGGACCAGGATCATGGCTTGACCGCGAGCGTTCGCCGGGCGATTGATCTCCCCCCCCCCCCGTGTTGGAGAATACTTTGGGACCAGGAATGCCATGAGACCCAGCGAAGATCGCCGCCAGCGGATTCTCGACCTCGTTTCGTCGGGCGAAGAGGATGTCGACGCCCTGGCGCAACGGTTCGGCGTTTCGGCCTCGACCATTCGCCGCGATCTCGCCGGCCTGTCCCGGTCGGGCGTGATCACCCGGACCTACGGCGGCGCGGTGTCGGCCCAGCGGGCCCCGGAGCAGACCCTGCTGGCCCGCGAACAGATCCATCGCCGCGCCAAGGCGGCGATCGGACGGGCGGCGGCGGCGGCCATCGAAGACGGCGACAGCATCCTGCTGGATTCCGGCTCCACGGTCGGCGCCCTGGGCTGTTGCCTGACCAACCGGAAGGTGCGGGTGGTCACCAGCAATCTTCCCTTGGTCGGCATGTTCATCCAAAGAGGGATCGAGGTGACCGTTCTGGGCGGCGCCGTGCGGTCGATCAGCATGGGGGTGGTCGGCTCCCTGGCCGAAATGGTGCTGCGGCGCCTGACCGTGGACAAGGTCTTTCTCGGCGCCGACGGCGTGGTCGCCGGCCGGGGGCTCTGCGAGGCGAGCCCCGAGCAATGCGCTCTCAAGGAACTGATGATGGCGCAGGCCACCCAGGTGTTCGTTCTGGCCGATTCGAGCAAGCTGGGGCGGGCCAATCAGCAGTGCTGGGCGCCGCTCTCCAAGCCCTGGACGCTGATCACCGATGCCGCGGCCGGCGAGGCGCAGTTGAAGCCGTTTTACAGGCAGGTGGGGGTCGACGTCCTGTTGGCGACGGATGGCGAATGAGTGGAGTCGACTCTAATGAGTGGAGTCGACTCTAAAGCAGCCATTTCAATCGTCGGAAAGGTTCGTGGCGGAGCATGATCAAAGCTCCGCGTTTGCGTCGAAGCCGACCCAGAAAAACCCGATCCCCGCTGTTGCTGTCGCGGTAACGTAAGAAAGTAGTGTTGTTGGAGAGGAATTACCTTGAAAGGCGGGCGAGCGGCGTTTGGGGCCACCGCAGAAGGCGCTGAAGCTGCCTCTGCAACCGTTGGACGGTGGATGTCCCAATCTGAGCTTGACGCGATGACAACGACTGGAAGAGTTCAAGAAAGCTTTAACAACGGCGTGACCAGCGTCACCTTGCCTCCTAACCCGGATTATTCATCAGGCGGCGTCGCGGCGATGATTTAGGCAGCATGAAGCGGTGGCGCCAGGGGCGCTATGGATTGGTTATGCGGTTGATGGGACGGGATTCGGCTGCGGGGCACAACGCCCCATTTTTCACGGCGGCAGCTTGGCGGTTCGTGCGGCGAGCAGCGCCAGACTTTCTCGATAGGGATAGCTCGACGGCAGGGCAACCTTGATGCGAGTGACCCTCTCGGTGACACGGGCGGCGATCTTGATCAGGGCCAGGCGGATGGTGTCGAACTGGGCGTCGCGCCAGAACGAGTTCTTGGGCGCCAAGCCGCGCAGGGTATGGATCAGCCAGTAGGCGGCGGTGTGG
>JAATGN010000236.1 GCA_015654615.1 Rhodospirillales bacterium
CGGTGGACGTGGTCATGGCCGGGATGTCGCGGCCGGCGGCCGGCCGATCGGCGGGGATGCCGGGAAATGGGGATTGTGATAGGGTATGGGCAGCCATTGCCGTCTCTCCTCTGTAGAGCGGTGAAGGTCAGGCCGGGCGGGATGGGTCAACATCCTGTCTGGCCGAATTGTCTAAAATAGACAACAATCAACTTAATTAGACGATTGTTGTACGTCAACTATTTTCGGCGACAGTTGACCTTTTAAGGTTGCCAAGACATAGTCGGCGCATGATGACTCCGCCAACATGCCGCGCAGCGCGCGGGCTCGTCGATTGGTCGCAAGCCGAACTTGCAAAGCGGTCCAACCTCGGCACGAGCACGATCAAGGACTATGAGGCCGGGCGCAGAGTGCCCACGCCGAACAATCTTGCCGCCATCCGCTCCGCCCTCGAGGCGGCAGGCGTCGAGTTCATTGCCGAAAACGGTGGTGGACCAGGAGTGAGGTTGAAGAAAAGGATTGAGTAGACATGCCTCTGACGTGGGCGCAAGCGGAGGCCAGGTATCGGGAAATTCGTCGCCTTTCTCATCAAAAGGCCATTTCGCTGCTTTCATTCAATGCGCCAGTCGATATGCGGGATATCGACAGAAGCGCGCTGGAATCTTTTGCCCTGTCGTGGGCATCCCACCCTGGCCGATTGGTGACTTGGCCGTGGCGGGACATCGCCGATGATTACCGGCGCAAATTCCCCGAACGCTTCGAGGCGGAGATCTGGTCCAGCGATCAGTTGTGCGGCCTTGCCATTGGCAAGCCGTCGAATGCCAAGAACGTGATGACCTTGCATTTCCTTGAGGGAAACCCAAATGTCGAACACCCTCTTAAAGGAATGGTCCACGCTGCGGCGTTAGAGGCAATTCTTGCTTATGCCGTTGCGCTCCAGACACGGTATCTGCGCCTCATCGATCCGTTGCCAGCTGTAGTGCCGCTCTATGCCAAATTCGGGTTTCGGCTTGTCACGCCGCGTACCGGAAGCGCATATTGCGAGGCGGAGATTGCAGGATGACGACGAAGTTTCTTCATAAGGCAGCATCACGGACGCGGCCCGTTGCAAAGCGGAGAAGCGAGGGATTCGATTTGCCCACCGTTGAAGCTGCGAAGGCACGTCTCCATTCCCACAAGGGGCTTTTCGTCCCGGCATCGGCCGAGGATCAGGCGGCTTTCCTGAATCAGGATGAGCCGCTTCTCGTCGGTCCCCAAAACTATCGTAGGCCGTAACGCTCAGCCCTGCGCTCTGCGCATGTATCAGCCTTGAAAGACCGCTTTGGCGGCCGTTTCGGGTCCGGTGATGACGAACCTTCCGAAGTTCAGATGGCCTCGCCGGTGACGGTGGGACCTTTGCCATTCTTGCCAGGGTCGATGACGGCCAATCGGCCGAGAACAGCCGGAGAGCCATCCCGGTGACTGCGGAATGGCTCTCGCAAAGACTCCGACCGCTTACGCGGCGACGTCCTTCACCGCTTCGCCATTGACGATCAGTCCGGCCGAGTCGGCCGAGACGGCGACCTTCTGGCCGTCCTGGATCTTGCCTTCGAGAAGCTGGGTAGCCAGGGAGTTCTGCAAGGCGCGCTGGATCACCCGTTTCAGCGGCCGCGCCCCATAGACCGGGTCGTAACCGGCATTGGCCAGCCATTGCCGGGCCGCGTCGTCGAGGACGATCTCGATATTGCGGTCGACCAGCAATTTGCCGAGACGGGCCAGCTGGATGTCGACGATGGTGTCCATCTGGGCGCGCGTCAGCCGCCGGAACAGCAGGATCTCGTCCAGACGGTTCAGGAACTCCGGCCGGAAGGCGGCCCGCACATGCTCCATCACCTGGGCGCGGACCGCCCCGGACTCCTCGCCTTCGGCCTGATTGGCCAGCACGTCGGCGCCGAGGTTCGAGGTCAGCACGATCACCACATTGCGGAAATCGACGGTGCGCCCCTGGCCGTCGGTCAGGCGGCCGTCGTCCAGGACCTGCAGCAGCACGTTGAAGACGTCGGGATGGGCCTTCTCGACCTCGTCGAACAGGATCACCTGATAGGGCCGGCGCCGCACCGCCTCGGTCAGCGCGCCGCCTTCCTCGTAACCGACGTAACCCGGCGGGGCGCCGATCAGGCGGGCCACCGAATGCTTCTCCATATATTCCGACATGTCGATGCGGACCATCGCC
>JAATGN010000320.1 GCA_015654615.1 Rhodospirillales bacterium
CAGGCCGCCGATGTTGTAGATGGTCGAGACCGTCGCCACCTGGTGGACCGACAGCCCGTGCTGGACCCGCAGCATGACGGGATAGAGATCCTGGGTGCCGTGGCTCATCACGGCGGCGGCGAACATCAGGATCATCGCATAGACGAACAGCTTCCAGTTCGTATGGACGACCGTGGCGATGCCGGGCTGTTCCTGTTCCTGCCGCTGCTGCTGTTGCCAGGCCGGGCTTTCGGGAAGGCTGGCGGCAAAGGCAACGACCACCAGGGCCGGCACGGCCGCGGCGAAGAACATGCCCCGCCATCCCAGAAGGTCATGGGCGAAACCGTAGAACACCCCGGCCAGCAGATAACCGACGGAATAGCCGGAGGCCAGCACGCCGGAGGCCAGGCCTCGCCAGTGGGCCGGGATGCTCTCCATCGTCAATGAGGCGCCGATTCCCCATTGACCGCCCATCGCGATGCCGTAAAGGGCCCTCAAGACCAGGAAAACCGTCAATGAGGGAGCGAAGCCGGTGGCCAGTTCAAAAATCGAAAACGTCAGGATGTTGAGAATCAGGACCGGTTTGCGGCCGAAGCGGTCCGCCAGGCGTCCGAACAATGCCGCCCCAAAAACACGCAGGACCAGAGTCGCGGTTACCGCCCATGTAATAGCCGTAATTCCCACATGGAATGCCTCGGCAACATCCGTGATGACGAATATCATCACAAAGAAGTCGAATGCATCCAATGTCCAACCAAGAAAACACGTTAGAATGGTTCTTCGTTGTTGCGCGAGCGTGGGCATGGAGTCTCCTCCTGCATTTTTATCGTTACATGGCTTTTATCAGCTCATTGATCGTTCTCAACATACGGTGCGGTAACGGGCGACGCAGGTCTCCAGCACTTCGGCCAGCGGGCGGCGCCACCAATCCAGTTTCGACAGGATCTCGACTTCGCAGAAGCCGTCATAGCCGGCACCCTCGACGGCGGCGCGGATGCGCGGCAGATCGATGACGCCGTCGCCCATCATGCCGCGGTCGGCGAGCAGATCGCGCGTCGTCGCCAGCCAGTCGCAGATATGGAAGGCGACGATCCGGTCCTTGCCGGCGCGGGCGATTTGCCGTTCGAGGTCGGGGTCCCACCAGGTGTGATAGACGTCGAGCGCGATGCCGACGCCCGCTCCCAGCGCGTCGCAGAGATCGTTCGCCTGGGACAGCGTGTTGACGCAGGCGCGGTCGGCCGCATACATCGGATGCAACGGCTCGATGGCCAGCGTAACGCCGGCCGCCCGCGCATGCGGCAAAAGCGCCGCCAGCCCGTCGCGCACCAGCGAGCGGGCGCCGGGCAGGTCACGCGACTGCGAGGCCAAACCGCCGACCACCATCACCAGGCACGGCGCGCCGATCGCCGCGGCTTCGTCGACGGCGCGCCGGTTGTCGTCGAGGGCGGCCGCGAGCCCCGCGGCACCGCCGCTGGTGAACCATCCGCCGCGGCAATAGCCGGTGACGGACAGGCCGTGCGCCCTGATGAGTCGCGCTCCCTCGGCGACGCCGCAAGCCTGAAGCTGATCCCGCCACGGCGAAATACCCGGGATGCCGGCGCGGGCGATCCCGTCTATGATCTGGGCGAGGGTGCCCTGCTCGCGGACCGTCGCGGTGTTGATCGACAGAAAGCGGTTGTCTTTCGAAAGGTCGCGCATGGCCGCCTCTCACATGGTTTTTTGGGGAACGTCGACCCAGCGGCCTTCGTGCCAGCTTTGCTCCGAGAGTTCGGCCAACTGGACGCCGCCCGCCGCGACATCGAGATTCCACGGGAAGGGCGACCCCTCGACGACGGCCCGCAGGAACAACTCCCATTCCAGCCGGAATGCGTTGACGTAGGGATCCGTCTCCGGCAGCAGCTGCCAGTCGGAATAGAAATCGACCGGCGCGGCGGCATCCAGGCTCCATTGCGCCTTGGGCGTGGCGAGACGCGGCTGGATCCAGCAATTCTTCAGTCCGGCGATCGCCGAACCGTTGGTGCCGTCGATCGCCATATTGATGATGTCGTCGCGCCGCACGCGGATGCACCACGAGCTCATGACCTGCGCGACGATGCCGCCCTTGAGCTGCAGGATGGCGTAGCAGGCGTCGTCGGCGTCGGAGCGATAGGGCTGCCCGGCCTCGTCCCAGCGCGTCTCGATATGATTGGCGCCGAGACAGACCAGCCTCTCGACCGGCGCGACGATGTCTTCGATCATGTAATGATAATGCGGCATCATATCGAGGATCATGCCGCCGCCGTCCTTGGCGCGATAATTCCACGACGGCCGTTGCGGGCGCTGCAGATCGCCTTCGAAGACCCAATAGCAGCCGTCGATGCGAACCGACAGAATTTTGCCGAAGAAGCCGGACTTGGCCAGTTGGCCCAATTTGAACATGCCGGGGGCCCAAAGCTTGTCCTGGACGACGCCATGGCGGATGCCCGCCGCCTTGGCGGCGTTCGCCACGGCAAAGGCGTCGGCCGCCTTCTCCGCCGTCGGTTTTTCGCAATAGACGTGCTTGCCGGCCTTGATGGCGCGCAGGAGATTGTTGGCGCGAAGCTTGGTCGTCACGCCGTCGAAATAGATCGGATATTGCTGGTCCGCCAAGGCGGCGTCGAGATCGGTCGACCATTTCTCGATACCCAGATGATCGGCCAGGGCCTCGAGGGCGTCGGCATTGCGGCCTACCAGCAGGAGATCGGGAATGAGATGGGTCCCGTTCGACAGCTTGACTCCGCCGTCACGACGAATCGGCACCAGGGAATTGATCAGATGTTGATTCTTGGTCATGCGCCCCGTGGCGCCATTCACGATGATACCGATCCGGTCCGCCATTTTTTAGTCCCTCCGCTAATTTTAAGAACCAGTTGCGAGGATACAGATGGTGCCGGTGTGTTGCGCTAACGTTAGCGCAACACACCGGCCCTCCCATGCGCTAACGTTAGCGCAGCCTGTTGCGAGGCGCAATCAAAACCTGCCGAGACCGCCCGAAAGCGCCGGAATTCGCCGGCATCGAGGCGATCGGATCGATCGGTTCGTCATCGGCACGCGCCATTCAGGAACGTCGCGAATTCGTCGGCGATGGGCACCGCCGCCGCGTCGCCGTCATGCACCACCAGGCGATACCGCGAGACGAGTTCCTCGCCTTGGGAAACGCGGCGGCCCTCGAGACGAAACGACCCGACGGTCACGACGCCCCAATCCGCCACGAACCACGACGGATCCGCGTGGTCGCGCGGGTCCGGAAAGACCGCGATCCCGGCGGTGTGGCCACCGCCGACCGGTCCGGAAAAATCGACCCAGCGCGATCCGGTGCCGGTGATGGCGCCGCCGCCGGTTCGGCCGCGGTCATCCTGTACGACGCCGCCCAAGGCGCCGACCATCGAATCCGCCACCCGCACGTTGAAATAGGCATGGCGCGTCGGCCCGAGGGTGACGTCCCAGTCCGCACTGGTCAGCCGCGATTCGATGTCGATCAGGTGAAATCGCGGTCGCGGGCTGACCTGCAGCGTCCGCCGTTCGCGGACGGCCAGGCGCCCGGCGGGCGCCGCCCATTCGATGGGGCCGCGCCATTCCAGCGTCTGCGTGATGCGCAGCGAATCGGCGCCGATCGCCTCGGCCCGGAGATCGGTCTCGACGATCCGGCCGGCCGCCCGGCCCTGGAAAGTCTCATTGATATAGAAATTATAGCTGTAGTCCTCGAACCTGCCGTCGGCGACCGGCATCCGGCAATGGACGTGGTCCGCCCCGATCCAGCACGAATTGTGATGCGGATGATCGGCCGGGGATTCCGTGGTGACGGGATATCCCGCCGGGGTGAACAACGGATAGACGTAAGGGCGATGGCGACCCTGGGTCAGCGCCAGGATCGGGCGCCCGCCCCGCCGCAGCATCCGGCGGTGCGTCTGCGCCCACGCGCCGTTCGGCAAGGCGATCGAATCGTCGATCAAGGAGAAATCACCGGATTCAAAGGCAATGGCCATCTGTTCCCACCCATCGAAAAAGGACGTCGACGTCGTGATAAACCCGTGGATCACACCGCGCGATGCAGCAGGATCTCGCCGCGGCCGAGCCGCCTGCAGTTCTCGATCGCCATGGCGAGACAGCGGTCGAGCGTCTCGGCGGTGAGCCAGGCGACGTGCGGCAGGCCGATGACGTTCGGCAGTTTCAAAAGGGGATGGTCGGGAGCGACCGGTTCGTCGGCGAAGACGTCGAGCCCGGCCGCGCCGATATGGCCCTGTTCGAGGGCGCGCCGCAGCGCCGCTTCGTCGACCAGGCCGCCGCGCGCGGTATTGATCAGGATGGCGCCGCGCTTCATCAGCCCGATGCGGCGTGCATCGATCAGCCGCGCCGTGTCCGGTGTCAGCGGCACGTGGAGAGAGACGATGTCGCTGCGTCCCAGCAGTTCGTCGAGCGGCACATGGGCGAAGGGCGAATCGGGTCTTGGGGCGATCTCGCTATAGATCACCTGCGCGCCCATGGCGGTCAGGAAAGCGGCGAGCAACTGCGCGACCGCACCGAAGCCGACGAGACCCACCGTCCGGCCGCCGAGCTCGGCCAGCCGTTCCTGCAGGGCGCCGGGCGGGCCGCCGCCGCCGGGAGCCTGGCAGACCGCCTGCAGTTCCGGCAGGCGGCGCAACGTTCCGAGCATCAGCAGCAGCGCCATCTCGGCAACGGCGCGGCTGTTGGCGCCCGGTGTGTTGCACACCGCGACGCCATGCGCGCCCGCCGCGTCGAGCGCGATGGTATTGAGGCCGATGCCGAGTTTCTGGACCAGGCGCAAACGGGTCGCTTGCTCGAAATGCGCCGCCGTCAGGGGCCGCAGCACGTGCCAGACGACCTCCACCGTCGGCAGCAGCGCGAGGAAACGCGCCTCGTCGGTCTCGGAACAGGCGATCAGCTCGATGTCGGGGCCGCATGCCGCCCGCGTGCGCTCCAGCAGGGCGGGCGGTGCGTCGAAATGGAACAGGACTTTCATGCGTTCCCCCTGATTTCTCAGGCGGCGTAATTCGCCGCGACGACCCGATTGCGCAGGACACCGATGTTTTCGATCTCAACCTCGACAAGATCGTTCGGTTGCATGGGACCGACGCCGGCGGGGGTGCCGGTGATGATGACGTCGCCCGGCAACAGCGTTATGGCATCGCTGATATAGGCCACGAGGTAGGGAACGGTGAACAGCAGATCGGACGTATTGCTCCGCTGGCGCACGGTGCCGTTCAGCCGCGTCGTCAAGTCGAGATGGCCGGGGTCGATGCCGGTGGCGATCACCGGGCCGATCGGGCAAAAGCTGTCGAAACCCTTGCCGATCAGCAGGCAGCCCATGTCCATCTCGGCAAACTGGATGCTGCGCTCGCTGACGTCGTTCGCGCAGCTATAACCCAGAACGGCGTCGAGCGCCTCGTCTTCGGGGATGCCCCGGACCTGCTTGCCGATGACGACGGCGAGCTCGCCCTCGTAATGGACTTCCTTGCCCTGGCGCGGATAGACGATAGGCTCTTCCGGTCCGATCACCGCGGTCGACGGTTTCATGAAGAGACAGGGTATCGTCGGCAATTCGTGGCCGATTTCCTTGATATGAGTCGTGTAGTTGAACCCGACGCCGAACACCCGCGGCCGCTCGAGCGGCGCCAGCAGGCGGACCCGGCTCGTTTGGTCGACCACGCCGCTCGGCGCAAGGGATTGGAAGGGGGACGCCGCCAGACGCTCGATCGTCTCGTCGTGCAACACGCCATAATGGATAGCGCCGTCCAACTCATAGCGTGTGATCCGCATCGGTCATCCCCTCCAGCATGTCGCTGTCGCCACACGGCCGGCAGGGCGGATGGCTGAAGCGTCGACGTTGGTTCAAAACAGATGCGCTAACGTTAGCACAAGCAATTT
Source organism: Rhodospirillales bacterium (assembly GCA_015654615.1). Classification (GTDB taxonomy): domain Bacteria; phylum Pseudomonadota; class Alphaproteobacteria; order Rhodospirillales; family Magnetospirillaceae; genus Telmatospirillum. Next base: position 5,884 of record JAATGN010000320.1, read on the forward strand.
GACCGCTGCAATTCTCAATTTTTGTGAAAGGAACGGAAAGTCGCCGTCGACTGCCGCGTGCCGCTTCAGCCCGCGATCATGTCGGTTGCCGTGTGCTGCCGCGCAGCACCAGCGTCGCGGCATAGGTCCGCCGCATGCTGCTCTCTGGCGCCCGTTTGCCGATGCGCTGCAGCAGTGCGGCGCCGCATGCGGTCGAGATCTCCGCCACCGGCAGGTCGATGACGGTAAGACCGGCCCCCCAAAACCGGAACCATGGGGTATCGCCGAAGCCGATCAGGGAAAGCTGGGCCGGCACCGAAATTCCCATGGCGTCGATTTCCTCGATCGCCCCGAGGGTCAGCCGTGCGCCGCCGACGATGACGGCCGTCGGCAGCGGCGACATGGCGAGCAGCCGCCTCAAGGCCTGCCGGGCGAATTCGGCGGTCGGCGCGCCGGCGTCGACGAGAATGCCGCGGGGGTCGGCGCCGGCCCGTTCGAAGGCCGCCCGCACGCCGGCCAGACGGCTCTGACCGGTGCTGAGTTCGAGGCTGCTGCCGATATAGCCGATGCGGCGGTGGCCCAGCGCCAACAGATGATCCGCCGCTTCTCCCATCGCCATCGTATCGTCGATGCCGAACCAGTCGCTTTCGATCGCCGGATGTTCCCGAATGAGCTGGACGTGCGGAATGCGCTCGAGGAAACCCGCCGTCGCGCTCCGGAACTGTGCCGTCGGGACGATGACCAGGCCGGCGCCGCGCGCGCTGATCAGGCTGCAGACCTGACGCATCTCGATATCCGGATTGTCGCCGGTGATCGACAGCACGAGCTGGTAGCCCGCATTGTCGCAGCATTCCGACATATGCTTGGCGACGACGGAATAGAAGTCGTTCTGGATATCGGGAATGAGCAGTCCGACCAGCGTCGAGGGATGGCCCCGCATGAGGCGGGCCGGCGCGTCGGCGATGTAATGAAGCCGCTCGGCGGCGGCCCGGACACGCAGTTTGGTCTGAGCACCGATCCGGGGATGGTCGGCCAGGGCCCGGCCGACGGTCGAAATCGACAGCCCGAGCTCCTCGGCAATGTCTTTGATCGTCACCATGTCGCGCAAGCGATAGCATATCGATTCGACTTTGACATCGCTTTTTAAGGCTGGCAGCCTTTTCGAAACGAGCCGGACCGTGGCGACCCCGCTCTATTACATCGTGCCGGGGCCGCAAAGCTTACCCGTACGGTGCGTGCTCGTTCATGCCCTTGATAGCAACGCGGCAAGTTTCTATCGGCATTACGGTTTCGAACCATCGCCGACAGATCCATTCCATTTGTTAATGCTGATCAAAGATATCCCGTTGTCGATCCGGGAACGTTAGCCGGATATCGACTTCCCACTTTACGGCATTTCAAAACGAGCCGGCCCTTTCGGGGCCCGGCTCGAATTTTTCCTTGCATCTTTTCGGCCCGTTGGCGCCCTTGTACGAACCCGCTTCGCGGGAGGGGTGTGTGAGGCGGCGTTGAGGGATCGATTGCCAGCGGCGAGGGTAAACATAGGTTGAACGGGTCCCGATCAGGCTCCGAGCATGAAGGATCATCCTTCAGCTTGAGAGGAAGTCCC
>JAATGN010000317.1 GCA_015654615.1 Rhodospirillales bacterium
AAGCCGAAGAATGAGCATTTCCGCCGCTTTGCGGCGGAGGCGGGCACGGAGGCCCGCCCCACTGAAAGGCATTTTTTCACAGCCTCTCTCGCGGGAATGACGAGAAAGGTGAATGATCCAATTTGATCGCAAACCGCTCTAACAGCTCGCAATGACGAAGAAGAAAACGAAGCCGTTATTCATCAACAGGTCCTAAAGTTTGATACGATGCCTCCGCTCCGCTCACCGCGCGGGTCTCAAGCGCCGCTCCTCCGGCTTAAGGGCCTGGGGCAATCAGATCTGCTGAATGGCGCTCAATTGCCAGGGACCGTTCAGATGCCGGACCAGTGTCCAGACCTCGGCCGTTTCCGAGGGATGGTTCGGATCTCCCGACACCAGTTCGGTTCCTCCGGCCCGCAGCATGTAATCGGCGGCGCTCCATTTCAGGCTGACCGTCGCATAGTCCATGCCGCCTTCGCGCCAGGTTTCGACGATATCGCCCTTCAGCAGATGGACCTGTTCGACGCGGTTCTGCAGGCCTTTTTGGCCATTCTCGCGCAATTGCTCTTCCATGTAGCCGGCGATTTCCGGCGTGGTCAGGCGGTGCAGCGCCGCGGCGTCTCCCCGGCTCCAGGCCGCCTGGATATCGATCAGCAGGCGTTCGAAAGTCGAAAGATCGGCCGCGGATAATTCGAAAGGCGGCAAAACGCCCGTCGTACCGACCGCAGAAGAGGGGATGCCGACGAGAGGGCCGGACGGCCGATAACCGGCGGCGGCGGGAACAGTCCCCACGGCCGGCCGGCGTCGGAAGAAGCCGATCGCCCAGCGCGCCAGGAAAACGACGATGGCGATCTGCAGGATAAGACTGAGGATCCCCCCGAATCCGCCGCCGAACAGATGACCGCCGAACAGCAGCGCGCCGAGGCCGGCGCCGGCGAAGCCGCCCAGCAATCCCCCGACGAAGGGATGGCGCTGGAAAAAACCCTGCCGGCCCGGCGGGGCCAGGGGGGCGGCTTGCGGCTGCGGCGGGGCCGGCTGGTAGACCGGGGGCGCGGCCGGCGCCATGGCCGGAGGCGGCGTAATGCTGCGTTCGATCGGCTTGGCGACATTGGGGGAATAGGTTCTCGCGCCGCGACTGCCCATGCTCGATCCGCCGCCGGCTTTCGCCTGCGCCATCGCCGGAACGACGGCCAAGGCGAACGCCAAGGCAGCGGCCAAGATCCTGATCCTACCCTGCTGCACCGAAGGAATCCTCAAACCGTGGGGCGACGGCCGTCGCGTGCCGCAAGATGTACAGGACAGCCGCGGCGAGGTCAAAGACGCTCTCAATGGCGGGCTTGGACGGGACTCCGGATATCGGCGGAGGGGAACCAGAGGCCGGCGCCTTCGTCCGCCGCCGCCCGACCGGCATCGAAAAGCTTGGTCAGCATCTCGGGACGCGGATCGAGCGCCGATCCGCTCGATGCGCCGAAAAAGGCATGATCGATGGTGACCTTGTGCAAGACGAGATCGCGCAACCGGCGCAGATCCTGCGGCAGAAGATTGGTTCGGTGCAGCAGCTTCTGCATCTCGGCAAGGGCGTCGAGATCCCGCAGCAAGGGGGCGTTGAACAGAATCCGCTTCAGACGGGCGAAGATTTCCGGTGCCGCCTTCGGCAATTCGGGCTCGTCGTCGGCGGTCAGCTTGACCAGCAGCAGCGAACGGCAGGCCGTCTCCACGACCAGCGGCAGAATCGGCGGATTGGAGGAGAAGCCGCCGTCCCAATAGGGCTGCCCATCGATCTCGACCGCCTGGCTGACATAGGGAATACAGGAGGATGCCATCAGGACGTCGACGGTGATTTCCTTTTCGCGGAAGATCCGCTGATCGCCGGTATTCACATTGGTCGCCGAAATGAACAGCGGAATCCGCCCCTCGGCGCATAAGCGCTCGAAATCCACCATCCGCACGAGAAGGTCGCGCAATGGATTGATGTTCAAGGGATTGAACTGATAGGGAGACACCACCCGGGTCAGCAGATCGAACTGAAGACTGGCGCCGGGCAGGCCGAGCGGACTGAGCAGGGACATGTTGCCGACCGCCGTCCACAACTGCCGCAAGGCGTCGCGCGCCCCCTGGCGTCCGCCGTCGAGCAGCCCCCAGGCCGTCACCACCGCATTGATGGCCCCGGCGCTGGCGCCGCTGATGCCGGCGATCGGAAGATCGTCTTCTTCGAGCAGGCGATCGAGCACGCCCCAGGCATAGGCGCCATAGGCGCCGCCGCCTTGCAGGGCGATGGCGATCGGCGGTCGTGTCTCGGATGGCGCCGGCAGCGCACTGTCTGCCCGATGCGACAAGGATCCCCAGAACATCGTGTTACAACTCCTTTGCGCCGACGCATTGTCAGTTTTCACAAATGACCATTTTGTCGGTGCTCAAATATGTAAATATGATCATCAAAAATTGAGAAAAATTTTATGATTTTCATATTTTTTAATTAGTCACAATATTCACACAACCCTAAGGCGACTGCTCGCCGGGCCGTTATGCTGCATTGCAACATAATAAGGGATCGTTGCTAGACATTTCAAGGGGGGATGGGCTCGATAAGATTAAGTACCGATTACTATTGGGTATTTTTATCGAACCGATCGAGCTCCAGCCGTTCCCGCCATGCTCCCGGCGACGGTGAAAGAGGATAAGGACAGAGGGTTCCGCCTTCTGCTAACCTCTTACAAAACGCGTAAAACAAGCGGGAGGACTCAACCCATGGAAAGAGGAACCGGCAATCCCTATGAGACCGATCTGGATCGCAACGCGGCCAATTACGTCGCCCTGACGCCGCTTTCCCATCTCGAGCGAGCGGCGTCCATCTTTCCCGACCAGATCGCTCTGGTGCATGGATCCTTGCGCCGCAGTTGGGCCGAGACCTATCGGCGGTGCCGCCGCTTCGCCTCGGCCCTGTCCCGTCGCGGAATCGTCCGCGGCGACACGGTCGCCGTCATGGCGGCCAATACGCCGGAACTGTTCGAAGCGCATTTCGCCGTCCCGATGATCGGCGCGGTGCTGAACGCCATCAACACCCGTCTCGACAGCGCGAGCGTGAAATTCATTCTGGAGCACGGCGAAGCCAGAATCCTCATCACCGACCGGGAATTCTCCAAGGTCGTGAAGCCGGCCCTGGCGGCCATGGACCATCCGCCCCTGGTCGTCGATATCGACGATCCGCAGTTCGAAGGCGGCGAATTGCTCGGCGCCGTGGATTTCGAAACCTTCCTGCGAGAAGGCGATCCGGACTTTTCGTGGTCGCCGCCGGACGACGAATGGCAGGCGATCGCCCTCAACTACACCTCGGGAACGACGGGAAATCCCAAAGGCGTGGTCTATCACCACCGCGGCGCCTATCTGAACGCCGTTTCCAACGCCCTATCCTGGGAGATGGGCAACAAACCGGTCTATCTGTGGACCCTGCCGATGTTCCATTGCAACGGCTGGTGCTTCCCCTGGACCCTGGCGGTGACCGCGGGCACCAGCGTCTGCCTGCGCCATGTTCGCCTGGAGCCGATCATGGCGGCGATCAAACAGGAGAAAGTCTCGCATTTTTGCGGCGCGCCCATCGTTCTCAATATGATCGTCAACGCCCCGGAAGCGCTGAAACAAGGCATCACCCACCAGATCAAGGTGATGACCGCCGGCGCCGCCCCGCCGGCCGCCATCATCGAACATATGGAGCGCATGGGGTTTCAGGTCACCCATGTCTATGGCCTGACCGAAACCTACGGTCCGGCCGTGCAATGCGTCTGGCACGAGAAATGGGACGATCTGCCGATCGACGAGAAGGCGCGCCTCAAGGCGCGTCAAGGCGTCCGCGGCCCCATGCTGGAGGGCCTGATGGTGGCCGATCCCCTGTCGCTGGAGCCGATGCCGCGGGACGGCCGCAGCATGGGCGAGATCTTCATGCGCGGAAACAACGTGATGAAGGGGTATCTGAAAAATCCCCGGGCGACCGCGGACTGCTTCGCCGGAGGCTGGTTCCATACCGGCGACCTGGCCGTCTGGCACGAGGACGGCTATGTCGAGATCAAGGACCGCTCGAAGGACATCATCATCTCGGGCGGCGAGAATATTTCCAGCCTCGAGGTCGAGGACACGCTCTATCACCATCCGGCCATCCTGGAGGTCGCCGTGGTCGCCCGTCCCGACGCCAGATGGGGCGAAACGCCATGCGCCTTCGTCACCTTGAAGCCGGACGCCAAGGTCACGAAAGACGAAATCATCGCTTATTGCCGCACGCATATGGCTCATTACAAAGTGCCGCGAAACATCGTGTTCGGCCCCCTTCCCAAGACCTCGACCGGCAAGATCCAGAAGTTCGAACTGCGCAAGCAGGCCAAGGAAATGGAAGATTCGTGAAGAGAAGCGACATCTTGGAGCCCGTTAAAAGTCAACCGCTCTGTTTTCGAGTTCGTCAAAGCGATGCGAAGGCGCGGTAATCCAGGGGCCCCTCCTTGTTGCCGGATTGCTTCGCTCCGCTCGCAATGACGCGATTGTTTCTTAACGAGCCCTTACTTTTTCGCCATCGCCGTCATTGCCCACCGTGACGCGAAGCAATGACGACCGCGGACCTCACCCGATCGGAGAAAACGCCCCATGACGACCTACCGCCCGCCCCACCAAGACATGGCCTTCGTCCTTCACGATCTGGCCGGACTGGACGACATCGCTCTCCTGCCCGGTTTTGAAGACAGCACGGCCGATCTCGTCCAAAGCGTTTTGGAGGAGGCCGGACGGATCGCCGAAGAGGTGCTGGCGCCGCTCAATCAATCCGGCGACCAGCAGGGAACCAGACGGGAGAACGGCGTGGTCAAGACTCCCGACGGCTGGGATCGGGCCTACCGCACCCTGGTCGAAGGCAACTGGATCGGCCTGTCCTGCCCGACCGAGTTCGGCGGCATGGGCCTGCCCGGAGCGGTCAATGCCGCGGTCAATGAAATGTGGCAGGCCGCCAATATGGCCTTTTCCCTTTGCCCCATGCTCACGCAAGGCGCGATCAACGCCATACAGTCCTGCGGCGACGCCGCCCAGAAAGCCCTGTACCTGCCCCGGCTGATCTCGGGGGAATGGGCCGGCACGATGAATCTCACCGAAGCGGCGGCCGGCTCGGACCTGGGCGCCATCCGAACCAAGGCGGTCCGTCGGGACGACCACTATCTGCTGACCGGCCAGAAGATCTTCATCACCTATGGGGACCACGATCTGACCGAAAACATCATCCATCTGGTCCTGGCCCGCACCCCGGACGCCCCGCCCGGCGTCAAGGGCATCTCCCTGTTCGTCGTTCCCAAGATCCTGACCGACGCCGAGGGTAAGCCGGTCCGCCCCAACGACGTGCATTGCGTCTCGCTCGAACACAAATTGGGAATCCACGCCAGCCCGACGGCCGTCATGTCGTTCGGGGATCGGGACGGCGCCGTCGGTTTCCTGATCGGCGCGGAAAACCGGGGTCTCGAATATATGTTCGTGATGATGAACCATGCCCGCCTCAATGTCGGCCTGCAGGGTCTGGCCATCGCCGAACGGGCCTATCAGCAGGCCCGCGCCTATGCGCTGGAACGGATCCAGGGCAAGCCGATCGGCTGCCCCGAACGCACCAGCATCGCCGACCACCCCGACGTGCGCCGCATGCTCATGGGAATGAAGGCGGAGGTCGAAGCCATGCGGGCCCTGTCCTACGTCGCGGCGGCGGCCCTCGACAGGGCGCATGCCCATCCCGATCCCGCCGGCCGGGATGCCGCGAAGCGCTATGCCGAACTGCTCAACCCCATCGTCAAGGGATGGTGCACCGAGCGCGGCGTCGAGATCGCTTCGCTGGGCCTGCAGGTGCATGGCGGCATGGGCTTCATCGAGGCCACCGGCGCCGCCCAGCATCTGCGCGATGCCCGGATCACCACCATCTACGAAGGAACCACGGCGATTCAGGCCAATGACCTGGTCAACCGCAAGATTCTCAAGGATGGCGGCGCCACGCTTCGCCATTGTCTGGCCGAAGTCTCCGACTTGGCCCGCACCTTAAGCGGACAGAACGACCTTTTGCTCAAGGACATCGGGGACGCCCTGGGAAAAGCGACCGCCGAGGCGCTGCAGGCCACCGCCTGGCTGCTGGAGACCGCCGCCGAGGACCCGCGGCAAACCGCCGCCGCCGGCGTTCCGCTCCTTCTCCTGCTGGGAACGCTGCTGGGCGGCCATCAGATGGCCCGCGCCGCCCAATTGGCGGCCGGCCGATCGACCGATCCAGCCTGTGACCAGGCGTTCTATCAGGCCAAGCTGCGAACCGCCTGGCACTATGCCGAGACGATCCTGCCGCGCGGTTCCTGGCTGCTGGCCGCCATCACGCGCGGATCCCGGACGGTGATGAGCCTTTCCCGGGCCCAACTATAGCGACGGCGGGGCGATCGGCGTCGCCCCCAATGACACCGCCCGATATGCAGGCCCCGATCCGTATAAGTTCAACGGTAACGCGCTTGGAAACCGATCCGATCGGCCAATGGAGACGAAACGACGGGTGTAACGAAAAAAGCGGCGTTGTCGATGCGACGAAACTTTCGCGAAATATCGCGAGACGACCAATGAGGAAGCTTCCAGCTCTGCCGACCCGTCCGGAACTGGAAATGGAGTGGACCGATGATCACACCTCTTCAGCAGACGCCGATTCCGCTCGATCCGATGCGCCAGCAGATCACACCGACGCCGCCGGTCGCGCCGCCGCCGCCGCCGCGTCAGCCCGATGCCCCGGTCAAGGCGGCCGATTCTTCGCAAGACAGGTTCAGCCAGACGAGCGAGGACAACCGCGACAACCAGCATGCCGCGGATTTGACGGCGCAGCAACGGACCGAAACCTTCGGAAAGCTGCGCAGCGCCTATCTGCGGCTGCATGAGTTGCAGCACGAGGCCAATGCCGCCTTGGCGTCGGGGAATGCGTCCCTCGCCAAGGAACTGGCCTCGGAAGCGGCCGGCGTCGCGCAGACCATTCCGGCCAGCGTCGGGATCCTTCAACTGTCGTTCCAGGAAAGCGCGCCGGCCGTCCCCGCCGAGATCGACCTGCCGACGTCGTTCGAAATCGCCCGGGCCGGACTTGGCGCCGCCAAGGACGTGGTCGAGTCGGCCGCCAGCATCCCCTATCATCCGATCGAGGATCGGATCGCCATCAACGCCATGCGCCACCAGATCCTCGACGCCATGGCCGGCGTCGAGAACATCGCGGCCAAAATGGCGGCGCACCCGACCGCACCGGTCGCCGCCGAGAAGCCTCAGCACATCGACTTGAAAACCTGATCTCTCCCGCTACCGGGACTTTGCCGCCAGACGGATGCCGCCGACGATCGCCACCAGCCCGGCGGCGTGGAACCAGCGGAAGGATTCGCCCAGCAGCAGCACCGCCAGCAATGCGGTGAAGACGGGAATGAGATAGGTATATTGGCCGGCGAGATTGGCCCCGAGGCTGGCCACCCCCTGATTCCACAGATGATAGGCCAGGATGGACGGAAAGACCGCCACGAAGGCGATCAGGCCGGCGCTCTGCCAGGTCAGCAGAAAGACCTGGGCCGTGGTCAATTCCCACAGATAGAACGGCACCAGGAACAGCCACCCCAGGATCATCTGCACCGTCAGCAAGGCCAGCGGCGAAAGATCGGAGGGATGACGGCGCAGCAGCACCGAATAAACGGCCCAACTCGCCACCGCCGCCAACACCCAAAAATCGCCGGGCTGCAATCCCAGGGCCAAGAGCCCGGCGGGATCGCCACGGGCGATGACCAGGACGACGCCGGCCAGCGAAATGACGATGCCGGCGGCCTGCCGCAGACCGACCGCCTCCCCCAGCCACAGGCGCGACAGCAAGACGATCGCCACCGGGATGGCGGCGCTGACCAAGGTGGCGTTCACCGCCGTCGTGCTGGTCAAAGCGACATACAGCAAGGTGTTGTAGGCGGTGACGCTGAACAGGGCGACCAGCGCCAGCACTTTCCAGCGGCGCCGCACCTCGTTGCGTTGAGCGACGACCCTCGGCAGACCAAAGGGCAAGATCAGCAGGAGAGCGAACAGCCAGCGCCAGAAGGCCAGGGCGATCGGCGGCAATTGCCCGACGGCGAGACGGCCGGCCACCGCGTTGCCGGCCCAGAACAAAGGCGGCAACACCATCGTCACGGCGGGGGAGAGCAAGCGGGCGCGAAACGACAGGGACACCGACACCATCCGAGAGGAAAAGCCGCAAACGGCCAACCCACAGTAGCGGGGCCTCCGGATACGGACAAGTCCGGCGGAGACCGCAAGGCCGGCGTTCGAAGGACTTTCGGACAAATCGCCGTCCGGCGGTTGCCCTGGGCTGCCGGGATGGTTACTTTAGCGCCGTCCTCAATCAGCCGCTCGGAGCCATGGCCGACCAGCCCTCATCCATTCTCGTGTTCGTCGGCCTCGATCTGGTCGGCGATGGCCTGATGAAGCTTCCCTTCTTGCGCGCCTTGCGCGCCGCCTATCCCGCGGCACGCATCACCTGGCTGGCCGGCAAGGGCAAAACCGTCTATGCCGGCGTCCTCGCGCCGCTGATCGAAGGCCTGGTGGACGAGGTGATCGAGGACGCCCACATCGGCAATCGCTGGTGGGAGCTGCTGGCGCCGCGGCCCTTGCGGGGCCGCTATTTCGACTTGATCCTCGATACGCAGCGGCGCGTCCTGACCACGCTGATCGTCAGGCGGATCCGCCACCAGCGCTTCATTTCGGCCGCCGCCGATTGGCATCTTTCCGATCTGCGCCCGCCGGCCGGCTCCGCCAAACCGCCGGCCATGATCCGCCAGATTCTGACGTTGATCGAATTGGCCAGCGGCAGGCCGGCCGTTCCGGACGCCCCGCTCATCCTCGACCCGCAGACTCGGGCCGAGGCCGAACGCCGCCTTCCCGAGGGCGCGGTCTATGTCGGACTGGCTCCGGGGGCCGGCGGCAAGCACAAATGCTGGCCCCTGGAAAATTATATCGCCTTGGCCATGCGGCAGGTCAAAGCCGGACGGGTTCCGGTGATGTTTCTCGGTCCCGACGAACGGCAATGGGAAGACGAGATCAGGGACGCCGTCCCCGGCGCCCTGTTGCCGCTGGATTTCGCCGCGACGCCGCTTTTGACCATCGCTCTCGGCCGCCGCCTGTCGGTCGCCGTCGCCAATGACAGCGGCGCCGGCCATATGATGGCCGCGGCCGAGATTCCGCTGATCGCCCTGTTCGGACCGACTTCTCCCGAAAAATTCGCTCCGGTCACGCGGCGGCTGACCATCGTGCGGGCCCAATCCTTCGGTGGCGAAGCCATGGATGCGATCCCCCTGTCGGCCGTCGCCGACTCCGTCGAGACGATCCTGGAGGCCGGCCGATCGGGCTGAATCGCCACGATTTGAGGATGAGGTTGAAGGCCGTCCCCGGCAACCCAAAATGGAGAGGGGGTTTCCGCCTTAAGGGACAAAACATTGCCCGCACCGTCCAACGGTCCACCTGATCATAGCCCGCATGTCTCGCCGATCATCGTCTGGTTCCGCCGCGATTTGCGCATCGCCGACAACCCCGCCTTAAGCGAAGCGGCTCTCCGCGGTCAGCCCGTCTTGCCGCTCTATATCCTGGAAGACGACGCCCCCCGGCCACTGGGCGGCGCGGCGCAATGGTGGCTTCACCACAGCCTGAAGGCCCTGTGCCGCGAATTGACCCAGTTGGGAGCCAAACTGATTCTTCGCCGCGGGCGGGCCGCCGAGGTTCTTTTGCGTCTGGCCGAAGAAAGCGGCGCCCGAACGGTGCTGTGGAACCGCCGCTACGACCGTCTCGAAACCGGCAAGGACTGCAAGATCACCTCGGCCCTGGTGGCCAGGGGCGTCCAGGTGGAAGCCTTCAACGGCTCCTTGCTGTTCGAACCCAGGGCGGTCCACAATCGCGACGGCCAGCCTTTCCAGGTTTTCGCGCCCTTCTGGCGCTGCTGCCTCTCGCTGCCCGATCCGCCGCGGCCGCGGCCGCGGCCGCTCAGACTTCATCCGCATGAGGCGGTCGCCTCCGATTGCCTGGCCGATTGGACGCTGTTGCCGGACAGGCCCGACTGGTCGACCGGCATCGCCACCGCCTGGACGCCGGGCGAGGATGCGGCCAGCGCGCGTCTTGCCGATTTTCTGGAAGACAGCCTGCCATGTTATGGGCAAAGGCGCGACCATCCGGACCAGGACGCCACCTCGCGCCTGTCGCCCCATCTGGCCTTCGGCGAGATCAGTCCCCGACAGGTCTGGCATGCCGCACGCGCCGCCGGAGCCCATCCGACGGAGGGATTTTTGCGCGAACTGGGCTGGCGCGAATTCAGCCACCATAATCTGCATCATTTCCCCGATCTTCCCAGCCAGCCGCAGCGGCGGGAATTTCAGGACTTCCCCTGGATCAACGACGAATCCGCCTGGCAGGCCTTCATCGGCGGACGCACCGGCTTTCCGATCGTCGACGCCGGAATGCGGGCCTTGTGGGAAACCGGCTGGCTGCACAACCGGCTGCGGATGATCGTCGCCTCCTTCCTGGTCAAGGACCTGATGATTCCCTGGCAAAGAGGCGAGGCCTGGTTTTGGGATACCCTGGTCGACGCCGATCCGGCCAACAACGCCGCGGGCTGGCAATGGGTGGCCGGCTCGGGTCTGGAATCGGCGCCCTATTTCCGCATCTTCAATCCGGTGCTGCAGGGCCGGAAATTCGACCCGCACGGCCGCTATGTCCGGCGCTGGATCCCGGAATTGGGCGCGCTGCCCGACAGCGTCATCCATCGCCCCTGGGAAGCGCCGGCCGATGTCCTGGCCAAGGCCGGCATCGTGCTCGGTCACGACTATCCCCATCCCATCGTCGATCACGCCGCCGCCAGGCTTCGCGCCTTGAACGCCTATGACCGGATGAAGGCCGGCGTCTTGCCGGCATGAACGGCCCTCCATCATAAAAAACGTCATTGCGAGCGCAGCGAAGCAATGACGCCAAGAAGAGAGCGCGAAGGATGGCGTCCCTATTCCAGACGCCCCAGGGCCCGGGCCAGGACCAGATAGAGCTTGCCGACCTCGGCGCTGGTGAAGGTTCCGGTCAGGACATCGGCGCGGTCGGCGGCGCGGGCCTGGTTGAGCAAGGTCTCGAACTCCGCCAGATAGCGATTCACATAGTCGCGGAACTGGCCGTCCTCTTCGTAGCGGGTGCGGATGGCGCCGATCTGGTGGCGATCGAGATTCTTCAGGATTTTCCGCAGGAACACCGACTGGTCGCCGGAATGGAACTCGCGCCACGTCTTGTCGTCGATTCCCGACTGGAAGATGCGGCTGATATCGACCGACAGGGACTGCAGCTTTTCCACCACATAGGCGGCGGTCTGCAGGAAATTCTCGACATTGACGTTGCTGCGGTGCAGTTCGAGCTGCTCCGCCTGGCTCTCCGCATCCTTCGAGGCATTGACCAGATCCTCGGCTTGCCGGGAAAAGGTCTGCACCAGATTCTCGGCGTGATGCGACAGGCGCTCGCCGGTCAGCCCCAGATCGCTCGATTTCTGGCGCAGCATTTCGAAGACGCTTTCCAATTGGGTCGCCGTATGCTCCGTCGCCTCCGACAATTCCTGCGATTGACGCCGCAGGCTTTCGCCGGCGCCGCGGACTTGGGCGGTAATGCGGTCCGAGGAGGCCGCCAGGTCGCGGATGCCGCCCTTCAACTGGTCGGCCGTGGTGATCACCTGGGCCGTCGTCTTGCCGGCGGTCTCTTCGAATTCGCGAGACACCTGGCGCAGCGAATCGCCGGAAGCGCGGGCCTGCAATTGCGCCTGCTGAACCGTGTCGCCGAGTTCCACCGCGTTCTGCCGCAATTGCTGACTGAAAGCCTTCAGAAGTTCCGAGGAATCTTCGGCGATGCGGGTCAAGTCGCCGGCTTGGGCGCGCAGGATCTGCCCGACGCCGCCGACATCCGCCTCGGCCTGATCGGTGGCGGCGACGATGACTTCGGTCTGACGGCGCAGGTCGTCGCCCACCATGCGCAGGCGGGTTCCCGCCTGCTCGGCGGTCACGGTCAGATGGGCGCTGCGATCGTCGAAGACGTCGGCGACCTGCTGGACATCCTCGATGGCGCGCTGCGAAGCCGTGGCGATGTCCTCGCTGCGCAGACGCAGCACCTCGCCGGCCGACTGCAGTTCGGCTCCGACGCGGCTCGAGACCGACACCAGGTCATTGACGTTCTGGCGCAGCACATCGGCGACATTCTTGACGCGGGCCATGATCTGTTCCGACGTGGTGTGCAGATGGCGCGCCTGTTGGCCGAGCGACGCCTCGCTCAGCTTGGTCTGGGTCGAGACCAGATTGGCGATGTCGGCCAATTCCTCGGCTTGATTGCGCAGGCTCTGGCGAATCGCCTCGGCTTGAGCGCTGGCCTTTTCGGCCGCGCGATTCAATTCCTCCACATGGGCCCGCAGAGCGTCGTTCAATTCACGCGCCCGCACGCTCATTTGGTCGGAAGCCGCCGCCAGGGCGCGGTTCTGCCCGGAGAAGGCTTCGCCGGCTTCGCGGATCTTGCCGACGGCGCGGTCGGCCGACGTATCCACCTCGTCGCGACGTTGCAGGAAGACCTCGCCCACATCCCCCAACTGCTGGCTGGCATCGTCGGCGGCGGAACGGAGCGATTCGACATGGCGCGCCATCAACTCCGAAAGCTCGCGGAACCGCACCATCGCCTGATCGGAGGCCGACGACAGTTCGCGCGTTTGCACGCCAAGCCCTTCTTCGACGATCTTGACGCGGGCGAGCACGCGCTCGGTCACCTGGTCGAGACCGGCCGCCTGCTGCTCCAGCGCGACCGTGATGCGGCCGGCCTGTTCGGTCAGGCGTCCGGAAGCGGTGGAAAGATCGGCATTCTGCCGGGTGAACAGCTGATCCAGGCCTTCGACCCGGCGCTTCAGTTCATCGGTGACCTCGACGGCGCGCGACGCCGACCGATCCACGGCGGCGGTGATCAATTCGGACTGGCTGTCGACCACGCGCGTGATCTCTTCCATGCGCCCGCTCGCCGTCCCCACGGCGCGGCCAAGGGCATCGACGGCACGCTGCACATCGGCATTGGCCTGATCGGCCTGCCGCGCCGTCGCGCCGGCGACCGTCTCCAGGCGGTCGACCTGCTGGCCCATGCTGGTGCCGAACTCATTGGCCCGCAGCACCGCCTCGTCGGTGGCGGAAATCAATTCCTGGGTGACCGAACGGACTTCGGCGATCCGTTGCATGGCGCCATCGGTGCAACGCCCCAAGGCCTCGATTTCGCTCTTCAAGCCGTCGACCACCCGCTGGGTGTCGCTGCCGACCCGGGCCGCCAGACTGTTCAAATCCTCGGTCTGCTTGAAAAGCCCCAGGCGGACCTGTTCGGCCTTCTGCGCCGCGAACTCCGAGACCTGGGACAAGTCCGCGGCTTGGCGGCGCAGCGATTCGCCGACGGCGGCAATCCGCTGTTCGGCCCCTTCCGTCGGATAGGTCAAGCGGTCGAGATAACGCCGCAACTCCGCGGCTTCGCGCTTCAATATGGCGCCACGATCGAGAAAAGCGATGATCAGCCAAAGAATGGCCAGGGGCATGACGGCGGCACCGACCGCGCCGCCGAATTCGGGAGGCTGCAGGTCGAACAGATTGCTCCAGCCCAGCGCCTTGTCGATATAGGTAAAACAGACGGAAAGCCACGCCAGGCTGGCCAGGCCGGCCGAACCGTAAGTGACGCGGATGCGCCAGACGCCTTCGTTTTCGCTTGGGCGATCGTCGCCGAAACGATCCTCCGCCGGGGGACCGGGGCGCCGTTCCGAGATAGCCAGAACCTCGGCCAGGGCCGGACCGGAGGAAATGGAGTCGTTGGACAGAACGGCAGTCTGTTTATCGTCGGCCATGGCAAATCCCATCTGACCTGAAATATTCTGCGACGTTGCCATAAAGACCGTCCAGGTCAACGGCTTTCTGGCGCCGATCGAATTCCTTTTGCATCAGGGCTTTGTCGGCCGCCTGCAATTGGTCACACGAGAGAACGGGTAACCGGCATTGATCGAACGCACGCATACTCACATATTAACAGAAGGGTGGCTATCGCGGCACCGCTCTCGCCCCATTTTCATGGAACGCTCGAACCAACGACAAACCGCTGCCGGGATGGTGCGCTCTGCTATAAACTGCTGCGATGTCGGCAAGGCTACGGGGAACAGGTCAAAATGGCGAATGAACAGTCGGCAGCAGCGCCCAGCCTTCCGCCCCTCAAGATTCTATTGGCCGAAGACAATATCATCAACCAGAAGGTCGCGGTTGCCCTTCTGACCCGCCTCGGCCATCAGGTCAGCGTCGCCCAGGACGGGCAGGAAGCCCTGCGGGCAGTGGAAACCGGGAGTTTCGACGCGATCTTGATGGATGTCCAAATGCCGAATATGGACGGCCTGGCGGCCACGCGGGCCATCCGGAACCTGCCGGACGGCAAGGGCCATCTGCCGATCATCGCAATGACCGCGGGATCCGGCGACGACGACGCCGTCCGCTGTCTGGCGGCCGGCATGGACGGCCACGTCGGGAAACCCTTCGACACCGGAAAGATTTTTGCCTTGCTGGAGCAATGCCTGCTGAACAGACAGGTTTCCTGAAGCCGCCGCCAGGGCGTTTTCCAAGCGATTATTGAAATTCAACAACCATAAGCCATTATGGCCGGGACGAGCTCGGCCATAATGGCAACTTATACCAGCCGGCGCTGATCGAAACGGATCAGCGCCCCTCAGGCGCCGGGCGGGTTTCTCCGAAACCCTTGGCTTCGCTCGCATAAGCTCGCGGGCCCGCAACGGGCCAGCCGACCTGCAATGAGCCCAGCTCATTGCAGGTCGGTATTATCGATATTTCGCGGAAAGATCCGTTCACCCCAACGCTTGGCGGGTGAGGGCCGAGCGCCTCAACCCGGCTGCTTCAGGAATTTGGGCAGCATGTTGTTGACCGCGGCAAGGGCCATCTTGCGGCGCAATTTGCCCAATTGCTCCTGCAAAGGAATCTGTTTGGGACAGACGTCCTCGCAGGCCAGCAGACCCATGCAGCCGAAGATCCCCTCATCGGTGCCGACCAGATCGAAATAGGCCTGCGTGGTGCGCTCGTCGCGGGGATCCAGAATAAAGCGGGCCAGGCGGTTGAGCGCCACCGCTCCCAGGAAGTCTTCCCGCATGATCGCCGTTCCGCAGGCGGCGACGCAGCAACCGCACTCGATGCAGCGGTCGAGTTCGTAGATCTGCTCGGCCAGATGATTGTCCATCCGCTCTTCCTGGGCATGCGGATCGAACGCCTTGTCCGTATGAATCCAGGATTCGACCTTCTGATACATCTGGCGGAACCAGGTCCCGGTATCCACCGACAGATCGGCGACCAGCTTGAAGGCCGGCAGCGGCAGCAGGGTGATCTCGTCGGGCAGATCCTTGGTCTTGGTGCGGCAGGCCAGACCGGGCCGGCCGTTGATCACCATGGCGCAGGCGCCGCAGATGCCGGCGCGGCAGCAGAAGTCGAACTGCAGGGCGGGATCCTGTTCGGCCCGGATCCGGTTGAGCGCGATGAACAGGGTCATCGACTCGGTCTCGTCCAGGGTGAAAGCCTCCAGATGCGGCTGCGATTCCGGATCCTGCGGGTTATAGCGGAAGATATTGAGTGTCAGCGTTCTCGACATGATCGGGTCCTCGCTCAACTAGGCTTTTTCTTGCCCGACTTGGGCGTGGGTTCCAGGGGGATGATCTTGCCGCCGCCGTATCCTCGTTCGCCCGGCGGCAATTCGAAGGAAGGCGTGGCGTCCTCGTAGGTGAGCGTCGGCAACTCGTCGCTGCCTTTGGTCCAGGTGGCCAGGGTGCGATTCAACCAGTCGCGGTCGTTGCGGTCGGGATAGTCTTCGCGGGTATGGGCCCCGCGCGATTCGGTCCGCATCAGGGCCGCTTGCGTCACGCAAAGCGCCAGCTTGACCGAACCTTCGATCTTCAATGCCAGGGCCAGTTCCGGATTGGCGCCGATGCCGTTCGATTCGAGTCCGACCCGCCTTGCCCGGGCCAGCGTTCCCTTCAGCGTCTCGACCGACTCGGCCAAATCCTTGCCGTTGCGGAAGATGCCGGCGCCCTTGATCAGGGCGTCATGCATCTCTTCGCGGACCTTGAAGGCGTTTTCGCGGCCGTGCACGCCGCCGATCAGATCCTTGATCCGGCTTTCCTGCCTGGCATGGGCATCGCGGACCGCCGTCATCTTCAACACCGTCTCGGCGCCTTGCAGGAATTCGACGATCTTGGCGCCGACCACCATGCCGGCCACCACCGTCTCGGACAGGGAGTTGCCGCCCAGCCGATTGAATCCGTGCATGTCCCAACAGGCCGCCTCGCCGGCCGCGAACAAGCCTTTCAGGCCATAGACGGCGCCATCCTTGTTGGTCCGGACGCCGGCCATGCAGTAATGCTGGGTCGGACGGACCGGAATCAACTGGGTGATCGGATCGACACCGAGGAAGTTTTCGCAGATGTCCTTGACTTCGCGGAGGTTGGTATTGATGTGGTGGGCGCCCAGGTGGCGAATGTCCAGCCACAGATGATCGCCATAGGCGCTTTTGACCCCCAGACCTTTGCGCATATGTTCGGTCATCCGCCGCGAGACCACGTCGCGCGAGGCCAGTTCGGCCTTGTCCGGCTCATAGTCGGGCATGAAGCGATATTGATTGGCGTCGAGCAGGATGCCGCCGTCGCCGCGACAGCCCTCGGTCACCAGGATATCGGTCGGCACGATGCCGGTCGGATGGAACTGGATCGCTTCGGGATTGCCGATCGGCACGACGCCGGTGTCCAGGGCGGCGATGTGGGCTCCGCCGTCGTTGATCACCGCATTGGTCGAGGCCCGGTAGATCCGCCCGAAACCGCCGCTGGCGATCAGGGTGGCGCGGGCCAGATAGGCCCGCAGCTCGCCGGTCTTCAGGCAGCGGACGATGGCGCCCAGGCAGGTCTCGCCGTCATGGATCAGCGCGATCGCCTCGGTCTTGTCATGCACCTCGACGCCCAGCTGCGCCGCGCGGTTGTCGAGGGCGAACAGCACCGAATGGCCGGTGCCGTCCGAGGTATAGCAGGTCCGCCACTTGGCGGTGCCCCCGAAGGACCGCGAGTGGATCAGGCCCTCGTTCTCTTTCTTCTCGACGGCGGTGAACGGCTTGCCGCCCTTGTAATAGGTCTGTTCGCCGGGGACCACGCGGCTCCACGGCACCCCCCAGAAGGCCATCTGGCGCATGGCGATGGGCGCGTTGTCGACGAAGATGCGCGCCACTTCCTGATCGGCCCCCCAGTCGGACCCCTTCACCGTGTCGGCGAAATGCACGTCCGGACTGTCGCCCTCGCCCATCGCCGAATTGCCGAGCGCCGCCTGCATGCCGCCCTGGGCCGCCGAGGAATGGGATCGCCGGGCCGGAACCAACGACAGGCAGACGACTGAAAAGCCGTTTCCCGCCGCCTCGATGGCGACCCGCTCGCCCGCCAGGCCCGCCCCGATGCACAGAAGGTCGGTTTGGAAGATCTGCATGATCGTTTCCTTAATGAATGGTGAGGAACATGAAGCGCGCCAGGGTGATCACGCCGATGCCGATCATGATGATGGTCAGCATATTTTCCTTGGCGTGAAATCCCTTGCGGCTGGCGCGGGACAGGAATCCCCACTTCACCGCGATCCGGTAGAATCCGATTCCCACATGCAGTTCGACCAGCGGCAGCAGCACCAGGTAATAGATCAGCCAGGCCCCTCCCTGGATGCGGGCCGCGCTCTTGGCCGCGGTGATCGGCAGGTCGGTGAGCACCACCCAGATGTGGGCGGCCCCCATGATGAGAATGACCATGGCGGTTCCGGCCTGAACGAGCCACAGCCAGGTATCCTGATGGCGCATCCGCTTGGCGTTGGCCCACATGGCCGTCTGCTGGCGGGTGGCCCAGGGGATCTTGCGGGCCGCCAGGACGAAATGCAGAAGAAAGATCAGGAAAATGCCCGGACCGAAGACATAGACCAGGCCGGTCGCCTCGAAGAACCAGGCGATGGCGTTCATCACGGCGGGACCGATGATGACGCTGGAGACCAGGCACAGGTGGGTCCACATGAATAGGATGAGCGCCGCCCCGGACAACATCTGCAGCCAGTCCAAATAGGCCGATGTCTTGGGAGGGTGGGCCGATGTCTCGGAGGTGACGGCAGAGCTGGACATGGACGTCTCCAGTGGGGAATGATAAAATCCGCCGCGTCATGAAGGACATGGCGAACGCATCGCCAAAGCAGATCAGCGCCGGCTTCGCCGATGAACGCCATGTGCCTAGCAGATTGAGGGATTTTAATCCATAAAAAAATTGTGAGTATTATACAATATAAAAATCGAGATCGCCGATTTGGGATCAAATCCCGAAAAATCGGCCGTTCGCTCCGCTGATCCCCCGAAAAAGTGTAGTCGACCCCGGGCTGCATGGAGTTCCATCCCGATGCCCGCCCCGCCCGCCGCCCGCCGCTGGTTGTCCCGCCTTTCTCCCGGCTTGTTCGTTTTGTTGTGGAGCACCGGCTTCATCGGCGCGAAGTTCGGCCTTCCCTACGCCGAACCCTTTACCTTCCTGCTGCTCCGCATTGGTTCGGTCTGCCTTGTCCTGCTCGCGGTCTCTCTGCTTTTCCACGCGCCTTGGCCGAAGACGACGGCGCAGGCCGGTCACATCGCGGTGGCGGGCCTGCTGGTGCACGGCCTTTACCTGGGGGGCGTCTTCGCGGCGATCGCCCATGGCGTTCCGGCCGGCATGGTGGCGCTGATTGTCGGATTGCAGCCCCTGATCACCGCCACCCTGGCGCCTTGCCTGTTCGGCGAGGCCGTGCGGCCGCGGCAATGGATCGGCCTGCTGCTGGGATTGCTGGGCGTCGTCCTGGTGGTCTCGCGAAAGCTTGGATGGCACGGGGATGGAGAAGGGTTGATCGCCGCCCTGGTCGGGCTGTTCGGCATCACCACGGGCACCCTCTACCAAAAGCGCTTTTGCGCCGGCATGGATCTGCGGACCGGAACCACCATTCAATATCTGGCGACCTGCGTCTTGCTGGCCGTGCTGGCCGGAACGGGGGAAAGCCTGCAAATCCAATGGTCCGGCCCGTTTGTCTTCGCTTTGCTATGGTTGATTTTCGCCCTTTCCGTCGGAGCGATTTTCCTGCTCTTCGTGCTGATCCGCGAAGGACAGGCGGCGAGAGTGGCCAGCCTATTCTATCTGACCCCGCCGACCACGGCATTGATGGCCTGGGCTTTGTTCGGCGAAAGCCTGTCGCCCCTCGTTCTGCTCGGCTTCGCCGTCACCGCGTTCGGCGTCGCCCTGGTGATGAAACGCTAGAGCGCGATGCCTTAAATCGGCATCACGCTCCGGCTTTTCTTGATGTCCCTCGCCGGGCGCGCGCCTCCGCGCGCTTGGCCGCGGCCTCAATGGCCGCTGGAGCGGCTGCGTCAGATTTGACGCACGTCGCTCCAGCGAGCGCCTTGAAGGACCCATACGGAACCTTACGGCACGTCTCGACAGCGTCGATCAGCCGGCCCGGATGCTTTGAATGAAGCGATCGACCTGATTGTTCAGGGATTCGGTCTGTCCCGACAGATCGCGCGCCGCCTCGAGCATCTGGCCGGCGCCATGCCCGGCCTCGCCCGCCGCCTGCTGGACGCCGCCGATGTTCATCGTCACATCGCGGGTTCCCACCGCCGCTTGCTGGACATTGCGGGCGATCTCCTGGGTCGCCGCCCCCTGTTCTTCGACCGCCGAGGCAATGACCGTCGCCACCTGATTGATGTTGGCGATGCTTCCGGTGATGCCCTCGATCGCTTTCACCGCCTCTTGCGTCGCCGCCTGGATGCCGCCGACTTGCTGGCCGATCTCCTCGGTGGCGCGCGCCGTCTGGTTGGCCAGACTTTTGACCTCGTTGGCGACCACGGCGAAGCCTTTTCCGGCCTCGCCGGCCCGCGCCGCCTCGATGGTGGCGTTCAAGGCCAAAAGATTGGTCTGGCTGGCGATATCGGTAATCAGATTGACCACATCACCGATCTTTTGCGCGGCCTGCGCCAAGCTGAGGACAATCTTGTTGGTGTGTTGCGCTTCGGTGACGGCCGCTTGCGACATACCGGCCGAACGGCTGACCTGGCGGCTGATTTCGCCGATCGAGGCAGCCAGTTCCTCGGCGGCGGCGGCGACCGTCTGGACATTGGAGGACGCTTCCTCGGCGGCGGCGGCGACGGCCGTCGATTGACGCGAGGCCGCTTCCGACGTCGACGACAAGGAGGTCGCCGTGGCCTGCAATTCGCTGGCCTCGGAGGCGACGGCCTTGACCACATGCTTGATCTGCGCCTCGAAATCGTCGGCCAGGCTCAGCAACGCCTGCCGACGCTGGGCTTCGGCACGTTTCTCCGCCGCGCCCTGTTCCGCCTGCAATTGTTCGACGCGGATGGCGTTGTCCTTGAACACCTGAACCGCGCGGCCCATGTCGCCGATTTCATCCCGGTTGTCGAGCGCCGGCACGGAAACCGTCTTGTCGCCCTCGGCCAGGCGCTGCATCGTGCCGGTCATTTTCACCACCGGCCGAATGATGCTGCCGGCAATCAACCACGCCAACACGCCGCCGAACAGCAAAGCGGCCGCGCCGAGAATGACCGACCACCAGATGGCTTCGGAGATGGCCGTCGCCGCGCTTTTGGACCGCAGCGCCAATTCGCGCGAAGCGGACTGTTCGATCACCACCGCGCTTTTCCCCATGGCCTGGCCAACGGCGGCGAAACTCCCCTGGAAAAAACCGTCCACCTCGGACTGAGTGGCGATGTATTGATCCAGGATGGCGACATAGGTTTCGCCCTTCTTGCGGAGTTCGCTCATGGCGGCCTGTGCCGCCGCATCCGGCGCCGCCGGGACCAAAGCGTCCAAGGATTTGCTCACCTGGGCGACGCTTTTGCGCACGTCGGCGGCGGCATTCACGTCATGCAACGCGGCAAAGCGGTTGATCTCGATCAGTGCCGCCAGGAAATCGCGCTCAACGGCGCCGATCTGTTGAGCAAAACCGTGAAGAGCGGAACGCTGGGCCGCGTCCATGGCGTCATTCAGACCGCCGCGAATCGAAATGGCGAGAGGAGCGAGATCTTCTATAAATATTTTATTACGATTTGTCTTCCTCTCCACTATCTTTGCGATACCGGATAGATATATATCGTAATTTGTCGAGATTATTTGAAGTGCTTGGCGTCGCTCGTCACTCTCGATATTCTTCAATATTTCATCGATTTTTTTTCGAAGGCCATCCATTCTTTCATGAATGGCGTCCAGTTCTTTTGGACTGTCCGTATAGAAATATCCCCGAGCGAGGCGACGAATCTCGGTCACCTCGCCGCCGATGGCCAATGCCTGGCTGGCCTCCGCCGCGACGCGCGCATAACCGGCGTAAGCCTGTTCGCTGTTCCTCAAACCCTGGACGCCGATCACCCCGACAATACCGAGAAGAAGCAAAATCAGTCCGAATCCAACATAGATTCGGACGCCAACTCTTATATTCGAAACGATACCGGCCAAACCAGCGGACAACATCGAGCGCCCCTTTTATCCCAATGGCACACCGAATGAATATTAGAGGCAATTAACCCTGAATTGTCAAACACGCAACAAAACAACATGAACCGACATCTTCATGTGAACGACGAAACATATATAAATCTATATATGGAAAAGCTTTCTTAAAAAATTCATAAAATGAAATTCCGGTCGAAATCCCCACATTGCATCAAAATTTTGATCGATAATCTTAAATATAATTCTCAATATGCCAAAATATATCATCATATTCCCCGTAAATATAAACTTAAATTATTTTACGAATCATTTTATACACTATAATCGCCACATATTCGTTGATCGACACGGTGAAATATCATATATATACAAAAATTTTGTGGTTTTATCGCATCGCACCACCGCAATGCAGCATTTTTATTGTATGGAACAAATATCATCGGGCACTTTATTATAATGATCGTTCAAGAGTCGGGCCCGGGAGGATCCCATGGCCAATATCTACGACGACTTCGACAAGCGCCGCGAACATAGCCGCCGCTTCGAGGAAACGCGCCTGGGTGGACAGGGGCCCGTCTATTCCGCTCCGAAGAAGGCGCGTCCCGCGCCCAAAGAGCACCGTTTCCATTCGGAACGGCAGGACGGCCTGCTCGACGCCTTGCTGGAATTCGCCGGCCGGTCATCCGGACGAAGCCGAACCGCCGCACCCCCGTTCCCCGGCAAAAAGTGACGGTCCGCGCTGAAAGGATTTGCCCGGAACCGACGCATCGGGCAGGGTAGGCCTTCCTCGGGACCGTTCGGGGATTGATCCCTCATGCGATGCCCGGCAGCCCTTCCCTTTAATTTTTCATGCAGACATGACCAAGCTCGACACCAGTTTCGGGTTCCGCCAGGTGCAGCCTGACGAGCGCCGCGATCGTATCCGCCACGTCTTCACCGCGATCGCCGGACGTTACGACCTGATGAACGACCTCACCTCCTTCGGCATCCATCGACTGTGGAAACGGCTGCTGGTCAAGACGGCGGGAACGGCGGCCGGACAAGTCGTCGTCGACCTTGCCGGCGGCACCGGCGGTGTCGCGGCCCAGATGGCCGGTCCCGACCGCCAAGTATTGGTTTGCGATCCCAGTCTGGCGATGATGGAGGCCGGACGGCGACGCTCCGATACGGCGCATGTCTCCTGGCTGGCCGGAGAAGGCGAAGCGATTCCTCTTGCCGACGGCAGCGTCGACACGCTGACCATCTCATTCGGGATTCGCAACGTAACCCACCTTGAAGCGGCCATTTCCGAGATGTATCGCGTGCTGAAGCCGGGCGGACGCCTGCTCTGCCTGGAATTCTCGAAACCGCATTGGCTGATCCGGCCGTTCTACGACGCCTTTTCCTTCGTGGTGATCCCCCGTCTCGGCGCCTGGATCGCCCAGGCGCCGGAAGCCTATACTTACCTGATCGAATCGATCAGGCGCTTTCCGGACCAGGAAGCCATGAACATATTGTTCCTCAAGGCGGGATTCGCCGACGTGCGCTATCGCAATCTCGGCTTCGGCATCGCCTGCCTGCACATCGGCACCAAGGCATCATGACCTCGCCGGAAGCCTGGCTGCGCCGTCGGGCCGCGACCTCGCCGGATGATGCGGCCCTGATCGCCGAGGGGGGTGCCAGCAATTTCCTGCAACTCGACCGGCGGATCGACAGCCTGGCCCAGGTCCTGCGCGATCATGGCGTCCGGTCCGGCCAACCGCTCGGCTGCGTCACCAGGCATGCCGAAAGTCTCGCCCTCCTGTCGCTGGCGGCACCGCGGGCCGGGATCCCCCTGCTTCCGGCCAATCCGAAACTCGATCCGTCGCAGGTCGACGCCCTGTTCGCCAACGCGGGGGTGGACGTCGCTTTCTGCGACGAGCCGGACAATCATCCGAACCTCCGGCTGCGGATTTCCACGGCCCGGATCGCCGCCCCCGTCCAGTCGGCCGCGCCGGCGCGATCGGCCGACGCGGCGGCGGTGCAGATGATCATCGCCACCA
>JAATGN010000260.1 GCA_015654615.1 Rhodospirillales bacterium
CATGCTCGACGACAGCAGCAGCCGGCTGTCGGCCAGTTCGATCCCCTGCTGGCTGAACAGCCGGGCCCGGACCCGGGCCGGCGGGGCCAGACGGCGCACCATCTGGCGGGCCATCTGCGGCGAAAGTTCCGCCAGGGCGAAGCCGCTGTCGATGACCGCCCCTTCGCCCAGGGCCGCGGCGACCATTTCAGCCCGGATCCGCAAGGATTCCAATTCGGCCGAAATCAGTTCGTTCTTGTAACGATCCAGATAGAACAGCCCGCCCACCAGCAGCACCGGCGCCACCATATTGACCGCCAGGATGCGCCAGGTCAGCGGCGAGGCGAACGGCAGCCAGCGCCGCCGGCGGCGCGGCGGGACGGCCGCCTCGCGGGTCGATGTCAGGAGGCCGCCGGGTTTGGGTCGTGATGGTGGCGATTGCGCGGTCACGGGTCGTCGCGGTAACGATAGCCGACGCCGTAGAGGGTCTCGATATGGCCGAACTCGCCGTCGATATCGCGGAATTTCTTGCGCAGGCGCTTGATATGGGAATCGATGGTGCGATCATCGACATAGATGTGCTCGCCATAGGCGGCGTCGATCAGCTGGTCGCGATTCTTCACATGGCCGGGACGAAGCGCCAGGGATTTGAGAATCAGGAACTCGGTCACCGTCAGATCGACCGGCTGGCCTTTCCAGGTACAGTCGTGGCGGGCCGGGTCGAGCACCAGCTCGCCCCTGGTGACCGCCTGGCTGGCATTGGCCTCGCCGGTTTCCAGGGCCAGTTCGCCGCGGCGCAGCAGGGCGCGGATGCGCTCGATCAGCAGGCGTTGCGAAAAGGGTTTTTTGATGTAATCGTCCGCCCCCATCCGCAAGCCCAGGACCTCGTCCACCTCGTCGTCCTTCGAGGTGAGAAAGATCACCGGAACGGCCGAGCCCTTGCGCAGCCGCTGCAACAGCTCCATCCCGTCCATGCGCGGCATCTTGATATCGAGGACCGCGAGGTCGACGGGCTGGGCCGTCATGCCGCGCAGCGCCTCGGCGCCGTCGGTAAAGGCGCGGACACGGAACCCCTCGGCCTCCAGCGCCATGGTGACAGAGGTCAGGATGTTGCGGTCGTCATCAACCAGGGCGATGGTTTGGGCCACGGCTCTTCATCTCCGAAAATCGCGCCCGGAAAAATGCGCCGCTTCCGCGGGTTTTTGCCGAGGCGTTGTATCACATAGCAGTTGGCGCGGTCTTTGTGGCGGAATTGTAGAGATCTTCCGTCTGCTTGACGACCGCGTTCCGCCGGGATCACAGTATAACGATGATGTCCCGCGGTCCCGCCAATTCGCCGATCCGTCCCGCTGCGCCCGCCCTTCCGGCCCCGGAGCGGCTGGCCGTCATCGCCAGGATGCTGCTGCGGCAGGCCGACCGGGCGGCGTTCGGGACGCTTCTCGCCGATCAGGGGCGGCCTTACGTGTCGCTGGTCGGCATCGCCACCGACATCGACGGCACGCCGATTCTGCTGTTGTCGCGGCTGGCCGAGCATACGCGGGCCATCTTGAAGAGTCCTCAAGGCTCGCTGCTGATCGACGGCACCGCGGGTTTCAGCAATCCCCAGCAGGGGCCGCGGGTGACGGTGGTCGGCCAGCTGATGCCGAGCCATGACGAACGGTTGCGCCGGCGCTTTCTGGCGCGTCATCCGTCGGCGGCGCTTTATGCCGGCTTCGGCGATTTTTCCTTCTACGCGCTCGTCGTCGAACGGATGCATTGGGTCGGCGGATTCGGCCGGGCCCAATGGCTGACGCCCAGGCCGGCCTGCGACGCGCCGGCCGCCCAGGCCTTCGATGCGGCCTTGCCCGAACTGCAGGCGGCGCTCGAACGCGAGCAGGCCGACCTGCTCGGCCGGATCGCGCGCCGGCGGCTGAAGAAGCGTTCCCGCGACTGGCGCCTGGTGGGGATCGACCCGGATGGCTGCGATCTGGCCGGCGGCAAGACGGTCCGGCGTCTGTCCTTCGACGAGCCGCTGGTTTCGCCGGATGGGGTGATTCCGGCCCTGACCGATCTTGTGCGGAATATTGACGCATCGTAAATGATCACAGAAAGGTTATTCTCCTTCGCCGGTGAACGCGGCGATGATGAACCTGGACCAGAGTATACCCACACAAAAAATAGTAGTATACTGCGGCTCAGTTATCGATATCCGGCCCTCCCGCCTTTACGATAGCTCGAGCCTGCAAAAAAACGATAAAGACGGGATAAGACCGCTCTAAAGCGAGGCAAGGCAGGAATGAATAAATTAGCCGTCCGTGGAGGAACTACGACCAATCCGAAGTTGCTGGCTTGGGTCGATGAGATCGTCAAATTGTGCAAACCCGAGACCGTCCACTGGTGCGACGGGTCCCAGGCCGAATACGACAGCCTGTGCAAATTGATGGTCGAGGCCGGAACCCTGATCCGGCTCAACGACGCCAAGCGGCCCAACAGCTATCTCTGCCGGTCCGATCCGTCGGACGTGGCCCGCGTCGAGGACCGCACCTTCATTTGTTCGAAGAGCAAGGCCGATGCCGGACCGACCAACAATTGGGTCGACCCGCGCGAGATGAAGGCGACGCTGTCCAAGCTGTTCGACGGCTGCATGGCGGGCCGCACCATGTATGTGGTGCCTTTCAGCATGGGGCCGCTCGGCAGCCATATCGCTCATATCGGCATCGAAATAACCGACAGTCCCTACGTCGCCGTCAGCATGCGCATCATGACCCGCATGGGCTCGGCCGTGCTCGATGTGCTTGGCGCCGACGGCGAATTCGTTCCCTGCGTCCATTCGGTGGGCAAGCCCCTGGCCCCCGGCGAGAAGGACGTCGCCTGGCCCTGCGATCCGAAAAACATCCATATCGCGCATTTCCCGGAAGAACGGTCCATCTGGTCGTTCGGGTCCGGCTACGGCGGCAACGCCCTGCTGGGCAAGAAATGCTTCGCGCTCCGCATCGCCTCGGTGATGGCCAGCGACGAGGGCTGGCTGGCCGAGCATATGCTGATCGTCGGCGTCGAGGATCCGAAGGGCCGCAAGACCTATGTCGCCGCCGCTTTCCCTTCGGCCTGCGGCAAGACCAATTTCGCCATGATGCAGCCGCCGAAAGGGTTCGAAGGCTGGAAGATCTGGACCGTCGGCGACGACATCGCCTGGATCAAGCCGGGCGTCGACGGCCGCCTCTATGCGATCAATCCGGAGGCCGGCTTTTTCGGCGTGGCTCCCGGCACCGGCGCCAAGACCAATTTCAACGCGATCGCCGCCTGCCGCGCCAATTCGATCTTCACCAACGTCGGGCTGACCGACGACGGCGACGTCTGGTGGGAAGGCCTGACCGACGACAAGCCGGCCCATCTGATCGATTGGAAGGGCCGCGACTGGACGCCCGAATCGCCCGAGCCGGCCGCCCATGCCAACGCCCGCTTCACCGCGCCGGCCTCGCAATGCCCCTGCATCGATCCCGAATGGGAAAATCCCAACGGCGTTCCCATCTCGGCTTTCCTGTTCGGCGGCCGCGTCTCGAAGGGCATGCCCTTGGTGTTCCAGGCCTTCAACTGGGCGCATGGCGTCTATCTCGGCGCCACCATGGGCTCGGAGGCCACGGCGGCGGCGGTCGGCCAGGCGGGGGTGCGCCGCGATCCGATGGCCATGCTGCCCTTCTGCGGCTACAACATGGCCGATTATTTCAGCCACTGGCTGAACATCGGACGCCAGTTGTCCAACCCGCCGCCGATCTTCCGGGTCAATTGGTTCAGGAAGGACGAGAACGGCAAATTCATCTGGCCGGGTTTCGGCGAGAACATGCGCGTTCTCAAATGGATCTCGACGCGGGTCCATGGGCATGGTTTCGCCGTCGAAAGCCCGCTCGGCTTCATGCCGCGCTACGAAGACATCGAATGGAACGGCCTCGATTTCCCGCCGGCCAAATTCTACGAGCTGATGACGGTCGACCGCGCCGCCGGAACCGCCGAGGCCCGGGCCCACGAGGAGCATTTCGAGAAATTCTTCGACCGCCTGCCCAAGGAGTTCATCTATGAACGCGAACTCCTGAAATCGCGCCTGTGGCGTTCGCCCGAGGTCTGGGGCCTGGTCAAAGACGACGAGGACTGAATGTTTCTTCGAGAATGACTGCGTCATTTTCGAAGGGTCATTAAGAAGAAGAGCCTCACTGCCGGCCCGGTTGTCCGCAAGATCAGGCCGGCAGTTTCGTTTTGGGCTCCTTTTGGTGCAAACCTCATATTCGTGCTATGGTGCCGTCGTGCATAATCCACAGGAGGCTGCGATGGGCGCAACGTCTACGGCCGGCGGCAGTGTCAAAATCATCGGGGCGAATGGTCAAATTTCGCTCGGCAAACAATTCGCCGGAAGGCAAGTGCTGGTGGAGGAACAAGAGCCCGGTGTCTGGCTGATTCGTACCGCCACGGTGGTTCCGGACAACGAGAGCTGGCTGCACCAGCCGCAAGCCGCCGCTGATTTGAGGAATGCGCTGGCATGGGCGCAAGCCAATGCGCCGGGCGATGCCACGGTGGAGGGCACGCTGGCGAAACTCAATGATCAAGCGTGACACCGATGCCTTGATCAGGCTTGATCTCAACAATCCCGTATTTCAGCAAAATCTGCTGACACTGCCAAAGCCCGAGCGCCATTCGGCCTTGGAGACGCTTAATAAAATACGGCAGATGACCTGGAATCAGCTCTATGGCGATCACGGGCTGAAATGGGAAAAGATCACCAGCGTCAAACTTCCGACCGACATTGATGCCGTCTACTCGCTGCGTATCACACAGTCTCGGCGTGCCATCGCCTATCGGGATGGCGATTTTATCCGCTTGCTGACGGTCGCGCCGGATCACGATGCCACCTACGGCAAAAAGTAGGGGGACCGGAAGCGTAGCAAAAAAGCCGAAAGGATTTGACGCCGCCCGGCCCGACAGGGCAAGACAGGGGCCGTCCATTCATTTCGACAAGGCAGGTGATGAGCGCTTGGCGCCAGGCAGTGGAGAGTTATCGGGATCGCCGGGTGCTGGTGGTTCTGCTTCTGGGTTTTTCCAGCGGACTGCCTCTGCTGCTGACCTATTCGACGCTGTCGGCCTGGTTGGCCAAGGAGGGCATCAGCCGTTCGGCGATCGGTCTGTTCGCTCTGGTCGGCATGCCCTATTCCCTGAAACCGCTGTGGGCCCCCCTGCTCGACCGCCTGCCGCCGCCGTTTCGGCTGGGACGCCGGCGAGGCTGGGCGGTGGCCACCCAATTGGCTTTGATGATCGCGGTCCTGGCCTTGGGCAGCCTCGATCCCAAAAGCCAGATCGGGATCATGGCGGCCTTGGCCGTGCTGGTGGCCTTTCTGTCGGCCAGCCAGGACATGGTGCTCGACGCCTATCGTATCGAATCGCTCGATGAGGCGCACCAGGGACCCGGGGCGGGTGCCGTGCAGGTGGGCTATCGCTTCGCCATGCTGCTGGCCGGCGCCGGCACGCTTTTCCTGGCCCAGGCCTTCGGCTGGTTCGTCGGTTATGGCGTGATGGCCGCACTGATGATCGTCGGGATCGCCGTCATGCTGGCCTCGGAGGAGCCGGTCGCCCAAAATGTGCCCTCGGCGTCGCACGACGGTTTGCGCGGCCGGGCCTGGTGGCGGGCCGAATTGCGCCAAGCGGTGATCCGCCCCTTCGGCGATCTGATGCAAAGGCCCGGCTGGCCGGCCGTCCTGATCTTCATCGTCGCCTACAAGCTGGGAGAGGCGATGGCCGGGGTGATGGCGACGCCGCTCTATGTCTCGCTCGGCTTCTCGCTGGCCGAAATCGCCACGGTCAGCAAATTCTTCGGCTTTTTCGCCACCATCATCGGCTGTCTGGCCGGCGGCGCCCTGGTCACCCGTTTCGGCTGCCTGAAGGCCCTGTTGGTCTGCGGCGTCCTGCAATCGCTGGGCAATCTGTTTTACGTCCTGCAGGCGCAGGCCGGGCATCATGTGGAATATCTGGCGCTTTGCGTCGCCGCCGAGAATTTGACCGGCGGCATGGCCGGGACCGCCCTGGTCGCCTATATCTCGCTGCTGTGCAACGCCTCCTACACGGCCACCCAATAC
The DNA here is from genome assembly GCA_015654615.1 of Rhodospirillales bacterium. Lineage (GTDB taxonomy): Bacteria > Pseudomonadota > Alphaproteobacteria > Rhodospirillales > Magnetospirillaceae > Telmatospirillum. The sequence continues at coordinate 6,075 of JAATGN010000260.1, forward strand.
GCCCTGCTGTCGTCGCTGGCCACCCTCGGCCGGACCCTGTTCGCCTCCAGCGGCGGCTTTCTGGCCGACGATCTGGGCTGGGTGACCTTCTTTCTGCTGACCACCGTGGTCACCGTGCCCGCCTTGCTTCTGCTGTTGTGGATGATGGTCCGCTGGCCGCATCCCAAGGCCGTGGCGGCGGACGGTTAGGACTTGATAGCGGACAAGCGCGCCCAGGGCCCCGGCGGCGGGCGCGACCCCGACCATCGTCTTGGTTGTCCCCGGGGGGATGGTCCGTCTCGGGGCGATGGGGTATTCTCGCTTCGCGACCGCTTGTTATCACTTGACCGAGAAAGCAAATTTCCATGGAACTGAAGAAGATCCCGATCGGCGTCAAACCTCCGTTCGACATCAATGTGGTCATCGAGATCCCCTTGAACAGCGATCCGGTGAAATACGAGGTCGACAAGGATTCGGGCGCCATGTTCGTCGACCGTTTCCTCCATACCGCCATGTATTATCCCTGCAACTATGGGTTTGTCCCCAACACCCTGTCCGAGGACGGCGATCCGGTCGATGTGATGGTGGTCGGCCGCCATGCCGTGGCCGTCGGTTCGGTCATGCGCTCGCGGCCGATCGGCGTGTTGCTGATGGAGGACGAAGCCGGGCGGGACGAGAAAATTCTCGCGGTGCCGCATCCGAAACTGCATCCGTTTTACAACGATGTGGCGTCCTACAAGGATCTGCCGTCCACGCTGATCCAGCAGATCGAGCATTTCTTCGCCCATTACAAGGATCTGGAACCCGGAAAATGGGTCAAGGTTTCCGGTTGGGGCGACGTCGGCGAAGCGGCCCGGCTGATCGACGAGGCCATCGAACGCGGCAAGGGCAAGAGCAAAAAGAAGAAGTAGGCCGGCGCCGCTCTGCCGTTTTCCGTCACCCCCGGACTTCGATCCGGGAGGTGACGGATCGCCGGGTCAAGCCCACGGCCGTCCGGCGCCCGTTTTGCCGTTCCTGTATTCCGGGGAAATTCCACAACCATAAGTCGGCATGGCCGGACTCGATCCGGCCATGCCGGAAGAGGGCCCGCGCCGCCGTGCCTTCAGGCGGCGTCAGGCGCCGACCGAGCTGGAGCTGTCGTTCTTCGGCCGTTCGCCTTCGATATGCCGCCCAGTAATAATGAAATAGATCATTTCACTGATATTGGTGGCGTGATCGCCGATTCGTTCGATGTTCTTGGCGACGAAAAGCAGATGACTGGCCGATCCGATGTTATGAGGATCCTCCATCATATAGGTCAGCAATTCGCGAAACAGGCCGGAATACATCTCGTCGACTTCCTGGTCGCTGTTCCATACGGCCATGGCCTTGTCGGCGTCCTGGCTCGTATAGGCGTCCAGCACGTCGTTCAATTGGCGCTGCACCAGCACGCCGATGCGGCGGACCGTGCGAATCGACGGCAGGGACGGCGTGGCGCTCAGGCTGAGCGACCGTCTGGCGATATTGGCGGCATAGTCGGCAATGCGCTCCAGATCGCTGGCCACCTTCAGCGCGGTGACCACCATCCGCAGGTCGTCGGCCATCGGCGCCCTGAGGGCCAGGACGCGGACGACCAATTCATTGACCGTTTGCTCGAGCTGATCGATTTCCAGATCGCTGGTGCCGACCTTTTGCGCCAGGACGGCGTCGCGTTCCACCAGCGCCTGCATGGCATGTTCGAATTGTCCCGCGGCCAGCTTGCCCATCCGTGCCAGGATATCGCGCAGTCGGGTCAATTCTTCATCGAAGGATTTGACGGTATGCTGCATGGGAGTCCTGCTCAGCCGAAACGTCCGGTGATGTAACCCTGCGTCAGCTTTTCGCGCGGGCTGGTAAAAATATCCTCGGTACATCCCACTTCGATGACGTCGCCCAAATGGAAAAAGGCGGTGCGCTGCGACACGCGCGCGGCTTGCTGCATCGAATGGGTGACGATGACGATGCTGTATTCATCGCGCAACTCTTCGATCAGTTCCTCGATGCGGGCGGTGGCGATCGGATCGAGGGCCGAACAGGGCTCGTCCATCAGGATCACCTCGGGGTCGACGGCGATCGCCCGGGCAATGCACAAGCGCTGCTGCTGACCTCCCGATAACCCGGTGCCCGGTTCCTGCAGGCGGTCCTTCACCTCTTCGTAAAGGCCGGCGCGCTTCAAGGAACGATAGACCACTTCGTCGACATCGTCCGGATGCTCGACCAGGCCATGGATGCGCGGACCGAAGGCGACATTGTCATAGATCGATTTGGGAAAGGGATTGGGCTTTTGGAAGACCATGCCGATCCGGGCGCGCAATTGCACGGCGTCGAGCGCCGTGTGGATGTCTTCGCCGTCGAGCAGCACCGAGCCGGTGACCCGGCAATCGGGAATGGTCTCGTTCATCCGGTTGAGGCAGCGCAGAAAGGTCGACTTCCCACAGCCGGACGGACCGATCAGGGCGGTGACCTCGTTTTCGTTGATGGTCAGGCTGACCCGGTTGATCGCCCGTTTTTCGCCATAGAAGACTTCGACGTCTTCGGCAACGATTTTTGCCCGCGACGCAACGGTCTGCGAATGAGGCGCGGGCTCGGGCGTCAAAGTCGGGCTCCATGAAAGATAAACATCGTCGCCGTTCATATGCTGGTATAACGTTCGGCATGCCACTGGCAACATGATTCGCCGAATATGACATGGATTGTCATATTCCCGACGCGTATCACCTTCCCACGGAAGGTTCCTTTACGCCTCTTCGATCGGCAAATAAACGGTGAAAACGCTGCCTTTGCCGAGAATACTGTCTATGGTCAGCTGGCCGCGATGACGGTTGACCAGATGTTTGACGATGGCCAGTCCGAGGCCGGTCCCCCCCAGCTGCCGCGAGCGGGCCGCATCGACGCGAAAGAAGCGTTCGGTGAGCCGGGGCAGATGCTCGCGGGCGATGCCCTCCCCCTGGTCGCGGACCGCCACGGCGATGGCGCGCCGCGCCCTGGCGGCCAAACTGGCCGGCAGATCCTCGGTCAGCCGGGCCGAGATCGCGATGTCGCTTCCGGCGCGGCCGTACTTCAGGGCATTGTCCAGAAGATTCTGGAAGATCTGTTCCAACTCGTCCTCGCGTCCGGTCACCGGCGGCAAGCCTTCGGGCAATGCCAATTCGATCCGCATGTCGCGCTGCCCGGCCTGCAGTTCCAATCCGTCGGCGACGCGGCGGACGATCGTCGCCACGTCGGTCTGGCCGTCCGGACGGGTATGTTCGTTCAATTCGATGCGCGAGAGATTGAGCAGGTCGGCCACCAGCCGCGACATGCGGGAGGCCTGTTCGAACATGATGGCCAAAAAGCGCTCGTGGGCTTCGATGTCGTCGCGGGCCGGCCCCCGCAGGGTTTCGATGAAGCCGAGCAGGACGGACAGCGGCGTGCGCAGTTCATGGCTGGCGTTGGCGACGAAATCGGCCCGCATTTGTTCCATCTGCTTCAGGGCGGTGACGTCGTGCAGCGACAGGATGGCGACGGTGCCGTCGCTGCCGGCTTCGGAAAAGGGTTCCAGCATGGCGCGGAATTCGCGATCGATGGGGCCCGGCAGGGCGAATTCGACGTCGCTGCCGGCCTGGCCCTTCAAGACCCGGTCGGTGGCTTCGAGAAGCGCCGGGTGGCGCAGCAGGCCGGCCAGGTCGCGCCCCTGCAATTCGCGGCCGAAGATCTTGCGGGCGGCGGAATTGGCCCGGACGATCCGCCGCTGGCGGTTGAGCAGGAACAGCGGGCTGGGCAGGCTTTCGAACAAAGCGTCATGGAAACGCACCAAAGTGGTGAGTTCGTCGGTGCGGGCGCGCCAGTTGCGCCGCAATTGGCCGAGCGCCGTCAGGACGTCGGCGACCAGGCCGGTCCGCAAGGCCGGCGGCCGGGTCTCGACGCCGCGCCCCAGTTCGCGGGCATAGCCGGCCACGTCGGCCAGGTCGGTTCCATAAGGAAGCAGCAGCAATCCGGTCAGCAAGACCGTGGCCGCGGTGCCGAGCGCCGCCGGCCCGAAATCGACGGCGCCGAAAGCGACGAGCATGATGAAGACGCAGAGGGGCGGCGTTGACAGCGCCGCGACCAGCGGCAGCAGCCGGCGATTGAACTTCGGCGAGGTCATCCGCCCGCTTCTCCTTAATCTGGCTGGGCTCGCCGAAGGAGCTTTCGGCCAATCCGCCGGTCACGTCAATCGTTCAAACCGGCGGGCCGGCATTTTCGCAGTTTTGAAATATTTGAAGGAGAAATTTGAACCATCATCGCGTGGCCGCGAGGAATTGTCGCGAGAGCACGGGAGGTCTTGGGGATGCGAGCGGCTTTCGGCAACACGGACGGACACGGATGAAAGCAGGGGCGCCGCAGGCATTCCGAGCGTTTCCGGTCTGTGTTTCGCTGGATGAAGCGGGTCATGCCTGCGGCGCAAATCCGTGTTCATCCGTGTCCGTCCGTGTTGCCGAAGGCTCGATCGTCGGGCACCGCAGGCGGCCGCAGGCTGGATAAAAGCCTTGCGGCCCCGAGGACTCCCTTGTCAGCGCTCATAACGTCATGACCCGCGCCTTCAAGCCCCGCCCTTCCACGAGGCGTAGCGCAAGGCGTCGTGGCTGGCCAGCACCGCCATATTGACGATGTCGCTGGCTGAGGCGTCCATCGAGGTGATCTGCACCGGCTTCGACAAGCCCGTCAGCACCGGGCCGATGATCGACCCGCCGCCCAGTTTCTGCAGCAGTTTCCAGGCGATGTGCGAAGAATAGAGCCCCGGCATGACCAGCACATTGGCCGGCCCGGACAGCCGGCAGAACGGATAGAGCTTCAGCAGTTCGGCGTCGAGGGCGACGTCGGCCGCCATTTCGCCGTCATATTCGAAATCCACCTTGCGCTGGTCGAGAATGGCCACCGCCTCATGCATCCGTTCGGAATTGAAATTCGGCGGATTGCCGAAATTGGCATAGGACAGCATGGCGACCCGCGGCTCGTAGCCCATCTGGCGGGCCTTGGCGGCGGTCTGGCAGGCGATATCGGCCAATTGCTTGGAATTCGGCGTCTCGATCACCACGCTGTCGGAAATGAACACCGTCTGGCCATGGCTGACCAGGATGGTGGTGCCGAACACCAATTCATCCTTTTTCGGATCGATGACCCGCGTCACCTCGTCGAAGGCCTGGTAATAGTTGCGGGTCAGGCCGGTGACCATGGCGTCGGCGTCGCCGGCGGCGACCATGGCGGCGGCGAAGATGTTGCGCTCCAGATTGACCGTGCGGTGGGCGTCGCGATACAGCATGCCTTTGCGCTGCATGCGGGAATAGAGCATGTCGGCATAGACCTTGGTCCGTTCCGACAGGCGCGCATTGACGATCTCGATGCCTTCCAGGGCGCCGGCGAGACCGGCCGCCGTCACGGTCTGATGGATCCGGTCCTCGCGGCCGAGCAGAATCGGCGTGCCATAGCCGGCGTGATGGAAGGCCAGGGCGGCGCGGATGGTCTTTTCCTCCTCGCCCTCGGCGAACACCACGCGCTGCGGATTGGCCCGGACGTCCTCGAAGATCATCTGCATCGCGGCGGCCGTCGGGTCGAGGCGGGCGCTGAGCACGCGCTTGTAGTCGTCCATGTCGATGATCGGCTTGCGGGCCACGCCGGAGTCCATGGCGGCCTTCGCCACCGCCGGCGGAATCGCCGAGATCAGCCTGGGATCGAAGGGCACCGGGATGATGTAGTCGGGGCCATAGCGCAGGCGCCGGCCGGAATAGGCCGCATCCACCTCGTCGGGGACGTCTTCGCGGGCCATGGCGGCGATGGCTTCGGCGGCGGCGATCTTCATCGCGTCGTTGATGGTGCTGGCCCGCACGTCGAGGGCGCCGCGGAAGATGTAGGGGAAGCCCAGGACGTTGTTGATCTGGTTGGCATAGTCCGAGCGGCCGGTGGCGACGATGGCGTCCTGGCGGACCTGCCGCACTTCCTCCGGGGTGATTTCCGGATCGGGATTGGCCATGGCGAAGATGATCGGCTTGGCGGCCATGCCGGCGACCATCTCGGCGGTCACCGCCCCCTTGGCCGACAGCCCCATGAAGACGTCGGCCCCCTCCAGCGCCTCGGCCAGGCTCCGCGCCGCGGTCTCCGTCGCATGGGCGGACTTCCACTGGTTCATGCCGGCGGTCCGGCCCTGGTAGATGACGCCCTTGGTGTCGCACATGATGGCGTTGGCGTGCGGCAGACCCATCGATTTGATCAGCTCGATGCAGGCCACCGCCGCCGCGCCGGCGCCATTGACCACCAGCTTGGTGTTTTTCAGGCTCCGCCCGGTCAGATGCAGCGCGTTGATCAGGCCGGCGGCGGCGATGATCGCCGTGCCGTGCTGGTCGTCGTGGAACACCGGAATGTCCATCAGTTCGCGCAGGCGCTGCTCGATGATGAAACACTCGGGCGCCTTGATGTCTTCGAGATTGATGCCGCCGAAGCTGGGGCCGAGATACCGGACGCAATTGACGAATTCGTCGACGTCGCGGGTGTCGACTTCGAGGTCGACCGCGTCGACGTCGGCGAAGCGCTTGAACAGCACCGCCTTGCCCTCCATCACCGGCTTGCCGGCCAGGGCGCCCAGATCGCCCAGCCCCAGCACCGCCGTGCCGTTGGAGATCACCGCCACCAGATTGCCCTTGGCGGTGTAGTCATAGGCCAGGGACGGGTCCTGGGCGATGCGCAGGCAGGGAAAGGCGACGCCCGGGGAATAGGCCAGGGACAGGTCGCGCTGGGTGGTCAGCGGCTTGGTGGGGGTGATCTCGATCTTGCCTGGGCGCCCCGTCGAATGGAACAGCAAGGTATCCCGTTCGAGGTCGCTCATCGGCTGGGCGGTTTCATCCATGGTGACGACTTCCCTTGAAAGTGGCGGGATGTTGCCTGGGCGGAGCGTTCAGGCCATCCGCTCGTTGGTGTGGACGTTGGTGGCGCCGAAAGAGGTCAGGAGAGCGCCGGCCTTGCTCTCGAAGGCGGCATCGGGGACATCGACCCACAGCAGGATGCTGCCGGCGGCGAGCGCCGCGGCGAAGGCGGCCGCATGCGGTCCGGCGGTGGCCTCATCCATCAATTCCTTGACGGCGGCCCCGCCGACGCCGGCGGCGATCAGTCCGCCCAGGATCGCGCCGACCGGCCCGGCGGCGATGGCGATCAGTCCGGCGGTGACCAGGGGACCCTCGTACTTCAGCTCGCCCAGCAGGCCGACCAGCCGCCCTTTCCAGGACTGGGCGTCGGCCGACGCCGCCTCGAGGCTGTCGTGCGAGGCGAGGACCGACAGATCGCTACGGGAAAATCCGGCGGCCAGGAGGGCGGAAACGGCCTGGTCGAAATCGGACCGCCGGGAAAAGACGCCGACCACTTCACGGCGCAGGGTTCGGGCTGGTGTGTTCACAGGGGACCATTCCTTAATATTCTTATGCTTCCAGTGTGCCGTATCTGGAAGGCGATTCCTAGTGAACTGACGTATCGAGGTCACCGTTCCACCTCAACCCATCAAGGAGAGGGGCGCAAAACCGGCCTGGGGCGCGGGCGGGATCAGGATATCGAGCAACACGGATGAACACGGACAGCCACGGATGCACACGGATAAAGGAGAAGATAATAACAGCATCATTGCGGCCAAGGGAGAAGCAATGAATAAATATGAAGAAGCCATTTCCGAATAAACTTAAGCGCTGCGGATATTTACTGGATCTTTTGCCCATCTTGTTGTGAGAAGACCGGGGTCGTGCCTCTCGACATCCAATCCGTGTGCATCCGTGTTACCCAATATCCGTCGTCATCCCGAAGCGTCGCCCTCTTCGCACGGCATTTTTTCTTAATTTGGGTCAGGGCGCGACGGCCGCCCGCCTTGCCGCCAATCCGATTCCCAGCAGGCTCGAATTCGGGCATGCTGCCGCGCCGATCTTCATGCTATGGTGCCTGCCTTGCCGGAATCTTCCTCGAGCCCCATCGATTATACCGTGAACGAAATGACCGACATCGAGGCGTCGCCCATTCCTGACGCCGCCACGCCGATGATGGTGCAATATCTTGCGCTTAAGCGGGCGCATCCCGATTGCCTGCTGTTCTACCGGATGGGCGACTTCTACGAGATGTTCTTCGACGACGCGGTGAAGGCCAGCGAAGCGCTGGACATCACGCTCACCAAGCGCGGCCGCCATGCCGGCGAGGATATCCCGATGTGCGGCGTGCCGGTGCATTCCCACGAGGGCTATCTGTCGCGGCTGATTCGCAAGGGGTTCAAGGTGGCCGTCTGCGAGCAGATGGAAGACCCGGCCGAAGCGAAGAAACGCGGCGGCAAATCGGTGGTCGAACGGGGGGTGATCCGCCTGGTGACGCCGGGGACCATCACCGAGGAGGCCTTGCTCGACGCCCGCGCCCACAATTACCTGGCCGCCCTGGCCGAGGTGCAGGGCGGCCTCGGCCTGGCCTGGCTCGACATGTCGACCGGCGATTTCCAGGTGCAGCCGGTGGCGGCGAAAACCCTGGGCGCCGCCATCGCGCGGCTCGATCCGGGCGAGCTTCTGGTCTCCGAACGCCTGTTGCAGCAGCCGGCCCTGTTCGAATTGTTCGGCGACTGGCGGGCGATCCTGACGCCCCTGCCGACGGTCCGCTTCGATTCGGCCAACGCCAGGAAACGCCTGGAAACCCTCTATGGGGTGCGGGCGCTGGACGGCTTCGGGTCCTTCGGACGGGCCGAATTGGCGGCCGGCGGCGCCCTGGTCGACTATGTCGAGCTGACGCAGAAGGGCAAGCTGCCGCGTCTCGGGGTGCCGCGGCGCCTGGCCGAGGGCGCCGTGATGGAGATCGACGCGGCCACCCGGCGCAATCTCGAATTGTGCGAGACCCTGACCGGCGAGCGGAAGGGCAGCCTGCTGTCGGTGATCGACCGCACGGTGACCGGCGCCGGGGCGCGCCTGCTGGCCCAGCATCTGGCCGCGCCGCTGACCGATCCGCTCGTCATCGACCGGCGTCTCGACATGGTGCAGTTCTTTGCCGAGCAGCATTCCCTGCGGGCCGATTTGCGCGAACGGCTGAAGCATTGCCCCGATGTCGAACGGGCCCTGTCCCGCCTGACGCTGGGCCGCGGCGGCCCCCGCGACCTGGCGGCGGTGCGGGACGCCCTGGGCGAAATTCCCGGCCTGAAGGCCGGCTTGCTGGGCGGCGATCTCGGGGCGCCGCCGGCCGACGTCCACCGGGTTCTCGGCCAATTGGGCGAGCATGGCGTCCTGGTCGAGCGGCTGGGCCGCGCGCTGGACGCCGATCTGCCGATCCTGGTGCGCGACGGCGGCTTCATCGCCGCCGGCTACCACGCCGGTCTCGACGAATTGCGCGGGCTGCGCGACGAAAGCCGGCGGCTGATCGCCGCCCTGCAGAGCCGGTATGCCGAGATGAGCGGCGTTTCCGCCCTGAAGATCAAGCACAACAATGTGCTGGGCTATTATATCGAGGTGCCGCCCAAGCAGGCCGAACGGATGAGCGAGCCCTTCATCCACCGTCAGACCATCGCCTCCTCCGTGCGTTACGCGACAGTCGAACTCGGCGAATTGGAAGACAAGATCCGCAGCGCCGCCGATAAGGCCCTGGCCCTCGAGCTGGATCTGTTCGGCGATCTGCTGGGCGAGGTGAGCGGCCGCGCCGAGGAGATCGCCGCCGCCGCCCGGGCCCTGGCCGCCCTCGACGTGGCCGCCGCCCTGGCCGAGCTGGCGGTGGACCGCCGCTACGTCCGTCCGGTGATCGAGGAGGGAACGGCCTTTCGCATCGAGGGCGGCCGCCATCCGGTGGTCGAGGCCGGTCTGGCCGGCGCCTTCGTCGCCAACGACTGCGATCTCGCCGATCCGCAGCGCCTGTGGCTGATCACCGGGCCCAACATGGCCGGCAAATCGACCTTCCTGCGGCAGAACGCCCTGATCGCCATCCTGGCCCAGATGGGCAGTTTCGTGCCGGCCGAGGCGGCCCGCATCGGCATCGTCGATCGCCTGTTCAGCCGGGTCGGCGCCGCCGACGATCTGGCCCGCGGCCGTTCGACCTTCATGGTGGAAATGGTCGAGACGGCGGCCATTCTCAATCAGGCAGGGCCGCGCGCCCTGGTCATCCTGGACGAGATCGGCCGCGGAACCGCCACCTTCGACGGCCTGTCGATCGCCTGGGCGGTGGTCGAGCATCTGCACGAGGTCAACCGCTGCCGCGCCCTGTTCGCCACCCATTACCATGAATTGACGGCCCTGGCCGCCAAGCTGGCCGCGCTGTCCTGCCACTGCATGCGGGTCAAGGAATGGCAGGGCGACGTGGTTTTCCTCCATGAAGTGGGGGCCGGCGCGGCCGATCGCTCCTACGGGATCCACGTGGGCCGCCTGGCCGGCCTGCCGGCCGCCGTCCTCGACCGCGCCGAGACCATTCTGCACAGCCTGGAAAAAGGCGAACAATCCTCGGCCGTGGCCAAATTGGCCGACGATCTGCCGCTGTTCGCCGCCGCGAGCCGACATGCGCCCGCTCCCGCCGTCGCGGCCGGACCGACACCGCTGGAAACGGCCATCGGCACCATCGACCCCGACGCGCTGACGCCGCGCGAGGCGCTGGAAGCCCTCTACCGGTTGAAGAGCCTGGCTTAAGGGCCCGTTCGGAAATAACGGCTTCGCTTTCCTTTTCGTCATTGCGCGTTGCGCACCGACCGAGGTCGAGCCTCCTGGGTGAAAATGCCGTCACTGCGAGCGCAGCGAAGCAGTCCAGGACAGCCCGGCCCTCTGGATTGCCGCGTCGCTTCGCTCCTCGCAATGACGGCGTTTTCTTGTTAGCGCAGTTATTTCCGAACGAGCCTTAAGGGCAGGGGCTCCCGCGCCACCATGGTTGAAATGAACAGTGAGCGGAAATCAGCGCCAGCCCTTGTCCGCCTCCCGATAGGCGTCGCAGCGGCTGAGGCCGATGTCCTTCAACAGGGGATCGCTGAGGCTCAGCAGCTGGCGGCGCTGCCGCCGGCGGATCAGGGCCGCCTCCACGGCGAGCCAGGCCCGCAGGAGGGCCTGCCGTCCTATTTTCATCCAAGCGCGACGTGGAAACGGCATGGCGATCTGTCCTGGAAGGCGAGAGCAACGGCTCGAACTCTAGGCAATCGCCGCTGGCCCGGACAGGGACAGAAGGCGTATAAATAGCCAATCTGTACCGGTACAAAGCACAGGACAGAAGATGAAGATCGATTTTGCCCTGCAGGACGGGCGGACCCTGGTCGACCAGCTGGTGGCCGGTCTGGCCGAACGGATCGAAAACCAGAGCCTGCCGCCCGGGCGGAAACTGCCGTCGATCCGCACTTTCGCGGATGCCAACGACATCTCCAAATCGACGGTGGTCGAGGCCTATGATCGCCTGGTCGCCCAGGGGCTGCTGGCGTCCCGGCACAAGGTCGGATTCTTCGTCGCCGGCCGCCGCCGGCCGTTCGACCTTTCGGAACCCGACATGTCGCGCGACCGCGACATCGATCCCATGTGGATGGTCCGTCAATCGGTGGAAGTCGATGCGCAGACCTTGAAGCCCGGCTGCGGCTGGCTGCCGGCCGAATGGCTCGGCGGCGAGGGGCTGCGGCGCGGATTGCGGGCCCTGGCGCGGGCGCCGCAGACCCAGCTGATCGACTATGGCCGCTCGCATGGCTACGCGCCGCTCAGGAGCCAATTGCAGCGGACCTTCGCCGAGCGTGATATCGACGCCGGCCTCGGGCAGATCTTGCTGGTCGACAGCGGTACCCAGGCCATCGACCTGATCAATCGCCTGCTGATCCAGCCGGGCGATACCGTGTTCGTCGACGACCCCTGCTATTTCAATTACCTGTGCAATCTGCGGGCGCACCGCGCCAAGGTCGTCGGCATCCCGTTTCGCCCGAACGGGCCGGATCCGGACATTTTCGCGGCCGAGGCGGCCCGCCATCGGCCGCGCCTCTATATCACCAACGCGGCCTTGCACAATCCGACCGGGGCGACGATGTCGCCTTCGGTGGCGCACCGTTTGTTGAAGCAGGCCGAGGCCTTCGACATCACCATCGTCGAAGACGACATCTTCGCCGATTTCGAGGACCAGCCGACGCCGCGCCTGGCGGCGCTCGATCAGTTGAACCGGGTCGTCTATCTCGGCAGCTTCTCGAAGACGCTGTCCTCGGCCATGCGGTGCGGCTATATCGGCGCCCGCCCCGATCTGATCGAGGGCCTGATCGATCTCAAGCTGGCCACCATGATATCGAGCAACGAGGTTTCGGCCCAGTTGATGCACCAACTGTTGACCGACGGCAGCTACCGCAAGCATGTGGAGGCGCTGCGCGGCCGGTTGCGGGCGGCCGCGATCCCGGTCCGCCGCGCCCTCGCCGACAGCGGCCTCGGCATATGGACCGAACCGCAGGGCGGGCTGTTCCTTTGGGCCATGCTGCCGGACGGCCAGGATTCGGCCGTCCTCGCCAAACGGGCCCTCGCCCGGGGGATCAGCCTGGCCCCGGGCAATGCCTTCAGCGTGTCGCAGACGGCCGGCCGCTTCCTGCGCTTCAACGTGGCGCAGTCCCGCCATCCGCGCATCTACGAGATCCTGCGCCAGGCGACCGGGGCCTGATGGTAAAGGCTTGGTAACAGAGCGGGAAGCGTCGTCGCCATGCCGGGAGCCTGTCGCTTCGCGTGCGCGCGGGAGTCAGCAAGAGGCGACGGCGCGTGATTAAAATCAGCGCGCCGTCGGATTTCATCGCTATATACTCGACGAACATTCTCAAAGCGGCCGGATCCCATGCCCTCGAAGATCAAGAACCAGCGTGCCATCATCGATCGCCAGGACATCATCGGCCGCCTCGAGGCGCTGATCGCCGCGGCGCCGCCCAAATCGCAGCGTCGCGGCCAGACCTTGGAAATTTTCAAGCAGGCCTTTCAGGCCGGCTTCGACGAGGTGCGCCGCCGTTTCGAACTGCATGGCCAGGGCAGCGCGGCGGTCCGCGAGAACTGTTTCCTGATCGATCAGCTGGTCCGCCTGGTCCATGATTTCGCCGTCCAATACGAATATCCCGCCGGCGCGGCGACCACCGGCCAGGTGATGAGCGTGGTGGCGGTGGGGGGATACGGACGCGGCGAGTTGGCCCCGAAGTCCGACATCGACCTGCTGTTTCTGCTGCCCTACAAGCGCACCTCTTACGGCGAGCAGATCGTCGAATACATGCTTTACATGCTGTGGGACCTGGGCTTGAAGGTCGGCCACTCGACCCGTTCGGTCGACGAATGCATCCGCCAGGCCAAGGCCGACCTGACCATCCGCACCGCGCTTTTGGAGGCCCGCTGGCTGTGGGGCGACCAGAAGCTGTTCCGCGAGTTGAAGGCGCGCTACCGCTCCGACGTGGCGGCCGGCACCGGCGAGGAGTTCGTCGAGTCCAAATTGGCCGAGCGCAACGAGCGTCACGCCAAGCTGGGCGAGGCCCGTTATGTCCTCGAGCCCAATATCAAGGAGGGCAAGGGGGGCCTGCGCGACCTGCACACCCTTTATTGGATCGCCAAATATCTCTATGCCGTCACCGAGGTGGGCGAGCTGGTCGGGCGCGGCCTGCTATCGGCCGATGCCGCCAACCGGTTCGCCAAGGCGCAGTCCTTCCTGTGGTCGCTGCGCTGCCATCTGCATTATCTGACCGGCCGCGAGGAAGACCGTCTGACCTTCGACGTCCAGCAGGAGATCTCGCGGCGCATGGGCTACACCGACCACGGCGGAACGCTGGGGGTCGAGCGCTTCATGAAGCATTACTTCCTGATCGCCAAGGACGTCGGCGACCTGACCCGCATCCTGTGCGCGCTGCTCGAATCGCAGAACAAGCGCAAACCCAAGCTGCGCTTCCCCCTGATGCTCCGTTCGAAGAAGGTCGACGGTTTCCATCTCGAGACCAACCGCCTCGATGTGATGGACGTGCATGATTTCGAGCGCGACCCGATCAAGATGATCCGCCTGTTCCATTCGGCCCTGGCCCTCGACCTCGACATCCATCCGCGCGCCATGTCGCTGGTCACCCAGAATCTGAAGCGCATCGACAACAAGCTGCGCAACGATCCGGAGGCCAATCGGCTGTTCGTCGAGATGCTGACCTCGCGCAAGGACCCGGAAGTGGCGTTGCGGCACATGAACGAAGCCGGCCTGCTCGGCCGTTTCGTCCCCGACTTCGGCCGGGTGGTGGCGCAGATGCAATACGACATGTACCACGTCTATACGGTCGACGAGCACACCATCCAGGCGCTGGGTCTCCTGCACCGCGTCGAACAGGGCGTGCTGGCCGAGGAATTGCCGATCGCCTCCGAGGTGGTGGGCACCCTTTATTCGCGCCGGGCCCTCTATCTGGCCGTCTTCCTGCACGACATCGCCAAGGGCCGCAACGGCGACCACTCCCTGCTGGGCGCCGACATCGCCCTCAAACTGGGTCCCCGTCTCGGCCTGACCGACGAGGAGGCCGAGACCGCCAGCTGGCTGGTCCGCCATCATCTTCTGATGACCCGCACCGCCTTCAAGCGCGATATCGACGATCCCAAGACCATCGCCGATTTCGTCTCCGTCGTGCAAAGCCCGGAACGCCTGAAGCTGCTGCTGGTGCTGACGGTGGCCGATGTGCGCGCCGTCGGCCCCGGGGTCTGGAACAATTGGAAGGCCGGATTGCTGTCCGATCTGTTCCATCGCGCCCTCGATCTGATGTCCGGCGGCATCGGCGTCGAACGCCGGGAAGCCCGCGTCGAGGCGGCGCAGAACGCCCTGCGCGGACAGCTGGCGGCGCTGGGCTGGCCGGCCGAGGAGATCGACGCGCATCTGGCCCGCGGCTATCCGTCCTATTGGGTGTCCTTCGACACGGCGAGCCACCAGCGACATGCCCGCCTGATTCGCCAGGCCGAGGTCTCGCAGGCGCCGCTCACCATCGATTCGCGAATCATCGCGGCGCATGCGGTCACCGAAGTGACCATCTACACCGGCGACCATCCGGGGCTGTTCGCCCAGATCGCCGGCGCCATGGCCCTGTCCGGCGCCTCGATCGTCGATGCCAAGATCATCACCATGACCAACGGCATGGCGCTCGACACCTTCGTCATCCAGGATCCCGAGGGGGCCGCCTTCGACAGCCCGAGCCGGCTCGCCAAGCTGACCGCCAATATCGAGCAGGCGCTAGCCGGCCGCCTGCGGTTCGACCGCGAACTGGCCAAACGGCGCGCTTCGGCGCAAAGCCGGACGCGGGTCTTCAAGGTGCCGCCGCGCGTCCTCATCGACAACAAGGCGAGCGCCGGCCATACGGTCATCGAAGTGAACGGCCGCGACCGCATCGGCCTGCTCTACGATGTCACGGCGGCGATGACGCGGCTCAATCTGCAGATCGCCTCGGCCCATATTTCGACTTACGGCGAACGGGTGGTCGACGTGTTTTACGTCAAGGACGTTTTCGGCCTGAAAGTCGAGCATGAGCGCAAAATCCGGGAAATCCGCGATACCCTGGTCACCGCCCTGAGCGAACGCGCCCCGGCCGAGCCCGCCGCCGAACCCAAGGCGCCCCGCGTCTCGGCCGCGCAATAGCGGCCTTCGGATGAGCCTGACCCGCGCCATTGCCACCATCGGCGGCTGGACCGTGCTTTCCCGCATCACTGGTCTGATGCGGGAAATGCTGGTGGCCCGTTACCTGGGCGCCGGCACGGTGGCCGACGCCTTTTTCGTCGCCTTTCGTTTTCCCAATATGTTTCGCGCCCTGTTCGCCGAGGGAGCCTTCAACGCCGCTTTCGTTCCCCTGTTCGCCGGCAAGCTGGAAGGCGAAGGCGCCGAGGCGGCCCGCCAGTTCGCCGAACAATGCTTCGCCGTGCTGGCGGTGACCCTGCTGGCCTTCATCGCCCTGATCGAGGTCTCGATGCCCTGGGCCATCTACATCCTGGCCTCGGGTTTCGACGACACCCCGGGCAAACTGGCCCTGGCGACCGAATTTTCGCGAATCACCTTCCCCTATCTGCTGTTCATCTCGATGGTCTCGCTGCAAAGCGGCGTGCTGAATGCGATGGGGCGTTTCGCGGCGGCGGCCGGAACGCCGGTGCTGCTCAACCTGACCTCGATGGCCGTCCTGGTGGCGCTGGTTCCTTATGTGGAAACGGCCGGCCACGCCATGGCCTGGGGCGTTTTCGCCTCCGGCGTCGTGCAATTCCTCTGGCTGGTCTTTTCGGTGCGCCGCGCCGGCATGGGCCTGCGCCTGGTCAGGCCCAGGCTGTCGCCCGAGGTCCGCTCGATGCTGAAACGCGTCGTGCCGGGCGCCGTCGGCGCCGGGGTCTATCAGGTCAATCTGCTGGTCAATACGATGATCGCCTCGCAGGTGGCCAATGGAGCGGTCAGCTATCTGAATTACGCCGATCGGGTCAATCAATTGCCCTTGGGCGTCGTCGGAATCGCCATCGGCACCGCCCTGCTGCCCTTGCTGTCGCGGCAGCTGCGGGCCGGCGAAACGGCGGCGGCGCTGGAATCGCAGAATCGCGCCATGGAGGCGGGAATGCTGCTGACGGTGCCGGCCGCCGCCGCCTTCCTGGTGATCGCCCATCCGATCATCGCCGTCCTGTTCGAGCGCGGCTCCTTCACCGCCGCCGACACTGCCGCGGTGGCCCCGGCCCTGATGGCCTTCGCCCTGGGGCTGCCGGCCTATGTCCTGGTCAAGGTGCTGACTCCCGGTTTCTTCGCCCGCCAGGACACCAAGACCCCGGTGAAGATCGCCTTGCTGACCCTGGCGGTCAATGTCGGCCTCAATTTCGCCCTGATGGGTCCGCTGGCCCATGTCGGCATGGCCCTGTCGACGGCGCTGGCGGCCTGGCTGAATGTCGTTCTGCTGGCCTGGACCTTGAAGAAACGCGGCTATTTCGCCACCGACCGGCGGTTGGTCGACCGGGTGCGGCGCATCTTGCTGGCCAGTTTCCTGATGGCCGGCGTGCTCGGCGCGACGCATGCGCTGCTGGCCCCGCTGCTGGCCGCGCCCGGCCTTCGCCTGCCGGCGCTCGGCATCCTGGTGGCGGTCGGCGCCCTGTCCTTCGCCGTTGCCGCCGTGCTGACCGGCGCTACGCGGCTGGACGAATTGAAAGCCATGGTCCGTCGGCGGCGGAGTTGACCGGCCATTCGCTTTGGAGTACCTCCCAAACCGAAACCGTCCCAGGAGCGAATCCCATGAACCGCATCTTCTCCGGCGTCCAGCCGACCGGAAATCTCCACCTCGGCAACTACTTGGGCGCCGTGCGCAACTGGGTCAGGCTGCAGGACGATTACGAATGCGTGTTCTGCATCGTCGACATGCATGCCATCACGCTGTGGCAGGAGCCGGCGGCGCTCAAGGCCCACACCCGGGAGGTGGCCGCCGCCATGCTGGCGGCCGGCGTCGACGCCAAGACGCATATTCTGTTCAATCAGAGCCAGAATCCGGATCATGCGCAACTGGCCTGGATCTTCAATTGCGTCGCCCGCATCGGCTGGCTCAATCGCATGACCCAGTTCAAGGACAAGGCCGGCAAGAACCGCGAGAACGCCAGCGTCGGCCTCTATGCCTATCCCAATCTGATGAGCGCCGACATCCTGGCCTACAAGGCCACCCACGTGCCGGTCGGCGAGGATCAGAAGCAGCATCTGGAACTGGCCCGCGATACCGCGCAGAAGTTCAACAGCGATTACGGCGTCGAGGTCTTTCCGTTGCCCGAGCCGCTGATCCTGGGCTCGGCGACCCGCGTGATGAGCCTGCGCGACGGCACCAAGAAGATGAGCAAATCCGACGATTCCGATTATTCGCGCCTCAATATGACCGACGACGCCGACACCATCCATCTGAAGCTCCGCAAGGCCAAGACCGATCCCCTGCCGTTGCCGGACAGCGCCGAAGGATTGTCGGGACGCCCCGAGGCGGCCAATCTGCTCGACATCTGGGCGGCTCTTTCGGACGGCACGCGGGAGACGGCGATCGCCCGCTTCGCCGGACGCCAGTTCTCGGACTTCAAGAAGGAATTGACGGAATTGGCGGTTGCCGTGCTGGGACCGATCAACAGCGAGATGAAGCGCTATCTGGCCGAGCCGGCCGAAATCGACGCGGTCCTGAAGAGCGGCGCCGAGCGGGCCCGGGTTCTTTCGGCGCCGGTCCTGGCCGAGGTCGAGGACATCGTCGGTTTTCTCAGGGCCTGAACGCTCGCTTGATCGGCGGCGAGACAGGGCGTAGGAAGGAAAGACCGAACAGGGGAGCCACGTGATGACCGTTTCGCCGGCCGAAGAGCAGGGCCAGGCCCCCGAGACGGAAGGCCGTGCCTCTCCGGCGTCCGCGCCGGGCAAAGTCTCCGCGGCCGGGATCCTCAGGAAATGGCCCAGGCGCCGTCGATTGCTGGCGCTTTGCGGGCTGGGCGTGCTTCTGGCGTTTCTCCTCTATTATCCGGTCGGCGCCTGGCGGGGCCATGTCATCGACGACGATCCGGCCTTCGCCGCCGGCGCCGGGACCAACGGCCAGAGCAAGGCGGTGGCGGTGGCGGCCCTGCTGATCCGCCGCGAGGTCGATCTTCACGGCTGGACGCCGAACAAGCCCTTTTTCATGCCGGTGGCGATTCTGGTCGACATGCCCAATTTTCAGAAGGGCGTGACCGCCATGATCGGTCGTTTTGCCATCGAAATGGACCAGCAGATCGGCCGTCTCGGCAAGGATGGCGGGGCCGCTTCCGCCGCCGATGCCGATCTCGAGCAGGCCGCCGGCCTTTTGCAATATCCGCCCGACGTGTGGATGATCAACCCCGCCGCCCCCTGGGCGCGGACCCTGTCGACCGAGAAGCAGTACCGCAACGCCGCCCGCGCCTTCGAGGCCTACAATCAGCGCCTTGCCGCCGGCCAGGCCGGCTTCGACCGCCGGCCCGAGGTCCTGCAGGCGGTGCTGCTGCGCTTCGCCAAGGAATTGGAAAAGACGGCGGCCGGTTTCGACGGCCCGATCGCGGCGGCCGACGGTTGGTTCAGCCGCGCCGCCGGGGCGGCCTATTACGGCGGCAAGGGCCGCGCCTACGCGGCGCTGCTGCTGTTGCGCGGCCTGGGCGAGGATTACGCCGAACTGCTGGCCGCCCGCGGTTTGACCGATGCCTGGCAGGCCATGCTGACGTCGCTGGCGGCGGCGGCGACGCCGCGTCCCTGGCTGGTCCTCGACGGCGGCGCCGCCTCGACCCTGGTGCCCAATCATCTGGCCGTTCAAGGCTATCATCTGCTGCGGGCGACCACCCGCCTGTCCGGACTGGCGGAGGCCTTGCGCTGACGGTTAACAAGAAAACGCCGTCATTGCGAGGAGCGAAGCGACGCGGCAATCCAGAGTGCCAGGCTGTCCTGGACTGCTTCGCTGCGCTCGCAGTGACGGCATTTTCACCCAGGAGGCTCGACCTCGGTCGGTGCGGAACTCGCAA
>JAATGN010000206.1 GCA_015654615.1 Rhodospirillales bacterium
CCGTCGGCGAAGCGATCGGGATTGAGCAGGTTGAAAACCGTGCCCAGGACGAACAGCGTCCCCATCAGCGCCACCGGCGTATGCCAGGTGATGATCCTGCGCCACATCAGGAACAGGCCGCCGGCCAGGATCAGCAGGGCGGCGGTTTCGCCGAAGCTGCCGGGATGCATGCCGAGCGCCATGTCCATCAGATCCGGCACGTGATGGATCGATTCGGAGACGGGAACGCCGCGCGACAATTCGGTCTTCACATAACCGAGCGCCGAGGCCGCCGTCATGGTGTCGGGAGGTGCTGCGCCGGCGAAGGTGATGGCGAGGCTGTCGAGGAATCCCGGCGAACCGCCGGAAAACAGCGGCCGCGGCGCCACCCAGGCGGTCATCTTGACCGGAAAGGAGACCAGCAGGGCGACGCGCGCCACCATCGCCGGATTGAACACGTTCTGCCCCAGGCCGCCGAACAGATGCTTGGCCAGCCAGATGGCGAAGATCGCTCCGACCACCCCGATCCACCAGGGCGCCCACGGCGGCAGGCTCATCGCCAGCAGCCAGCCGGTCAGCACGGCCGAACCGTCCTTCAGGGTCGGCAGCACCGGCTTGTACATCGAGGCCAGGCAGCCCGCCTCGACCAGGACGCAGGACCCGATGGTGATGGCGAACAGGAAGATCGACGGCCAGCCGAACAGCCAGGCATCGAAAGCCGTGGCCGGCACCAGCGCCCACAACACCAGGGTCATGGTTCTGGAGACGCTGGTGGCCGCGTGGGTGAAAGGCCCGCTCTTGTCGGTGTAAGACCCGGTCATTGGCTCGCCTTGTTCTCAGCTGTGGCAGATGCGGCCTTGCGGGCCGCCGCCGCGGCGGCGGCGGCTTCGCGTTTGGCCTGGGCTTGACGTTCAAGCCGCTGGGCCCGCGATTCGGACAGCGTCTTGACCTGGTCGAGGCGGCGCTTTTCACGGTCCTGAGCGGCCAACTCGCCCTTGGCGTAATTGAAAAATTGCACCAGCGGGATGTGGGACGGGCAGATGTAGGAACAGCTGCCGCAGGAAAAGCAATCCATCACGCCGGCCCGCGCCGCGCCGTCGAGATGGTCCTTGCGGATGAAGGCGGCCATTTCGACAGGCACCAGGCCGCAGGGGCAGATCGTCACGCAGCCGCCGCAGCGGATGCAGGGCTGCGTGCTCCGCTCGTTGGCCTCGCGGGCGGTCAGCGCCAGGATGCCCGAGGTCCCCTTGACCACCGGCACCTCGAAGGAGGGCAAGGGCTGCCCCATCATCGGTCCGCCATTGACGATCCGCCGGGCCTCTTCCTTCAAGCCGCCGCAAAAGGCGATCAGCTCCGAAACCATGGTGCCGAGCGGCACTTCGATATTCTTTCCCTGGGCGACGGCGCCGCCGCTGATCGTCACCACGCGCGCCGTCAGCGGACGGCCGAAGCGCACGGCCTGGTTCACCGCCCGCGCCGTCCCGACATTGTGGACGACGACGCCCAATTCGGCGGTCAGTTTCTTGGCCGGCGTCTCCCAGCCGGTGATCGCCTGGGTCAGGTGCCGCTCGGAGCCCATCGGATATTGAACCGGCACATCGACCACCTCGACGGCGGCGTGCGGAGCGGCGGCGGCCTGCATCGCCTGCAGGGCCTGGGGCTTGTTGCGCTCGATGGCGATGACGATGCGCGGGGCGCTCAGCGCATGGGCCATGATGCGGGCCCCGTCGACGATCTCCGCGGCATGTTCGCGCATCAGACGGTCGTCGCAGGTCAGATAGGGCTCGCACTCGGCGCCGTTGATCAGCAGGATCTCGATCGCCTGCTGGGTGCCGAGGTTGAGCTTGACCGCCGAGGGGAAGCTGGCCCCGCCCTGTCCGACGATGCCGGCGGCGGCGACCCGGTCGCGGATGACGTTGGCCGGCGCCGCGAAGGGGTCGTCGATGGGGTCGGGCAAGGCGGCCCAGTCGTCCTGTCCGTCGGGCTCGAGAATGATGGTGAGCTGCGGCAGGCCGGAGGGATGCGGCGCCGTCACCGCGGTGATGTCGGCGATGGTGCCCGAGGTCGGGGCGTGGGTGGGGGCCGAGACGGCGCCCTGGCCGCGGGCCAGCAATTCGCCCTTCTTGACCTTCTGACCGACGCTGACCACCGGCTCGGCCGGCGCGCCGATATGCTGCTGCAGGGGAAGATAGAGCCGGGCCGGCAAGGGCAGCCGCACGATGGCCTGCTCGGAGGTCAGCTCCTTCCGATAGTCGGGATGGATGCCGCCGCGGATGGGAAACAGTCGCATGGCCGCGCTCCTCAATTCAGCACCCTGGCGCCGGGCTTGTTCCAGCGCCAATCGCCCAGGGTGACAGGAACCTTGCACATCTTGATCGCCTCGGTCGGGCAGATGGCGAAACACTTGGCGCAGCCGTGGCAGTTCTCGCGGATCACCGTATGGATCTGCTTGGGCGCGCCGACGATGGCGTCGGTGGTGCATTCGTTGGTGCAGCGCAGGCAGCCGATGCACAGCTCCTCCTCGACCACGGCGTATTGCGGAACGGCCTCCTCATGCGCGGAAAGGTCGGCCTTGACGCCCAGCCGCTTGGACAGGGCCTCCGCCACCGATTTGCCGCCCGGCGTGCAGAGCGTCACCGCCGCCTCGCCGCGCGCCAGCGCCGCCGCCGCCTGGCCGCAGCCGACATAGCCGCACTGGCCGCACTGGGCCCCCGGCAACAAGGCGGCCAGTTCCACCTCCAGGGGATCCTCTTCGACCGCCAGATACCGGGCGGCCACCCCCAGGACGGTTCCCAGGGCGGCGCCCATCGCCGCCAAACTGCCGATCGCGATCAACATGACCCCATCTCCGCGTTGAAGGTCACCACGGAGACACGGAAAAGAAGAATATTTTCCTCCGTGATCTCCGTGTCTCCGTGGTGACATTTGATCCGTTGGTGGTTCATCTTCATTCTTAACGTCTTCAGTTCGCGCTGATGCCGGAAAAACCCATGAAGGCCAGCGCCAGCAAGCTGGCGGTGACGAAGCCGATCGGCGGGCCGACGAACAGGCGGGGCACCTCGTTCAGGGCGATCCGTTCGCGCAGGCCCGCGAAGATGACCAGGATCAGGCTGTAGCCGAAGGCCGAAGCGAAGCCGTAGAGCATGCTCTGCATGAAATTGTGCTGGCTTTGCACATTGAGCAGCGGAATGCCCAGCACCGCGCAATTGGTGGTGATCAGCGGCAGATAGATGCCCAGCGTCTTGAACAGCGAGGGCGAAACCTTGCGGATCACCATTTCGGTGAACTGCACCACCGCGGCGATCACCAGGATGAAGGTGATGGTCCGCAGATAGCCGAGTTCGAAAGGCACCAGCAAAAAGACCTCGACCGCCCAGGCGAGGATCGAGGACACGGTCATCACGAAGGTCGTGGCCATGCCCATGCCGACCGCCGTGTCGATCTTGGTGGTGACGCCCATGAAGGAACAGAGGCCGAGAAAGCGGACCAGCACGACATTGTTGACCAATGCCGCACCCACCATGAGCATAATGAATTCCTGCACGTGCCCCATTGTTCGACCCTTTTAATCCGTTGGGCAGGTTTCGCTTTGTTCCGGTTCGCGGGCAAAGCGAAGGAAATAGGGCGACAGCTCGCCCCGGGCATCCAAGCGATCGGCGCGACGCTTGGCAATCAACAGGCCGCCGATCAGCCCGGCCACGGCGCCGATCGCGGCGACGGCGTCGCTGTCGGTGGCCAATTGTCCGGTCAGCGCGGCGCCGAGCATCAGCAGCAACGGAATGGCGTAGGCGGTCGCCGAAGCCTTCAGCAGCGCATGTTCGGAAAGACCGACCACCACCCGGTCCCCCACCGCCGCATGGAAATCGTCGGCGACGGTGAATCTTTTCGAAGACAGGCGGCGGCTCGAATTGCCGTTCTTGGCGCCGCAACTGCCGGCCGACAGGCAACCGCCGCAGGCGTTGGCCTGCTCGGGCTCCAGCCAAACGGTGGCGCCGTCGGTGGAGATCACGCGGGCGACGCCTTCGACCACCCCGTCCATCGGCTTAACTCTTTAACGTCTCGGTCACGCCGCTGGGCGTCACGAAAATGGCGGTGATGCCGCCGGCCGCCGCCACCATCGCGGCCCGCCGATCCGCCGGAACCACCGAGAGCGGCGTCGAATAGGCATTGGCCCGGGTGGCCGAATCGGCGATCACCGTGACCCCGGCCAGACGCGGCGCGGTCTTTCCGGTGAAAGGATCGAACAGATGGGTGAAATTGCCGGCGGGATCGAAGATCGTGCCATAACCGCCCGACGTCGCCACCGCCTGGTCGATAATGTCGATTTCGGTGATGGCCTGCTGCGGATCGGCCGGATTGGCGATCCCGACGCGCCAGGCCGAGCCGTCGGCCTTGGCCGCCACGGCGCGCAGTTCGCCCATGTCGACCAGCATGTTCTGGAAGCCATGGCGGCGCAGGATGGCCGTCACCCGGTCGGTGATATAACCCTGGCCGACGGAATCGAGCGTCAGCCCCATGCCCGGCCTGGCCAGGGCGACGCGGCCGCGGGCCGGATCGACCTCGAGGCCGCGCCAGCCGACCAGGGCCAGCGCATCCCTGATGGCGGCGGCGGACGGTCCGGCCGGATCCTCCGTACCGGTGGTGAAATGCTGAAAATAGGTGTTCCACAGCGGCTGGATGGTGGGGTCGAACCAGCCGTCGGTCCGTTCCGCGATATCCCTGGAATAGGCCGCCAGTTCGATGAACTCGGCCGGGGCGTCCTCGACGACGCCCTTCCTGTTCAGCTCGGAAATGACGCTGTCCGGACGGAACAGGCTGAACATCTGTTCCATCCGCGCCAGTTCCGCCAACCCTTCGTCGACGGCGGCGCGCGCCTTGGTTTCGTCCGTATGGTAAAGCTGGATGTAGGCGTCGGCGCCCAGCGAAAAGCCTTTCCATCGCAAGAGATGCGGATGTTCGCCGCCGATCTTGGCGAGCAGGGGCAAACCGGCGGCGGCGGCAAGGACGGTGATGGCGCGGCGACGCGAAATTCGAACGGACATGGAAGCTTGGCCCTCCCCGAAAGGCGCAACGAAAATCCCCGCCGCACGACCTCGAAGGCAAGAAGCCGCACGTCGGGCGGGGGGATTATTCGTGGGGCGAACAGAAAAGTCTAGTTAACTCTCTTACGTTGCAAAGCAGCAATGGCGCCCAAAAGTTGACAGAAATACATGGGATCTTCAGGGGATTGTCTTTGGCGGCAATGGCTTAATTCCTGACTAATCGGAGCGTCGCGCCTGAAAAAGAAATCCTGGGTTGCCATTCCCATATCGCGGCGCGTCATCGAGCGGAGTCGTTCTCCGCGCCCCCCCTTGAGGGGAACGGCGAACCTTGTGAAGAAGGCAATGCCTTAGGTGCTGGCCCGTTCGACGATGGCGAATCCGATGTCGATCCTTTTCTCTTCGACCGCCCGCCCGGCCAGGCGGGCCAGCAGAATCTCGGCCGCGCGCCGTCCCATGGCGGCGCGGTCGACATGCACCGTCGACAGGCTGGGGAAGGTGTAGGCGGCGAAGTCGAGATCGGCGAACCCCATGACGGCCAG
Organism: Rhodospirillales bacterium; assembly: GCA_015654615.1. Classification (GTDB taxonomy): domain Bacteria; phylum Pseudomonadota; class Alphaproteobacteria; order Rhodospirillales; family Magnetospirillaceae; genus Telmatospirillum. The sequence goes on from JAATGN010000206.1 coordinate 5,561, forward strand.
GTCGGCGGGCACCGTCAGGCCCCGCGACTGGGCCTCGGCCAGGACGCCCTGCGCCAAGACGTCGGAACTGCAGAAAATCGCCTCGGGACGATGCCCATCGGACAGCAGCCGGGCCAGTCCTTCCCGTCCCATGCGCACCGTGGTCGGCGTCGGGACATCGACGGTGGCGAGGCAGGCCGCCCCCTGGCGCGCCAGGGCGGCCAGGAAACTGCGCCGCCGGATCCTGGCGCGCTCGTCCTCGGCGCAGACCAGGGCAAAGCGGCGGTATCCCCGGCCGGTAAGATAGTCGGCCACCGCCTCGCCGATCTTTTCATGGGAAAATCCGACCAGCATGTCGATCGGCTTCTCGGTCAAATCCCAGGTTTCCACCACCGGGATCCTGGCGGCCTGCAGCCGCTGGCGACTCTCCGACGAATGATTGACGCCGGTCAGAACGATGGCGTCCGGCCGGCGGCTCAGGATCGCCTTCAGCAGATCTTCCTCGCAGGTCGTCGGAAACCCGGAAAGCCCCAGCATCAACTGGTAACCGGCCGCCGACAGGCAATCGTTCAGGGGCTGGATGGTATCGATGAACATGGCGTTGCCGAGCGTCGGAATGATCGCCGCGACCAATTTGGTGCGACTCGAGGCCAGTCCGCCGGCCAGCAGGTTGGGAACATATCCGGTCTGGACGATGGCCCGCCGCACCGCTTCCAGGGTGTCCGCCGTCACCAGTTCCGGCCGGTTCAGCACCCGCGAGACGGTGATCGGCGAGACGCCGGCCAGTTTCGCCACATCCCCCAAGGTGACGCTGCCGGTCGAACGGGCCGACGCGCGCGGCGATTCCTCGGCGGGAACCTTGTTCGAAGGTCCCTTGCGGCCGAGTCGGGCGGAAGGAGAACGGACCATCTTGACGCCTGCCTTGTCGGAAACGAACGGTAAGGAAGTTCCGTCATTGCGAGCCGTAGGCGAAGCAATCCAGAAGACGGTGGTATGGCTGGATTGCTTCGCCTACGGCTCGCAATGACGGCGCTTAAGTGAACGGCATTGATCCTAACCCAGGCTTTCCCGATGTGCCATTTCCACGTCGGCGACGATGCGGACGCGGTGGAAAAGCGCTGGCGGTTTCCGATGATAGCGCTATCATAACGAAGATACGGAGCGTCTGGAACGGGTCGAAACGAAATGACGGACAAACCTCTTTATATCCGCGTCGCCGACGGCGACAACGTGGCCATCGTCGTCAACCCCGGCGGCCTTCCCGCCGGCACCCGGTTCCCCGACGGCCTGGTGCTCAGGGAGCATGTGCCGCAGGGACATAAGGTGGCGCTCGAGGCTTTGGCGGAAAATGCGCCGGTCGTCCGTTACGGCCAGATCGTCGGCCACGCGAAGCGGGCGGTCGCCCGGGGCGGCCGGATCGACGAAACGATGATCACGCTTCCCGCGGCCCCGGGATTCGACGACCTGCCGCTCGCCACGGCGCCGGCGGCGCCGCAGCCGCCGCTGGAAGGCTATCGCTTCGACGGATTTCGCAATCCCGACGGATCGGTCGGCACCAAGAACCTGCTGGGCATCAGCACCTCCGTGCAATGCGTGGCCGGCGTGGTCGATCACGCCGTCAAGCGGATCAAGGACGAGCTGCTGCCGCATTTTCCCAACGTCGACGAGGTGGTGGCGCTGAACCATGCCTACGGCTGCGGCGTCGCCATCGACGCCCCGAACGCGGCCATTCCGATCCGCACCTTGCAGAATCTGGCCCTCAATCCCAATCTCGGCGGCGCCGTCATGGTGGTTGCCCTGGGTTGCGAGAAACTGCAGCCCGAACGGCTGCTGCCGGCCGCCGGAGCCGCCGCCGCCTTCGACGATTCCGGCATCGTCCGGCTGCAGGACGACGCCAATCACGGTTTCGCCGACATGGTCGCCGCGATCATGGCCATGGCCGAAAAGCGCCTGGTCGAACTGAACAAGCGCCGACGGACCAGTTGTCCCGCCGCCGATCTGGTGGTCGGCCTGCAATGCGGCGGATCCGACGCTTTTTCCGGGGTCACCGCCAATCCGGCCGTCGGCTATGCGGCCGATCTGCTGGTCCGGGCCGGCGCCACGGTGATGTTCTCGGAGGTGACCGAGGTCCGGGACGCCATCCACCTGCTGACCCCACGGGCCGCCAATCCCGACGTCGCCCGCGCCCTGATCCGCGAAATGGATTGGTATGACCGCTATCTGGCGGCCGGCGACGCCGACCGCAGCGCCAACCCGTCGCCGGGCAACAAGACGGGCGGCCTGTCCAATGTCGTCGAGAAGGCCCTGGGCTCCATCGCCAAATCCGGGACCAGCCCGATCGTCGACGTGCTGTCGCCCGGACAGAAGGCGACGCGCAAAGGCCTGATCTACGCCGCCACCCCGGCCAGCGATTTCGTCTGCGGCACGCTGCAATTGGCCTCGGGCATGAATTTGGAGGTCTTCACCACCGGACGCGGCACGCCCTATGGCCTGGCCATGGCGCCGGTGATCAAGGTGGCGACGCGGACCGCGCTGGCCGAGCGATGGCACGACCTGATGGATCTCGACGCCGGACGCATCGCCACCGGAGCCGCCACCATCGAAGAGGTCGGCTGGGAGCTGTTCCACCTGATCCTCGAGGTCGCCAGCGGACGAAAAAAGACCTGGTCCGACACCTGGGGCCTTTACAATGCGCTGACTTTGTTCAACCCGGCTCCCGTGACCTGAGGACGCGTTCCGCCTCGCGACGACGATCGCATCGAATCATCGGCGTGCAACCCGGTTGCCCGAAACGCCGCCGGACGCTAGCCTGCGGGCCATGACATCGTCTCGCACCGACCTCGCCCTGCTGACGCCGACAGAACGCGCGATTCTGCATCTGAAGGCTCTGCTCGGGCAAGCCATCGGCAAAACGCTCTTCGCGGAATGCCTCAACCGGCTGGGCCTGGCCACCCCGGCCTGGCAGACCAGGACGCTGACGCCCATCCTCGAATCCCTGCAGGCCCGGCATTTTCTGGCCGCCGATTTCACCTGCGCGCCGCATCTCCTGCATCCGCTGGCCGTCGAGGCGGTCGCCTCGCCCCGCGGCGCGGCGATGATCGCCGCCATCAGCGCCTCCCTGCCTCCGGACCACGGCCGGCGCTATTGGGACGAGCAGGCGATGGAGGCCGATACGGCGCGCTGGGCGCGGCTGGCCGTTTATCTCAACGACGAGCCGCTGTTCGGGCAGCAGATGGAGCTGAGAACCCGTTACGGCCGCAATGCCGGCCGGCCGTTGCATCTGTTCGCCGCCGCCACGGTGGGAGCGGACTGGCTGGCCTCGCGCCGTCCCTACTTTCAGGTGGCGATCCTCCAGGCCAAGGCCGACCTGTTGATCGGCACCGGGAGCGCGGCGCCCGACTATGGCGAACTGATGGCCTATTGCCGCGGCGCCCCTGCCCTCAGCACCTTGTGCTTTCCGATACTCGCCGATTTCGACGTGCTGACCGGGCGTCTGGACGCTCTGGCGGCGCTGATCGGCCAGGCGCCGCCGGGCCTGCCCGGCGAGGTGCCGGAAGCCTTCGCCGCCGCCCGGGCGCTGCTGTCGGGACAGGTGGCGCCGGCGGTGGCACATTTCACCGAGGCTCTGTCCCGCCGCCGCAAGGCCAGCCGAAAACGCAAGAACTGGCTGCCCGGCTATCTCGGCCTTCTGCATCTGTGCGCCCTGCTGGCCGCCGACGATGCCGCCCATCACGCGACGATCGAGGCGGCGCTCGATATCCGGGAGGCCGACATCGGCCATTTCGCCCTGCAGTCGCTGTTCGAACTCGCCCGCAACCGGCCGGCGGCGGCGGCCGAGACGGCGACCTACGGCCTGACGATGGCCGCCATGACGCCGCACACGCCGCCCTTCAGCACGGCGCTTTTGATGATTGCCGCCGTGCTGATCGACCCGGCCCTGGCCAAGCGCCACGCCGAGATCGCCGTCGCGCTGTTCCGCCGGACCGAACGCGACATGCCGCTGGCGGCCGACATGCTGGCCGAGGTCCTGGAGCGCATCGCCCTCAATCCCGCCCCCTATCGGGCCCATCTGTCCCGCCCCGACCGCCAGACCGTCTTCCGGTTCACCGGCCTGATCGGCAGCAAGGCGCCGTGGGAACGCTCGTTGGAGAGCCTCGAAGCCATGCTCCGTCCCGCCGCGGCCGCCCCGGCGGAGACGGCGGCGCGAAACAAGCGGCTGGTCTGGCGCATCGATGCCGACGACCAGATCGTCGAACCGGTCGAACAGACCCTGCAGGCCCGCGGCTGGAGCGCCGGGCGGGCGGTCGCGCTGAAACGCCTTTATCAGGAGGCGGCCAAACTCGATCATCTGGACGAATTCGATCGGCGGGCCGTGCGGACCATCCAACGGGGGATGGGCGGCTGGCATGGTCACGAGAGCTTCGAGCTGTCGCCGGAAACCACCCTGCCCGCCCTGGTCGGCCACCCTCGCCTGTTCGACGCGGAGGCACCCGACCAGCCCGTCGAACTGGTCGAGGGACGGGCCGAACTGGTGCTGTCGTCGGAGAGATCCGGCTTCCGGCTCGCCCTGTCGCATGCCGCCCATCGGCCCGGCATCGTCATCGAGAAGGAGGCCCCGGGGCGCTGGCGCCTGGTGGTGATCGACGCCAAGGCGGTCGCGGTGGCGGCGATCGTCGGCGCCGGCCTTGCCGTGCCGGCCGCCGCCCGCGAGCGCCTCACCGCCCTGGCCCGCACCCAGGCGCCCGGCCTGCCTCTGCGCATCGAGACCCCGGAGATCGAGGACGCCGCCGCCCTGGCCGGCGACCCCACCCCGGTGGTGCGCCTGATGCCGCTGGGCGAGGGCTTGAAGGTCTCGCTGGTGGTGCGCCCCCTCGGCGCCGACGGGCCGCATTTCCTGCCCGGCCTCGGCGGACGGCTGGTGACGGGGGGAACGAAGCGGGCCCGCCGCGATCTGGCCGCCGAAAAGCAGCGGGCCCGGGCCCTGGCCGAGGCCTGCCCGTCCTTGGGCGGCGAAGGACCGGAATGGCTGCTCGAGGATGTGGTGTCCGGCCTGGAATTCCTGTCCGAGCTGCGCGCCCTGCCCGTTCCGCCGGCCATGGAATGGCCGGAGGGACAGGGCCTGTCGCTCAGGGGCGAAGCCACGGCCAAACGCTTCAAGGCCAGCATCAAGGGGGCCGACAATTGGTTCATCCTGGGCGGCGCGGTGACCCTCGACGAGGGGCTGGTCCTCGAGCTCAAGGACCTGCTGTCCCGCCTCGATCGGGCGGAGGGACGGTTCGTGCCCTTGGACGACGGCGGCTTCCTGGCCCTGGACCATCATTTCCGCCAGCAGCTGGAGCGGCTGCGCCGGCTGGGCGACGGCCTCAAGATCCCCGCCGTCGCCGGGGTGGCGCTGCGCGACATGCTGGAGCAGGCCGGCGCGCTCAAGGCCGATGCCCGCTGGCGGGACTTCACCCGCCGCCTCGACGAGGCCGGGGACTGGCAGCCCTGCCGGCCGGCCGGGCTCAAGGCCGAGCTGCGCGATTACCAGACCGAGGGTTTCGCCTGGATGAGCCGTCTGGCCCGCTGGGGGGCTGGCGCCCTGCTGGCCGACGACATGGGCCTCGGCAAGACGGTGCAGGCCATCGCGGTGATGCTGGACAAGGCGGCGGAGGGGCCGTGCCTGGTGGTGGCGCCGACCTCGGTGTGCGGCAATTGGGCGGCCGAGCTGGCGCGTTTCGCCCCGGGACTGACCAGCCATCGCCTGGCCGAGGCGGACGACCGGGCCCTGACCCTCGGCACTCTCGGTCCCGGCGACGTGCTGATCGCCTCCTACGGCCTGCTGGCCCGCGAAGAGGACAAGCTGGCGGCGGTCTCCTGGGCGATGGCCATTCTCGACGAGGCCCAGACCATCAAGAACGCCGGCACCCAGCGCGCCAGATCCAGCCAGCGCCTGCAGGCCGGTTTCCGCCTCGCCCTGACCGGAACGCCGGTGGAGAACGATCTCGAGGAATTGTGGAGCCTGTTCCGCTTCGTCAATCCGACCCTGCTGGGCAGCCGCGACGCCTTCGCCAAGCGCTTCGGCACGCCGATCGCCCGGGACAACGACGCCGGCGCCAAGGCGGCGCTGAAGGCCCTGGTCCGCCCCTTCCTGCTGCGCCGGACCAAGGCCGCCGTGCTGTCGGAATTGCCGGCCCGCACCGAGCAGACCCTGTGGATCGAAATGAGCGCCGAGGAGCGGGCCTTCTACGAGGCGCTGCGCCGCCGCGCCCTGGAGAAACTGGAAGAGGGGGCCGGCCGGAACAGCCGCCTGCACATCCTGGCCGAGATCACCAAATTGCGGCAGGCCTGCTGCCATCCGGCGCTGGCCAGTCCGGGAACGGAGATCCCGAGCGCCAAGCTGGCGGCCTTCCTCGAACTGGTCGCGGAATTGCGCGAAGGCCGGCACCGCGCCCTGGTCTTCAGCCAGTTCGTCGGCCATCTCGGGCAGATCCGGGCGGCGCTCGAGGCGGCCGGCGTCTCCTACCAATATCTCGACGGCGCCACGCCGGCCCAGGATCGCGAGCGGCGGGTGGCGGCCTTCCAGGCCGGCCAGGGCGAACTGTTCCTGATCAGCCTGAAGGCTGGCGGTTTCGGCCTCAACCTGACCGCTGCCGACTATGTCATCCACCTCGACCCCTGGTGGAACCCGGCGGTCGAGGACCAGGCGTCGGACCGCGCCCACCGTATCGGCCAGCTGCGCCCGGTGACCATCTATCGCCTGATCGTCAAGGACACCGTCGAGGAAGGCATCATCGCGCTGCACCGCACCAAGCGCGACCTGGCCGACGCCCTGTTGGAAGGCAGCGACGTCTCCGGCCGGCTGTCGGAAGAGGATCTGCTGGGGTTGATCAGGAGCGAGGGAGAGGCGCGAGATGTACGGGGTGAGAAATGAGGGGTAAGGGCAATACTGTTGATTTAAGGCAGTGCCGTCATTGCGAGCCGAAGGCGCGGCAATCCAG
>JAATGN010000194.1 GCA_015654615.1 Rhodospirillales bacterium
GCTCGAAAGCGGGGATCCGGGAGTCTCGGAAACGCCCGTGGGGTGCCCCCTGGATTCCCGCTGATCAAAGGGAATGACGAGAAAAATCGATGATCCAGTCTGATCGCAAATCGCACTAGCGCAAGCGAAGCAATCCAGCAACCGGGGTCGGCCCCTGGATTGCCGCGCCTTCGGCTCGCAATGACCGAGACAGAACGGGGTGGTTAACTTTTAACGGGCCCTAAGATTGATCCCGCCCCTTTGTCAATCCGTCACCCATGCCAGCGCGGCGCGGATATAGCGCGTCACTTCGGCGCGATCCGCCGCCGGCAAGGTTCCGATTCGTTCCGCTTCCTTCGCCTCGATGGTGGCGATCTTCGCCGTGCGGACCACCGATTCCGCCGGCAGACCGGCTGTCGGCAGATCCGACACCGCGACGTCGCCCGACCAGGGACGATTTTCGGCGCTGGTGATCATCAGCACCCAGAGCAGACCGTGCTCTTGTGGAATGCCATTCGCGACGATCACCAAAGCGGGCCGCCGCTGCCGGACGGGGCGACCGGCATAGGGAAACGGGACCTTGATGACGTCCCAAACCTCAAAGTCCGGCATAGGCCCGCCGATCCGCCTCGCTGTTCCATTCGCCGAATGTCGCGAAGGGATCGTCCGGCTGGTCCCGCGCGACGCGCGTCAACACCACCCTGTCGCCATCGATGGCATAAAGGATTTCGTCGCCTTCCTTGAGGCGCAGAGCGGCCCGCACCGGCTGCGGAATTGTCGTCTGCGCCTTGCTGGTCAGTTTGACCGTGATCATGCGACATCCCGCGTAAGGAACTTCCTTTCAAGAAAAGGTAAGGATGTCCTTACGACGGTCAAGGTCCCCCGCCTCTTTCCGTCCAGATCTAAAGAACAGGAGCCGGCCACCGGCCGGTGGCGACGGGAAAAGATCAGGCCCGACGCCAGGTGGTGCCGCCGGCGCCGTCTTCGAGCAGGACGCCCTGGTCGGCCAGTTCCTTGCGGATGCGGTCGGCCTCGGCGAAATTCTTGTCCTTGCGGGCCGCGATGCGGCGATTGATCAGCTCGTCGACGGCGCTGTCGGAAAGCGCCGTCCCCGCTTGCGGGACCCAGCGGAACCATGCCTCGGCGTCCTGCTGCAACAGGCCCAGCACATCGCCGCCGGCCAGCAGGGCGCCCTTGCATCTGGCCTTTTCGGCCGGGCTGGTCGCCTTGTTGAGCTGGGTCACCAATTCATGCAGATGGGCGATGGCCAAGGGCGTGTTGAGATCGTCCTCCAGCGCCGCCAGCACGTCGAGCGGCAGCCTGTCGCGACCCTCGGCCGGGATGTCGGCGACGGCCCGCAGGGCCAGATAAAGCCGGTCCAGCCCGGTGCGGGCCTGCTTCAGGCCTTCGGCCGTCCAGTCGAACGGCTGGTGGTAATGGGCCGACAGCATGGCCAGCCGGATCGCCTCGCCCGGCGCCTGGTCCAGCAGATCGCGGACCGTGAAGAAGTTGCCGAGGGACTTCGACATCTTCTCGCCTTCGACCATCAGATAGCCGTTGTGCAGCCAGTAATTGGCAAACGGTTGGCCATGCGCGCAGACGCTTTGGGCGATCTCGTTCTCATGGTGCGGAAACACCAGATCCTGGCCGCCGCCGTGGATATCGAAGGTGATGCCGAGATATTCCCGGCTCATCGCCGAGCATTCGATGTGCCAGCCCGGCCGGCCGCGCCCCCAGGGACTGTCCCAGCCCGGGAGATCGTCGGTGGACGGCTTCCACAAGACGAAATCGGCCGGATTCTTCTTATAGGGCGCCACTTCGACGCGGGCCCCGGCGATCATCTCGTCCTGGCTGCGGCGCGACAGCATGCCGTAATCGGGCATCGAGGGCACCGAGAACAGCACATGGCCGGCCGCCTCATAGGCATGGCCGCGCGCCAGCAGGGTCTGGATCATGGCGATCATCTGGGCGATGTGGGCGGTCGCCCGCGGTTCGACGTCCGGACGGAGCGCGTTCAAGGCATCGATGTCGGCGTGAAAGGCCGCGGTGGTCCGCGCCGTCAGCGCGGCGATCGTCTCGCCGTTGTCCTTGGCCCGGGCGTTGATCTTGTCGTCGACGTCGGTGATGTTGCGCACATAGACGACCGTCGGATAAAGCCGCTTCAGCAGCCGGTAGAGGACGTCGAAGACGATGATCGGACGGGCGTTGCCGATATGGGCGCTGTCATAGACCGTCGGTCCGCAGACATACATGCCGACGCGGTTCGGATCGAGGGGAACGAAGGGTTCCTTGCGACGCGACAGCGTATTGTAGAAGGCGAGCGACATGGTTTCGACGTTTCCTAATTGTCAGAGGTAGCCATCATCCGTCATCACCGGGCTTGCCCCGGTGATCCACGTGACTCGATCAAACGGCGCCATTTGGTCCCGGCGCGTGGATGGCCGGATCAAGTCCGGCCATGACGAGGAAAAGCGATTCCGTCACGCCGCGTCCCCGCGCAGCCTTGCCGCGGCGCGGCTCCGGCCGATCAGGGGTAGCAGAGTCTTGAGCTCGGGCCCATTTTCGCGACCGGTGAGGGCCAGGCGAAGCGGATGGAACAATTCGCGCCCCTTGCGGCCGGAGATCTGCTGCACGGCGCCGGTCCAGCCCTTCCAGGTGTCCGCCGTCCACGGCTCGGGCGGCAGCAGATCGGCGGCCTGGCTGGCGAAGGCGGCGTCCTCGATGACCGGCGAAACCGTTTCGCGGCAGATGTGCCACCAGTCCTTCGCATCGTTCATCTGGGTCAAATTGGCCCGGACCGCCAGCCAGAACGCTTCGTCGCCGTCGAGTCCGGCCTGCTGGAGGCGGGGCCGCGCCTCGGCGAAGCTCATCTCGTGGAGCAGCCGGGCGTTCAGATGCTCGAGTTCGAGCGGATCGAATTTCGGCGTCGCCCGGCTGAACTTGCCGATATCGAACTCGGCGATCAGGGAGTCCAGGGTCTGGCGCGGCTGGATGGCGTCCGAGGTGCCGAGCTTGGCCAACAGGCTGTTCAGCGCCATCGCCTCGATGCCCGATGCCCGCAACTCGCCCAGCGAAAGACTGCCCAGACGCTTCGACAGGCCCTGGCCGGCGGTGTCGGTCAGCAGCGGCAGATGGGCGAACTGCGGCGGCGTGGCGCCCAGGGCCAGAAAAAGCTGGATCTGGGCCGCCGTGTTGGTGACATGGTCCTCGCCGCGGATCACATGGGTGATGCCGAGATCGGCGTCGTCGACCACCGAGGGCAGCGTATAGAGCGACGTGCCGTCGCCCCGGACGAGCACCGGATCGGAGAGATGCGACGCATGGTAATGGCAGGGACCGCGACACAGGTCGTTCCACCGGACGTCGCCGTCCTCCAGCTTGAAGCGCCAATGCGGCCTGCGGCCCTCGGCCTCGAAGGCCTGGCGTTCGGCCGCCGTCAGGGTCAATGCCGCCCGGTCGTAGACCGGCGGCACGCCGCGCGCCAGCTGACGCTTGCGCTTGTATTCCAATTCCTCCGGCGTCTCGTAGCAGGCATAGAGCCGCCCGGCCGCCTTCAGCCGCTCCGCCGCCGCCTCATAGAGGTCCTCGCGGGTCGATTGGCTGACCTTCAGATCCCAGGCCAGGCCCAGCCAGGCCAGATCCCGGCCGATCGCCTCTTCATGGTCCTGGCGGCTGCGCTCGCGATCGGTATCGTCGATGCGCAGGATGAAACGCCCCCCCTGTTTCCTGGCGAACAGCCAATTGATCAGGGCGGGACGGGCATTGCCGACATGCAGCCGGCCGGTGGGACTGGGAGCGAAGCGAACCGTGACGGTCATCTGTTCAATCAAATCGTATCGGTGAAGCCATTGACGATGGGATAGCGCCGATCGCGCCCGAAGGCGCGGCTGGTGATCTTGACGCCGGGCGGGGCCTGCCGGCGCTTGTATTCGGCCCGATCGAGCATGCGGAAGACCCGACGGACCACCGCCGCGTCGTGGCCGGCGGCGACCAGCGCGGCCGGCCCCATTTCCTGCTCGATCAGGCCATGCAGGATGGCGTCCAGCTGGTCGTAGGGCGGCAGGGTGTCCTGATCCGTCTGATCGGGCTTCAATTCGGCCGACGGCGGCTTGGTGATCACCCGTTCCGGCATCACGGCGCCGGCGGGACCCAGCGCGCCCGGCGGTCGATGGGCGTTGCGCCAGCGCGCCACCTCGAAGACCGTGGTCTTGTAGACGTCCTTCAAAACCGAATAGCCGCCGCACATGTCGCCGTAAAGCGTGGCGTAGCCGACCGACATCTCGGATTTGTTGCCGGTCGACAGCACCATATAGCCGAACTTGTTGCTGATCGCCATCAAGGTCAGCCCGCGGGAGCGCGCCTGGATATTTTCCTCGGTGGTATCGGCCTGTTCGCCGCTGAAGACGTCCGACAGAATGCCGTCGAAGGCCCGCATCGCCGGACCGATGGAGATGCTGTCCAGACGAACGCCGCACAGCGTCGCCACCAGGGCGGCGTCGTCGAGGCTGTCCTGCGAGGTATAGGGCGAGGGCATCATCACGCACCACACCCGATCGGCGCCCAAGGCGTCGGCCGCCACCGCCGCCGACAGGGCGCTGTCGATGCCGCCCGAAAGCCCCAGCAGGACGCCCTTGAAACGGTTCTTCGTCACATAGTCGCGCAGGCCCAGCACCATCGCCTGATAGACGCTCTCCAGCCGGTCCGGCAGCGGCGTCAGCATCCCGGGCGCGCAGACCAGACCCTCAGGCCCACGCGACCAATGGGTCGTCACCACCGCTTCCTGCCATGCGGGCAACTGGTGCACCGGCTCCCCCGCCGCGTCGAGCACGAAGGATGCCCCGTCGAAAACCAGTTCGTCCTGTCCGCAGATCTGATTGAGATAGATCAGCGGCAGACCGTTTTCCCGCACCCGGCCCCCGGCATGGCGCCGCCGGTCGCCCGGCTTGTCGAGTTCGAAGGGCGAGCCGTTGGGCACGACGAGGATTTCGGCGCCGGCCTGGCGCAGGGCCGCGGCGACGTCCTCGTACCACATATCCTCGCAGATCATCAGGCCGAGGCGAAAACCGCGAAAGGAGATCGGCTCCGGCAGCGGACCGGGAACGAAGACCCGGGCTTCGTCGAACACGCCGTAGTTGGGCAGATGGTGCTTGAGAACCATCGCGGCGATATGGCCGCCGTCGAGCAGCACGGCCGTATTGCGACGCTGTTCCTGGACGCGCCTCGGCGCCCCGACGATCAGCGCCGGCCCGTCGTCCCGGGTGGCCGCCGCCAAGGCGGCGA
>JAATGN010000191.1 GCA_015654615.1 Rhodospirillales bacterium
GCTGTCCAACGGCGAGCGCTGGGAAACCGAACTGGCCGCCCGCCTGGCCGCCGACGCGCCCTCCCGGTGAGGAAATGATGACGTTGAAACAAGCCGTATCCTTCCTGGCCCCTCGCCCGCTTGCGGGAGAGGGGGGGGCCCGCGTTAGCGGGAGGGTGAGGGGAGGCTCCGTGCTGCCGGCCTCTGGAGGTTTCCCCCTCACCCCGACCCTCTCCCCCGACGCGGGGGCGAGGGGGTTCTTTTCTGTTGGGGAGGCTGCCGCATGATCCAGGCACTGATCTTCTATCTGTTCGCCACCGTCGCGGTGGCCAGCGCCGTGATGGTGATCTCGGTCCGCAACCCCGTGCATGCGGTGCTGTTCCTCATCCTGACCTTTTTCAACGCGGCCGGGCTGTTCCTGCTGGCCGGCGCCGAATTCCTCGCCATGGTCCTGGTGGTGGTCTATGTCGGCGCCGTGGCGGTGCTGTTCCTTTTCGTCGTCATGCTGCTCGACATCAATTACCTGAAGCTGCGCGAGGGATTCCTGCACTATCTGCCGACCGGCGCGCTGATCGGCCTGATCTTGCTGGCGGAATTGGCCCTGGTGGCGGGAAGCTGGAGCTTCGCCCCCGACGCGCCCCTGTCGGTCGGAACGCATATTCCCGATCCCTCGGTGGTCACCAACACCGATGCGCTGGGCCGTCTGATCTATACGGATTATTTCTACCTGTTCCAGATCGCCGGCCTGATTCTGCTGGTGGCGATGATCGGGACCATTCTGCTGACCCTGCGCAGCCGTCCGGGCGTGCGGAAACAGAAAATCAGCGAACAGGTCTACCGGACCAAGGCCGATTCGGTGGAAATCCGCAAAGTGCCGAGCGGGGGAGGGATTTGATGGTCGTGGAGATCGGGCTGGCGCACTACCTGACGGTGGGCGCTATTTTGTTCACCCTGGGAATTTTCGGCATTTTCCTCAACCGCAAGAACGTCATCGTCATCCTGATGTCGATCGAGCTGATGCTGTTGGCCGTCAATATCAATTTCATCGCCTTTTCGCATTTCCTGAACGATCTGGGCGGCCAGATCTTCGCCATGTTCGTCCTGACCGTGGCGGCGGCGGAAGCGGCGATCGGCCTGGCCATCGTGGTGGTGTTCTTCCGCAATCGCGGCACCATCGCGGTGCAGGACGCCAATCAGATGAAAGGGTAGGCGGGAATGTATACAGCCGTTGTTTTCCTGCCGCTGCTCGCCGCGTTCATCGCCGGCTTCTTCGGCCGCAAGATCGGCGACAAGGGCGCCCAGATCGTCACCTGCGGCGCGGTCGGCCTGTCGGCCCTGCTGTCGATTCCCATCTTCATCGAAGTGGTGCTGAACGGCCATCCGACCAGTTTCCAGCTCTTTTCCTGGATCGCTTCCGGAAACGTCATCGATGCCTGGGCCTTGCGCTTCGACACTCTGACGGCGGTCATGCTGATCGTCGTCAATTGGGTGTCCTTCATGGTGCATGTCTATTCGATCGGCTATATGCATCACGATCCGTCGGTGCCCCGCTTTCAGAGCTATCTGTCGCTGTTCACCTTCGCCATGCTGATGCTGGTGACCTCGGACAATCTGGTCCAGCTGTTCTTCGGCTGGGAGGGCGTCGGCGTCGCCTCCTATCTGCTGATCGGCTTCTGGTACGAAAAACCCTCGGCCTGCGCGGCGGCCATCAAGGCCTTCGTGGTCAATCGTGTCGGCGATTTCGGCTTTGCGCTGGGCATCTTCAGCATTTTCGTCCTGTTCGGATCCATCGATTTCGAGCCGATCTTCGCCGGCGCCCCGGCCAAGGCCGCGGTGGTGATGCATGTCTTCGGAATGGACGTCAACGCCATCACCGTCTGCTGCCTGCTGCTGTTCGTCGGCGCCATGGGCAAGTCGGCGCAATTGGGGCTGCACACCTGGCTGCCCTACGCCATGGAGGGACCGACCCCGGTTTCCGCGCTGATCCATGCGGCGACCATGGTGACGGCCGGCGTCTTCATGGTGGCCCGGATGTCGCCTCTGTTCGAATATTCACAGGTGGCGCTGAATGTGGTGACGGTGGTCGGCGGACTGACGGCGATCTTCGCCGCCACGGTCGGCTGCGTGCAGAACGACATCAAGCGGATCATCGCCTATTCGACCTGTTCGCAGCTCGGCTACATGTTTTTCGCCATCGGCGTGTCGGCCTATCAGGCCGGCATCTTCCATCTGTTCACCCATGCCTTCTTCAAGGCGCTGTTGTTCCTGGGCGCCGGCTCGGTGATCCACGCCATGTCGGACGAACAGGACATCCGCCGCATGGGCGGCATCTGGCGGCGCATTCCGCTGACCTGCGTGCTGATGTATATCGGCAGCATCGCGCTGGCCGGCATTCCGCCCTTTTCCGGCTATTGGTCGAAGGACACCATCCTGGAGGCGGCCTGGGGCGCCGGGACGCCGTTCGGCCAATTCGCCTATGTGCTGGGGGTCGCCGCGGCGTTCCTCACCGCCTTCTATTCCTGGCGGCTGCTGATCCTGACCTTCCACGGCAGGCCGCGGGCCGACGAGCATGTGATGGCCCATGTCCACGAATCCCCCGCCGTGATGACCGTGCCGCTGATCGTCCTGGCGGCCGGGGCCATTTTCGCCGGCTACGTCGGGCATGAGGATTTCATCGGCGAGGGCATGGGGCGGTTCTGGGGCAAGTCGATCCTGCTTCTCGAGGAGCATGGGGCCCTGCACAACGCCCATCACGTGCCGACGACGATCAGCCTGCTGCCGACCATCGTCGCGGTGGCCGGCATCGCGCTCGCCTATGTGATGTATCTGTTCGCGCCGTCCTTGCCGCGTCTTCTGGCCAACCGCTTTCAGGGCATTTACCGCTTCCTGCTCAACAAGTGGTATTTCGACGAATTGTACGCGTTTCTGTTCATCAAGCCGGCTTTTTGGATAGGCAACGGCCTGTGGAAGGGAGGGGACGGCGCCGTGATCGACACTTGCGGGCCCGACGGCCTGGCCGCGGTGACGCGCGATATCGCGCGGCGCGCCAGCGCGCTGCAAAGCGGATATCTCTATCACTATGCCTTCGCCATGCTGATCGGTGTCGCGGCATTCGTGACCTGGTACATCGTCAAAGTGGGGTGATGCGTGATGACTGATTGGCCTTTGCTTTCCATCACGACGTTCCTGCCCCTGCTGGGGGCGGCGTTCATCCTGACGATCCGGGGCGAGCCGCAAGTGGTGGCGCGGAACGCCCGAAACGTCGCCCTGTTGACCAGCGTGGCGACCTTCCTGGTCTCGCTGCTGGTCTGGGCCAATTTCAATCCCGGCACCGCCGATTTCCAGATGGTCGATCAGGCCCGCTGGCTGCCCGGTTTCGACATTTCCTACAAGCTGGGCGTCGACGGCATCGCCTTGTTCTTCGTTCTGCTGTCGACCTTCCTGACGCCGCTTTGCATCCTGTCGGCCTGGGTGGCGGTGCAGAACCGGGTCAAGGAATATATGATCAGCTTCCTGATCCTCGAGACCATGATGGTCGGCATGTTCTGCGCCCTCGACCTCATCCTGTTCTATGTCTTCTTCGAGGCCGTGCTGATTCCGATGTTCATCATCATCGGGGTGTGGGGGGGCGGACGCCGGGTCTATGCGGCGTTCAAATTCTTCCTTTATACCCTGCTGGGCTCGGTGCTGATGCTGCTGGCCATCCTGGCCATGTATTTCGACGCGCACACCACCGACATCCAGGTGCTGATCGCCCATCCGTTTCCGCCGGCCATGCAGACCTGGCTGTGGCTGGCCTTCTTCGCCTCCTTCGCCGTGAAGGTGCCGATGTGGCCGGTGCACACCTGGCTGCCGGACGCCCATGTCGAGGCGCCGACGGCCGGTTCGGTGATCCTAGCCGGCGTTCTGCTGAAGATGGGGGGATACGGTTTCCTGCGCTTCTCGCTGCCGATGTTCCCGGTGGCCTCACACGACTTCGCGCCGCTGGTCTTCACCCTGTCGATCGTCGCGGTGATCTACACCTCGCTGGTCGCCCTGGTGCAGCAGGACATGAAGAAGCTGATCGCCTACAGTTCGGTGGCGCACATGGGGTTCGTGACCATCGGCGTCTTCACCGTTCAGGTGCAGGGCGTCGAAGGGGCGATTTTCCAGATGCTGTCGCATGGCGTGGTCTCGGCCGCCCTGTTCCTCTGCGTCGGGGTGGTCTATGACCGCATGCACACCCGCGAGATCGCCCGTTACGGCGGCCTGGTCACCCGGATGCCGGCCTATGCCTTCGTCTTCATGGTCTTTACCATGGCCTCGGTCGGCCTGCCCGGCACCTCGGGGTTCGTGGGCGAGTTCCTGGTGCTGATGGGCGCCTTCCAGTCCAACAGCTGGATCGCCCTGTTCGCCGCCACCGGACTCATCCTCGGTCCGTGCTATATGCTGTATCTCTACCGGCGCGTCATCTTCGGCAAGCTGGTGCGCGAGGATCTGAAGTCGATTCTCGATCTGAGTCCCCGCGAAATCGCCGTGTTCGCCCCCCTGGTCGTCGTGGTGATCTGGATGGGGGTCTATCCGTCGTCCTTTCTGGGACCGATGCATGCGTCGGTGGCGAAATTGATCAATGACTACCAGCTCGCGCAAACCGTCGCCGATACGGCGTCGGTCGCCGTGCGCTGAGAGTAAGGGGGATAGACGTGCAGGAACTGCCGAACTTCGCGCCGGCCTTGCCGGAAATCTTCATCGCCCTGTCGGCCATCGCGCTGCTGCTGCTGGGCGTCTTTCGCCGGGACGATGCGACGCAAGGGATCACCGCGCTGGCCATCGTCGCCATGCTGTTCGCCGGCCTGCTGATTCCGGCGGCGGCGGGCGGGCGGGCGGTGACCTTCGGCGGCATGTTCGTCATCGACGGTTTTTCGGTCTTCGCCAAGCTGCTGGTGCTGGTGGCCTCCGGATTCAGCATGGCGATGTCGGCCAACTGGCTGAAGCGGGAAAAGCTGGAACGCTTTGAATTCCCGGTCCTGATGCTGATTTCCACGCTCGGCATGATGCTGATGATTTCGGCCAACAATCTGATCGCCCTTTACCTGGGGCTCGAACTGCAGAGCCTGTCGCTCTATGTCCTGGCCGCCTATCAGCGGGACAGCGGCCGGGCCACCGAGGCCGGGCTCAAATATTTCGTCCTCGGTTCGCTGGCCTCGGGCCTGCTGCTCTATGGATCGTCGCTGATCTATGGTTTCGCCGGTTCGACCGGCTTCGACGCCCTGGCCCATTCCTTCGCGCATGGCGTGCCGATCGGGGTGACGGTCGGCATGGTGTTCGTCATCGCCGCCCTGGCTTTCAAGATTTCGGCCGTGCCCTTCCACATGTGGACGCCCGACGTTTACGAAGGGGCGCCGACGCCGGTCACCGCCTTTTTCGGCGTCGCCCCGAAGATTGCCGCCTTCGCCCTGCTGATTCGCGTCATGGTCGGTCCCTTCGGCGACCTGACGCAGCAGTGGAGCCAGGTGGTGGTCTTCATCTCGCTGGCCTCGATGCTGCTCGGCGCCTTCGGCGCCATCGCCCAGACCAACATCAAGCGCCTGATGGCCTACAGCTCGATCGGCCATGTCGGTTATGCGCTGATCGGCCTGGCGGTGGGCGATCAGGTCGGCATCCGCGGCGTCCTGGTCTATCTCGCCATCTATCTGTTCATGAATGTCGGAACCTTCGCGGTGATCCTGTCGATGCGTCAGAAGGGCCGCCTGATGGAAGGGATCGACGATCTGGCCGGCCTGTCGAGGACCCATCCGATGACCGCGGCGGCGCTGGCCATCTTCATGTTCTCGATGGCCGGCATTCCGCCGCTGGCCGGCTTCTGGGGCAAGCTGTACGTCTTCATGGCGGCTATCGACAAGGGCTTCATCGGCCTGGCGGTGGTCGGCGTGCTGACCAGCGTGGTGAGCGCCTATTATTACTTACGCATCATCAAGGTGATGTATTTCGACGAACCGGTCGAGGTGCTGGATCATGGAACCGGCCGCGGCTTGGGCCTGATCGTCGGGGTCAACGCCGTGCTGATCGTGCTCTTCACCTTCGCGCCGTCGTCGCTGGTCTCCAGCGCCGGGACGGCGGCGGCGGCCCTGTTCGGAGGATGAGCCGCGCCCTGCCGGCGCCCTTCCGGCTGGTCGCGCTGGACAGGGTGGACAGTACCAACGACGAAGCCAAGCGCGCCGCTTTGCAGGGTGCCGGGCATGGCACCGTGGTCTGGGCGCACGAGCAGACCGCTGGCCGTGGTCGGCGGGGCCGCGAATGGGTCTCGCCGGCCGGAAATCTGCATTGTTCGCTGCTGATCGATCCGGGTCCGGTGGCGAGCCGGGCGCCGCAACTGGCCTTCGTCGCCGCCATCGCGGCGCGCGCCGCCCTGGCCGAACTGATGCCGGCGGCGGCCTTCCAGGTCAAATGGCCGAACGACATTCTCTGCCGGGGCCGCAAGATCGCCGGCATGCTGCTGGAACAGGCGCCGCCTTACGTCGTCGTCGGCATCGGCGTCGACGTCGCCCA
>JAATGN010000179.1 GCA_015654615.1 Rhodospirillales bacterium
CGTCAACATGCAGGTGGCGATGCAGAACATCGACCAGGACTACAGGCGGGTCGGGATCGCCTATGGCGCCACCCAGTGGCAATTGTTCTGGACCATCGCCCTGCCGTCCTCCGTCCCCTTCCTGCTGACCGGTTTGCGCCTGGCCATGGGACGCGGCCTGCTGGGAGTGGTCGCCGCCGAGGTCTTCGGCGGCGCCGAGGGCCTGGGCTATCTCATCCAATATGCCGGAGCGACGTTCCAGATCGACATCGTCTTCGTCGGCGTCGTCGTCATCGCCGCCTTCGGCATCGTCATCGATCGCGGCCTCTCCTACCTCAGCCGGCGCGTCGACTCCTGGAAGATCACCGAAGCATAGGCGGCCCCGGTCCGGCCGGCGGCCAGGCAAGGCGACGCTTCCTCCAACACGGATATGAGGACGACAAAATGGGACTGAAAACCTTAAATCTGATCGCCCGCAAGCTGGCCGACCGGCCGGCCGAGCTGGCGGCGGCCAAAGCCGCGGGAGCCAAGGTCGTGGGCTTCCAGGGCTATACCCTTCCGGAGGAGATCATTCATGCCCTGGGACTGATTCCGATCCGGATCGGCCTGGGGGGCAGCGATCGCCTGGTCGAATTGGGCGGACGCTACATCTCGACCAAGAACTGCGTCTATGTCCGCGAAACCGTCGGGCTCTTCGCCGAAAACACCGATCCCTACATCACCGGCAGCGATGTTTTCGCCTTCGACGCTACCTGCCTGCAGACCTATCGCACGGCCGAGATCATTCAATACTACTTCGACAAGGAGGTCTTCATTCTCGGCGTTCCGCGCAATTTTTACCTTCCCGAGGCGCATCTATACTTCACGGAGGAACTGCGCAATCTCGTGGGCAGGCTCGAAACCTACGCCGACGTCAAGCTCAGCCCCGAGAAACTGGCGGCGTCGATAACCCTCTACAATGACATCCGCGATGAAATCGTCGCCATCTACGCCTATCAGGCGACCCTTGACCCGCTGATCTCCTGGGAAGAGGTGTTCGACGTCATCCAGGCCGGTTATGTGCTGGATCGCCGGGATTTCCTCGACCTGCTGAGAGCGCTGCATGCCGAGCTCGCGGCCGGCCAGGGGGCCGCCGTCATCGCCAGGCGCGACGACGAGGCGCGGATCTTCATTTCCGGAAGCGTCATCCCTCCCGGCGACAAGAAACTGATTTCCATCATCCAGGAACAAGGCGGCCGGATCGTCGGCGACGATCTGTGGTCCGGGCTGATCCCTTATGTCGCGGTGGACATCCGGGACGCCACCCTGGAGGCGGTGGCCCATGCCTATCTGCATCGGACGCCGCATGGGGCGCTGCCCTATCTCGATCTGGCCACCGATGGCCGCATCCGGCGGCTGAAGGAGCTGATCAAGACCTTCAAGGCCAACGGCGTCATCTACCATACGTTGCGCTATTGCGATCCCTACACCTTCAAGGCCAAGGAAACCAAGGACATCCTGGAAAAGGAGGGCATCCCGCTGCTCGAACTGCACACCGAATACGCCGGCTCCGACATCGAAGCCATCCGCACGCGCGTCGAAGCCTTCATCGAAATGATCAAGCTCAAGGCCGAAACAGGAGTAGCCGCATGACCGCCGTCACGAAAAACATCCCGAGCGGGAGCAACCTCAACGCTGCCCAGTATTTCCGTTATCCGGAAGAAATCCGCGACGACTTCGTCAAGACGGACGACATCGAATTTCGCGACGGCTCGCGGGTGAGCGCCGCCGAGGTCTGGGACTATCTGACCAAGGTCGGACCGGTGAAATTCCCCAATCTCTACGACAACAGCAACCTGTTCACCGGCCGCCTGTCGCATGACGTGACCTTGCCCTTTACGCTCAAGCACAACTATCTGCTGATGACCATGCATGAGCGGATGACCAAGGCCAGGGCCCAGGGACATCCCATCGTGTTCGTCCAGGGCGGGCAGAGCGTCGATCCTTATTATGCGGCGGGAGCGGTCGCCCTGCGCCCGGCCAGCACCGGCATCTGGGCGCGCCGTCAAAAGGAAGGGCTGACCCGCACCGAGGATGAGCTGGAAGGCCAGCGCGACAAGCAGAAGGCCTACAACGCCATCAGCTTCGAGGTGTGCAATTCGGCCGGCTACGAACATATCCAGGAAGGCAATGTCCCGGCCGACATGGTGGCGCCTTACACCGCCCTGCGCTGCTCGGACGTCTCCTACGGCACGGAAGCCCACCGTCACGGACCGCGCAAGGACCAGGTCAAGCTGCTGCTCGTCGACTACCCCCTCGACCATCAGAAAGACAAGGAATGGGCCATCGATTATTTCGCCAGCAGCCTGCGCCGGCTGACCAGGGCCATCGACGAGCACACCGGCAGGACGACCACCGAGGAAGACCTGGCCCGGGAAATCAAGCTGCATAACGAGGGTCGACGCCTCGCCGTGGAGATCGCCGACCTGTGGTGGTCGGCGGAAAATCCACCGACCAACGGCAAGGACCGCCGCGACCTGTTCCAGCTGGGCGGCATGGAGGTGCATGGCGACCCGGTGGCCAGCCTGTCGATCCTGCGCGAGGCGAAGACCCATATCGAAAAACGCGTCGCGGAACATCACAAGACCCAGGGCGTCCAGGACAAGGCGGCCCGGCTGTTCGTCTGCGGATCCTGCGTCTTCCCCAACGATTTCCGCTGCGAGGAAGCCGGCGGCATCATCGTCGGCAACGACAACCACTGGAGCGACATCACCACGATCGTCGAGGAGAGCGGCGAACCTTACTACGAACTGGCGAAAGCCGTGCTGTCCTATCCCTATGAGCAGCCGCTCAAGGACCGCGCCGCATGGACGGTCGAACAGATCCGGAAGTCGCGCACCGACGGCGTGCTCTTCCTCTACAAATGGGGATGCAATACGCAGTCGGCGATCGCCCGCCTGCTGGTCGACGAGATCAAGGCCCGGACCGGAAAGCACACGATCATCATCGAGGACGATATGACGAGGACGCAGACCGAACAGCTGCAAAACCGCGTCAACGCCTTCATCGAGATGGTCTCCTACTGATGCCGACGCCGGCGCAAGGGCGGACCTGCGTGGGACATGGGCCCTTTCCTCCTCGTCATAACGAGCGACCGGCGAAGCGATCCAGACCGGCCGATGTGCTGGATTGCTTCGCTTCGCCGGACAGAAAAGCGTCAGTGGCACCGGCGTCCCCGCCGGTGGAAAAGACTCCGCCGCAGAGCGGCGGACACCGGCAGGGACGCCGGTGCCACCGTTCCTTTTCATCCGGAGCGGGGCGGACGACATTCCAAACCCTTCTCCCACGAGGGGAGAAGGGTTTCGCACCGTGGCGCGGGCTGGGACCGGCCGTCTTCGCCGCGGTGGCGCTGGCCTCGGCGACGTGCTTCGGCCAGGCCGCTCCCGCGCCGTCCCTGGTGACCATCAGGATGGCCGAACTGAGCGTCGGCGTCCCGACGACGCTCGAAGAAATGGCCATCGAGAAGGGGATCTTCGCCAGGCACGGCATCGATCTCCAGGTGATCCACTTCATCAAGGGCGGCGCCGAGGCCATGGCCGGCGTCGCCAGCGGTCAATTGGACATGGGATCCTACGGCACCCCCATCCTGACCGGAATGTCCTTCGGCCTGCCCATCAAGATCGTCGGCTCCCCCGCCAACAAGCGGATGAATTTCGAACTGGTGGCCAGGAAGGGGATCGATTCCGTCCGGGACTTGAAGGGAAAGGTGGTGGCCTGCGGCGCGCTTGGCGGCGGAAACCATCAGTCTCTCCTGAAAATCCTCCAGGCCAACGGGCTGAGCGAAAACGACGTCAGCATCGTCGCCACCGGCGGCACGGACGCCGCGATGATCCTGCGTTCGGGCAAGATCGACGCGGTCATTACGACCGAACCGATACGCCTGAAATTGGAAGATGAAGGCATCGGAACATTGATCGCCCAAGCCAAAGACTATTATGGGCGATATCAACATTCTTTTGTGCTGGCGACCGACAGTTTCATAAAACTTCATCCCGACGCTATTCGAAATTATTTTTCGGCGGAAAGAGAAATGTTCGAATATGCCAAATCACATCTGGATGAAGTCGTCGATTTTGCGGCGGCACGGGTCAAACTGAAGAAAGAAATCATCCGCGCCTATTTCACGGAACAGATGGGACTGTGGGATCTGAGCTTCCAGGTCGATCAGGAGGGAACCGCGCGCGCCATCGACATCCTGAAAGAATTAAAAGAAATAAAACAAAATGTTCGCTTCGACCCGAACAATTGGCTCGATCTGAGATTCATCAATTAGGGACCGTCGATGAATAACGGCTTCTCTTTCTTCTTCGTCATTGCGA
>JAATGN010000044.1 GCA_015654615.1 Rhodospirillales bacterium
AGACCCAGGCCCTGTGCTTCCTGGCCGGGGCCAATTCCGTCTTCTGCGGCGAACGCCTGCTGACCACCGCCAACCCCTCCCCCGATACCGACCGCTCCCTGTTCGGACGCCTCGGCCTCAAACCCGAAGGCGCCTGAATAGGAGCCGTCGGACCGTCGCCACGGACAAGCGTCAAGCCGGGGCTCTTGACATTCGGTCTGACCGGATAGAAAGTAAGGTCATTGGCGGAGGTGAATCCGTCAATGACTTGTGATGTCCTGTGACGCGTATGGGGCGGTTTTTTGTTCCGCCCAAGTTCTCACCAAGTGACCTCGTGAAAAGAGTGACGGTGGACGTGTAGACCCTTCCGGGGTTTGCGGACGGTTTTGCCTGTTCGCCTCGTCAGGGTCTGTGCTGTCGCGATTTTCGAGAGGCTTCGCCTCTTCGGGCGGTGAGACATGACCAAAGCGTTCCGACACGGTTTCCAGACGAAAAGCGCCACACAGCGGCACCATCCCGACGGCCGGGCGGCCGGCTGCGCCGTCGTGCCGGGCGGTATGGCGTCCGTCGCCCGGCCAATCCAGCACAGGGAAAGAAAAAAAGCGGCCTGGAAAAGGGTCGAACGGATCGATGCGCTTGGCGGCACTCTTCCAGGGGGATTTTGAGTCATGGAAAAGACGTTGCGAATTACGGTCGGCGACAGGGTGCACAACGTCACGCTCGCCGAAATCGTCGGCGACGTCGCAGCCCCGCCTCCGCCGGCCGCGCAACCCGCGGCTCCCGTTTCCCGGCCGGCCGGCCCGCAGGGTGCCGCCGGCGGGCGACGGATCGACGAAAAATGGAACAAGACCCAGCGCGATACCCAGGACCGCATGCGTCTGGTCTCGCAATATCTAACGCCGGGAAGCAAGGTCTTCGCGCAAAAGGATACGGTCGCCGTGCTGGCGGCGGCCATCCGCTCGGGGGACCGGGTCAATATCGAAGGCAACAATCAGAAGCAGGCCGACTTTCTTTCGGATTGCCTGTGCAAGCTCGACCCCGCCCAGGTCCATCATCTGCATATGGTGCAGTCGTCGGTCCCGTTGCCGTCCCACCTGCAGGCCTTCGAACTGGGCATCGCCGACCGTCTGGACTTCGCCTATGCCGGTCCGCAGGGCGCCGCCGTGGCCAAGGCGATTGCCGGCGGCAAGCTGAAGCTGGGTGCCATTCATACCTATCTCGAACTGTTCGCCCGCTATTTCATCGATTTGACGCCGCGGGTCTCCCTGGTTTGCGCCTACGAGGCCGACAGGGACGGCAATCTCTACACCGGCTTCAACACCGAAGACACGCCGCTGATCGCCGAAGCCACCAAATTCCGCGGCGGCATCGTCATCGCCCAGGTCAATAAGATCGTCGACAAGGTGACCCGCGTCGACATCCCCGGGGAATGGATCGACGGCGTCGTCCAGTCGCCCAGGCCCTTCTACCTGGAACCCCTGTTCACCCGCGACCCCGCCCTGATTTCCGATACGCATGTCCTGATGGCCATGATGGCACTGAAAGGGATCTATGCCGAATACGGGATTGCCCGGCTCAACCACGGCATCGGCTTCAATACCGCCGCCATCGAACTGATCCTGCCGACCTATGGCGAGGAACTGGGCCTCAAGGGAAAAGTCTGCACGCATTTCGCCCTCAATCCCCATCCCACGCTGATCCCCGCCATCGAATCCGGATGGGTGCAATCCATCCACTGCTTCGGCGGCGAATTGGGGATGGCGGAATATTGCGCGGCCCGTCCCGACGTCTTCTTCGTCGGCCCCGACGGCACCATGCGGTCGAACCGCGCCTTTTCCCAGACGGCCGGCCACTACGCCATCGACATGTTCATCGGCGGCACCCTGCAGATGGACAGATTCGGCAACAGCTCGACCGCCACGGCCGGCCGCGTCGCCGGTTTCGGCGGCGCCCCCAACATGGGATGCGACGCCCATGGGCGCCGTCACGGCACGCCGGCCTGGCTCAAATGCGGCGACGAATTCACCGATCAGCAAAATCTGATCGGCGACGTGCCGCGCGGCAAGCGCCTGGTGGTGCAGATGCAGGAAACCTTCCAGGAAAAGCGCGTACCCTCCTTCGTCGAAAAGCTCGACGCCTGGAAATTGGCCGAACAGGCCGCTCTCGATCTGCCGCCGGTGATGGTCTATGCCGACGACGTCACGCACATCCTGACCGAAGAGGGCATCGCCTATCTGCATCGCTGCAAAGGGCTGGAGCAGCGCATGGCCGCCATCCGCGCGGTCGCCGGCTATACGCCGGTCGGACTGCAGGCCAAGCCGGCCGAGACGAAGGCCCTGCGCGAGGCGGGAATCGTCAAGACGCCCGAGGATCTGGGCATCGATCGCCGCCGCGCCAACCGGTCGTTGCTGGCGGCCAGGAACATCAAGGAATTGGTCGATTGGTCCGGCGGACTCTACGACCCGCCGGCCCGCTTCCGCAACTGGTGAGGACGCGGAAATCGGCGGCGTCAAGCCGTTCTCGGGATTTTGAATACGAAAAGGGACGCCCCCCAGGCTGAGCGGAGATGAAGAGATGGCCCTCAATCGATTGCAGTTTGAATTCGCCGCGACGGCGCCGCGTCCGCTGCCGGTGCCGGTCGTGCATTTCGGCGTCGTCGGATCGGGCGACATGGAGGTGATCCTGGAGGCCAGGGAACTGGGGGGAAAGACCGTGGTGGTGGTCGTCACCCCGGTCGCCGGGTTCGATCACGTCTGGGCCCTGGTGCTGCAGCGTTTCATCGACGAATGCCAATTGGCCGACGTCCAGATCAGCATCAACGACAACAACGCCACGCCGGCCGTCGTCTCGCAGCGTCTGCGCCAGGCACTGTTGGAAATCGAAGGTTAGGGGGGCGCGATGAGCAAGTGGCAATCGATACAACGACAGAGCTTTCTTGAATCCACCGCACGCCAGCGCGCCCAGGGCCTGGTCGACGACGGCAGCTTTGCCGAACTGGTCGGCCCGCTCGAGCGTTTCGTCAGCCCGCATCTTCCCGAGTTGGGCGAAGCCGTCGAATTCGACGACGGCGTCGTCACCGGCATCGGCTTGCTGGGAAAGCATCCCGCCGTGGTGATTTCCCAGGAAGGCCGCTTCATCGGCGGCGCCGTCGGGGAAGTCGGCGGCGCCAAGATGGTCGGCGCCCTGAAGCTGGCCGAACAGATCCATGCCAGGCTGCGAAAGGACAATCCGGCCGAGGCCGAGGCGCGCCGCCCCATCGTGCTGATTTCCTTCGAGACCGGGGGAGTGCGGCTGCACGAGGCCAACGCCGGACTCCTGGCGCATGCCGAAATCATGGATCAGCTGCAGAATTTGCGCGGCAAGCTTCCCGTCGTCGCGGTGGTCGGTAGCAAGATCGGCTGTTTCGGCGGCATGGGGTTCGTCGCGGCGGCCACCGACGTCGTCGTCATGAGCGAATTCAGCCGGATCGGCCTGACCGGCCCCGAGGTGATCGAACAGGAAATGGGACGCGCCCAATTCGACGCCTCCGACCGGGCCCTGGTGTTCCGCACCACCGGCGGCAAGCACAAATACATCATGGGAGATTGCAATTTCCTGGTGGAGGACAGCGTCGCGGCGTTCCGCCGGCAAATCCAGGAGATCGTCGGATTTTCCATGGAGAAGATCGAATCGCTGCGTCGGATCGGCAGCCGGTCGAAAGTGGACTATCAGATGAAGATCGTCGATTTCGCCGTCGGCGTCGCGCCCAAGGATTCCACCGACATGTGGAGGGCGGTGGGCAACGAGGATCCCCAGAAGATCACCGATGCGAGCTACGACCTTTTCATGGCGATTGCCAAACGCCTCGATCCGGCGGCCTAGGAGCGAACGTTATGGAAAATATGATGGGAAAAGGCCGCTTGGGGATCGAGATGATCGTCGATCCGGGCAGCTTCGCCGAAAACGACCTGGCCGGCTTCGTCCTGCCCGCCGCCGACTACGGGCCGGGCGCCGTGGTCGGCGGCGCCCGGCTGAACGGACGCCAATGCACGGTGATCGCCAACGACGCGATGGTCCGCAATCCCCGCTTCAAGGTCGTCGTCGCCGGCATCATCGGCCTGGAGGAGGCCTACAAGATGGCTTCGGCCGTCTATCGGACGATCGAGGCCGACGCCGCCCGGCCCGGACCGGAAAAGCGGCCGCTGCTGCTGATCGTCGACACCCCCGGCAACGGTCCCGGCAAGCTCGAGGAAATCGTCGGCATGAACAAGGCGACCGGGGCCTATCAGCTGGCCCTGGCCGAGGCCCGCAAGGCCGGCCACCCGGTTCTGGCCGTGGTGATCGGCCGGGCCATCAGCGGCGCCTTCCTCTGCCACGGCCTGCAGGCCGACCAGATCCTCAGCCTGTCGTCCCAATACAACACGATGATCCATGTCATGCCGCTGACCAGCATCGCGCGCATCACGAAACAGGACCTGGAGCGCCTGACCGAATTGTCGAAGACCAATCCGGTCTTCGCCGCCGGCCCGGATTTCTTCTTCCGTCTCGGCGGTGTGGAAGAAATCATCGAAGCGCCGGAGGCGATGCGCGAATGCGTGCTGCGGCATATCGACGAGATCTATCGGCTCAAGGCGGCCGGCCGCACCGACCGGCTCGGTCCGTGGGGACGCGGCGAATTGGGCGACGAACGCGGCGGCCGCGTGACCCGCAAGAAGGTCCTGGCGCGGATGAACGAACAGTTCGACGCCATGGCCGACCGCTACCTGAATGCCTGAGCGGGCCTCCCCGTCCGCCCCTGCCGGGGGAAGGGTCCGCGGCTCCCTGGCGGCCGGATGCCGTTTCGAAAGGTGACTTCGCCGATGTTTTCGCTCACCGAACTCGAATTCCTGGTCTCCGGCATACGCTCTTCGCCGACCTTGGCGGAAATGCCGCGGCGCAGCCTGCGGGACAAGGGAATCGACGGCCCGACGGCGGCGCATGTGGTCGAGGAGGTGCATACGCCGCTGAATGTCGCCTATGTCACCTTCACGACGGGATCGAGCGCCTTTCAGAACATCGTCGGCGTGACCCATCCGGAATTGGACGACCGCGTCGAAGCCTCCCGCCGGGCCCTCGACATCTGCGGGCTCCGCGGCGGACAGCACATGCTGGTGACCTACGCGCCCTTGGTGAACGTCTTCAGCCAGGCCGGACTGGAACGCCATGGCCTCGAATGGTCCTTCCTGGCGCGGTCGCATCGCGACGCCTTGCTATTGGCCCTGTGCCAGCGCAAGCCGGATGCGCTGCTGGGCGAATCGTCTTTCCTGCGGGCGGCGCTCGCCCAGGCCCTCGACCTCGGGCTGCGGGAGGCCCTGCCGGAAAACCTGTGCCTGATCGCCGCCGGCACGCCGCTCGATCCGGAATTGCTGCCCATCGCCCAAAAGCTGGGTTATGCCGTCCATGATCTGTACGGCTGCCAGGAGTTCGGCTGGCTGACCCTGGACGGCGTGCCGTTGCGCGACGACATTTCCCTGGTCGCCTCTCCCGGCGGGACGGACCTCCGCGAGGTGGTGGTCGGCGGATTGCCGATGGGCGATTCCTTTCCCTGTTCCGAAGCCGGGCACCTGTGCAATCCAGAGGGAAAGCTGCTGACCTACAAACGCCGGCGGACCCATCCCGAATATGAGGTCGTCGTCAAGGCGACGACCAGGGGGTCGGCCGACCTGATCGAACGGACGGCGAGGACGATTCTCAGAATCAAGGGACGCGTCGTCAAGGTTTCCAAGGATTTGCGGCTCAATGCCGACGAAACCGAACTGCATCTGATGCCCAGCCTCATCCCCGGCGAGGACGTTTTCGATCCCGACGCTGCCGTGGTGATCCGAGGACGGGGCGCGACGGCCCTGTTCGAGCGCATGGTCGAGGCCCAGTTCGCGTTTCAAAACAATGCGAAGACGGATCCGGCCTGGATCAAGCGGCGATAGGGGGAATGATCGCCATGCCCCCGCTCCAGCGCCATGATCTGCTGTCCCTGACGACCGAAGGCCGGAAACGCCTTTGCCGGCACATCCTGGACAGCGACGCGCCCTCTCGCGGCCTGATGGCGGAACTGTTCGCCGAATTTCCCATTCCGGTGATCGTCCGCCGCCAAGCGCCTTGCGATCGGACCGGCATCGGGATCGGCATCAGCTTTCCTTTTCGTGAAAACGACCGGCGGCTGCGTTTCGCGGCCGCGGTGGCGGCGGGCGAGATCATGGAGGCGCGCTCCCCCGAGGCGATCGCCGGGATGGCTTCGGACGTGTCCGTTCCGGCATTGCGGGCCCTGCGGACAATCCAGGAGCTTGGCCTGGTCCGGCCCGGCAATCTGGGCGTCTTCGGAGCCTCGGCCCTGCAGATGGCGACCGGGATGAGCTATCTGCACGACCGTTCCGACCTTGATCTGACCGTCCGCCGCGAAGACTTCGCCAGCCTGCGGCGCCTCGCCGGGAAATTGTCCGCATTGGAAGGCGCCATGGGGATCGCCTTCGATGTCGAGGTCGTCCTCGGCGACGGCGGCGGCGTGAAACTCAAGGAACTGTGCAGCCAGCAAAAGACTGTCCTGGTCAAATCCATTTTCTCCGTGGGGATCGTGAACAAACACACCGCAATACAGTCTTTGCTCGCCGCGTAGTCCGCAGGTTTTCTGCCGGGCGACGCGGTCGTGAAGGACAATAAAGGGGAGGATACGATGATCATTTACGGAACGGCCATCCTGGCCGCCTGCTACTTGAGCGGAATATTTCTTGGGGACTTGCTGGGAAGCGCGATCGGAGCGAAGGCCAACGTCGGTGGCGTCGGCATCGCCATGATACTGTTGATTTTCGCAAAAATGTATCTCGAAAAATACAAGATGATGCCGAAGGCGACGGAAGGCGGCATCAATTTCTGGGGAGCCCTCTACATTCCGGTGGTGGTGGCGATGGCCGCCCAGCAGAACGTCGTCGTCGCGCTTCGCGGCGGCTGGATCGCCGTCATTTCGGCCGCCGTGGCCTTCGCGCTGTGCTGCTGCGTCATCGCGACCCTGAGCCGCATGGGCAACCGAGGGATCCCTTTGCCGCCCCTCGCGTTGGACGTTCCCGCCGACGCCGCGGTCCGCTGAGGAGGTCCCGATGTTTGAAATGTTCAGCAAGGCGCTCGCCCAGAACGGCCTGGTCACCGCCTTCGTGGTGGTCGGCATCATCACCTGGATTTCCGCCATCCTGTCACGGCGCCTGACCCTCGGCCGCGTTCAGGGTTCGGCCATCGCCATCCTGATCGGCCTCGGGCTCGCCTATTACGGCGGGATCATGACGGGCAAGGAAAAGGGCATCGCCGACATATCGCTGTTCTCCGGCATCGGCCTGATGGGCGGCGCCATGTTCCGGGATTTCACCATCGTCGCCACGGCCTTCGAAGTCCAGGCCACCGAAGCCCGCCGGGCCGGTCTGATCGGCGCGCTGGCCCTGCTCATCGGTACCGTGGTGCCCTTCGTCGTCGGGGCGGTCGTCGCCTGGTCGTTCGGCTATCGGGACGCCGTCGCCATGACGACCATCGGCGCCGGAGCCGTCACCTATATCGTCGGTCCGGTCACCGGAGCGGCTATCGGCGCCTCGTCGGATCTGATGGCGCTCAGCATCGCCACGGGCGTCATCAAGGCGATCATGGTCATGGTCGTGACGCCCTATATCGCCCGCTTCCTGGGTCTGAACAATCCCCGTTCGGCGATGATCTTCGGCGGCCTGGCCGGAACCGTCAGCGGCGTATCGGCCGCGCTCGCCGCAACCGATCGCCGGCTGGTGCCCTATGGCGCCCTGGTCGCCACCTTCCACACCGGCTTGGGCTGCCTGATGGGGCCATCGATCCTGTATCTGGCGGTGAAAGCCTTGTTTTCATGAGAAACAATTGCCTTTATGGCGAAGCGGCAAGGCGATCGATCGGAAGATGAGATCATCGATGACGACGGAAACGGTCGGTCCCTGAGGAGAGCCGGACATGCATGACATTCTGATCGACGGCTTGGCCTTCATCGGGGCGATATCCTGCCTCAATTGGCTGCTCAAGGCGATCCGGGCCCGGATGGCCGGCG
>JAATGN010000204.1 GCA_015654615.1 Rhodospirillales bacterium
GCAAAAGCCGGTCAGGGTGCCGACGGTGCCGAGGGCGCGCCGTGCGACGCTCAGGTTGCCGGGCGAATAGATTTGGCCGGGGATGAGGCCGCTGTTGGTGGGCGTTCCCAGCGGGCCGGCGCTGTAGATGGGGTAAGACGATCCGCTGAGGCTGCCGCTGTTGTCGAAGTTGCCCAGGCTGCCGCTGGCGGCCACGTAAAGGCCGTAGGCCGAATTGATGGTGCCGGTATTGGCCAGGCTGGGCAGGCTGCCGCCGACATAGTCGTTCAGATACTGGGCCACCAGGTTGGTGCTGCCGCCGGTGTCGATGGTGGTGGCGAGGCCGGTGGGCGTGTCGTAGGAGACGGTGGCGCCGCTGTAGTTGGCCGCATTGGCGCTGATCAGGGTGGCGGTGTTTCCGGCGAGGTAATTGCCGGTGCCGGCCAGGCTGTCGACGATGGTGCCGCCGGTCAGGGTCGCGTTGCCGGACACCACCAGTTCGCCGGTGCCGCCTAGCGACAGGGTCCCCGAGGACTGGCTGAAGTTGCCGGTGATGCTGATGATGGTGCCGATGGTGACGTCGGCGCCGCTGTTGCTCACCGTGCCGCCGCCCACCGCGATCCTGTCGTTGAGCAGCAGGTCGCCCGAGGCGAAGACGACGCGCGAGGCGGTCAGCGTGCCGATGCTGCCGGCCAGGCCGGTCAGGGTCCCGACGGTGCCGGAACTGCCGCCGGCGAAGGTCAGGTTGCCGGTGGAATAGATGCTGCCGGCGATGATGCCGCTGTTGGTGATCGTCCCCATCGTCCCGCTGTTGTTGTAGATGGCGTATTGACTGCCCGTGATGGTGCCGCCGCTGCCGTTGTCGATGCCGCCGATCGTCCCGATGTTGTAGACGCCGTAGTTGGCGGTGATGGTGCCGCCGTTGTCATTGATGATCGTCCCGATGGTACTGCTGTTGGTGACGCCGCGCGTCGTGCCGACGATGGTGCCGGAGTTCTCGATCGTCCCGATGGAGCCCCCGGTATCGTTGCCGATGGCATAGATGCCGCCCTGAATGAGGCCGCTGTTGGTGATCGTCCCGATCGTGGCGTTGGTGAAATTATAGATGCCGGACGATAAGCTGGTGATGGTGCCGGTCGAATTGTTCTGCAGCACGTCTATGCGGCTGCTATTGGAATTGACGATGCCGTTTTTTGCGGTGACCGTGGACGTGCCGACGATCAACCCGGAATTGATGATGGTGCCGAGGACGACGTTGGTAAAGGTGCTGTTGGTATATCCATTGTTGCTGATGCCGGCGTAGCCGCCGCTGATGGTGGCGCCGCTCTGGTTGGTGACGGTCCCGATGGTCGAGAGATTGTTGATGCCGGCCGACGAGGATATCGTGTTCGCGCCGCTGATGGCGCCGGAGTTTTTTACGGCCGCGACGGTGCCGACCGTCACGAGAAGCCCGAATCCCCCCACGGCACTGCTCGAAATCGTTCCGCTGTTGGTCAGCGTTCCGGCGTTGGCCGAATTGTGCACCGCCGGGGTGCCCGAGACGATGACGCCGCCGTTGATCGAAACATCGCCGCCGGTCCAGTCATACTGGCTGCAATTCGAGGCAATGGGAGAAGAGCCGCATACCTGGGCAAACGCCTGCTCCGGGATTTCCAGGGCCAGACCCAGTGCGAAGACCGAAGCCCCGGCCAGCAGAATTTTTCTCGAAGACATGATCCCCCCCCCCATCATCCCTTGACGACAAGCCATTGATCCGCTTGTATGATTCCGATGCCATGCGCAAGCCCGAGAAAACGACTTTACCTTTCGCCATGAGGCTCGCCAAGAGATTTGCTTAATAGAATTAATAATTTTCAAGCATACGGGACTCCTTGGGCGGGGAATGGAGGACAGGC
Organism: Rhodospirillales bacterium; assembly: GCA_015654615.1. Lineage (GTDB taxonomy): Bacteria > Pseudomonadota > Alphaproteobacteria > Rhodospirillales > Magnetospirillaceae > Telmatospirillum. Next base: position 1,875 of record JAATGN010000204.1, read on the forward strand.
GGAATAATCGCAACCGACGGCGCGTCCTGGTGGAGCAGCGGCGGTTCATATGTGCTTTCGATGTCTGGGAAAAGATGGAATCGGCACCGGCACTCGGGACCTGGGGCGCGCAAAACAATGACCGTGTCATAACGCGTTCCGCGCCGGTCGACGCGAAGAATAAGGAAAAGTGGCACCGGCGTCCCCGCCGGTGTCCGCCGCTTGCGGCGGAGTCTTTCCACCGACAGGGACGCCGGTGCCACTGACGCGGGAACTTAAAGCCAGGCGGCGACGCCCGATCCGCTTTTCGTCTTCACCTTTTCCGGAACGCTTTATAGGTGATGGTGTATTTGGCCATCCTGAGGCCGAGGATGCGCCGGGTCAGCCCCAGTTCCTTGGCGGCTTCGGTGGTGTTGCCCTTATGGGTCTTCAGGGCCTCGACGATCATCTCGTATTCCACCGCCTCCAGCTTGGCATCCAATCCGCAGCCGAAGGTCGTTCCGGTCTCTTCCGACGTCTGCAGGGACGGCGGCAGATTGTAGCCGTGGATGACCCCGTCGTCGGCCAGGATCACCGAGCGTTCGATGACGTTTTCCAGCTCGCGAACATTGCCCGGCCAGTGATAGCCCATCAGCATGTTGAGGGCCGGCGTCGAGATGCGTTTGATCTCCTTGCCGGAGTCGAGCGAGAAGCGGGCGACGAAATGGTCGGCCAGGGTGATGACGTCGCTGCCGCGTTCGCGCAAGGGCGGGATGGTGATGGGAAAGACGTTCAGCCGGTAATAGAGGTCTTCGCGGAAGGTGCCCTTTTCCACCATCTGGGCGAGGTCGCGGTTGGTCGCCGCGATGATGCGCAGGTCCACCTTGACCGGATGGTTGCCGCCCAGCCGTTCGAAGGTGCGCTCCTGCAGCACGCGCAGCAGCTTGGCCTGCATGGGCAGGGTCAGTTCGCCCACCTCGTCGAGAAAGATCGTTCCGCCGTCGGCCTGCTCGAAGCGGCCCTTGCGCTGGGCGGCGGCGCCGGTGAAGGAGCCTTTTTCGTGACCGAACAGTTCGCTTTCGACGATGCTTTCCGGCAGGGCGGCGCAGTTGAACTTGACGAAGGGACCTTCCGAGTTGGCGCTGTTGTAATGGATGGCGTTGGCCACCAGTTCCTTGCCGACGCCGCTTTCGCCCAGGACCAGCACGGTGGTCTTGGTGGCGGAGATCTTCTGGATCAGTTCGTAGACCTCCAGCATCGGTTTGGAATTGCCGATGATGTTGGAGGGTTTGAAGCGTTCCTTGAGGGCGTTCTGCAGCCGGCGGTTCTCGTTTTCCAGACGGACCTGGTCGATGTTCTCCATCAGGAACAATTCGACCGCCGGGGCGATCATCAGGGCCACCGTCGCCATCAGCTCGACGTCCTGCTTCAGCAGGCGGCGATTGTCGTAGATCCGTTCGGCGCTGATGGTTCCCAGCACCTTGCGGCTGTGCAGGATCGGCACGCAGAAAAACGACGAATTCATGTCGGCGCCGCCGACGCGGCTGTGGGTCCGGTTGAGAAAGCTGGGATCGTCGCGCATGCGGGGAATGACGATGGCCTTGGCGGATTCGACCACCCGTCCGGTCACCCCTTCGCCCAGGGAATAGATGCCGCGCGCCTTCTGTTCCTCGGTCAGGCCGAAGCTGTCGTGGATGAAGATCTGGCCCGCTTCGCGATCGAACAGCGAGACCATGCCGCGGACGATGTTCATCCGTTCCTGCATGACCTTGAGGATGATGGCCAGGCTGTGGGCCAGATCCTCGCTCTCGGCCAGGATCTGGCTGATTTGATAGAGCATCGGCAGGACGTTGATCCGACACTCGCCGGTCTTGCAGTCGGTGAAATCCTCGGCGATGCCATCCAGTTCGATGGTGAAGCCGTGTTTCATCTCCTCGCCCGCCCCGTGACGCCGTCCGGGACCGGGCCGTTTTTCTTCGTCATCCTCCGCCTTGGACGACGGAAGATAGGCCGGAGCCCGACTGGGAAGTGCAACCGCCATGGCGACCCTCGTCAAACCGCTATATACTCGTAATTCATATATGAGTGTGTGCTGCTCTTTCTTTCAATATAAAACTTGGAATGTCGATGTTTTGTTTGATTCATTACATGAATGTCGTGTTTCAGACATAAATTAACAAAGAAAGTAGGCTGATGTCGCGCTTTACCTACGAAGGTATTTGCCGGATGGAGACACGACAACGTACGAACGTTCTTCCCTTTGTACGTCCAGGTACGATCGATCATGTGCATCGTCCGGCCAATAGTCGGAGTTTCCGCCACGTCGGCCGGCTTTTCGAAACTGGCCCGAGCCTTGCTGTAGAGAAGAAATGAAGACGGACTCGAGGAGACCCGCATGAAGCCCGACGACATCCTGGCCCTGATGGACGAGCCGGCCTGCGCCCACAACAAGAAGTCCAAGTCCGGTTGCGCCAAGCCGCAGCCGGGGGCGACGCAGGGCGGCTGCTGTTTCGACGGGGCGCGCAACGCCCTGCTTCCCATCGCCGACGTCGCCCATGTGGTGCACGGGCCGATCGGCTGCGCCGGCAGTTCCTGGGACAACCGGGGCACGCGTTCCTCGGGCGCCGACCTTTACCGCGTCGGCATGACCACCGACCTGTCGGATCTGGACGTCATCATGGGATCCGGCGAGAAGCGGCTGTTCAGGGCCATCAAGCAGGCCGTCGACACTTACCGTCCGGCCGCCGTCTTCGTCTATGTCACCTGCGTGCCGGCGCTGCACGGCGACGATGTCGAGGCGATCTGCAAGGCGGCGGCCGAGCGCTGGGGCGTGCCGGTGGTGCCGGTCGATTGCGCCGGTTTCTACGGCAACAAGAACCTCGGCAACCGGGTGGCCGGCGACGTCGTCTATCGCCATGTCATCGGCACCCGCGAGCCCGACCCGGTGCCGGCCGGAGCGCTGCGCCCGGGCATCATCACCCATGACGTCAATCTGATCGGCGAATGGAACGTCGGCGGCGAATTCTGGAACGTGGCGCCGCTGTTCGACGAACTGGGACTGCGCATCCTCTGTACCCTGTCGGGGGATTCCCGGTTCCGCGAGGTGCAGACCATGCACCGCGCCGAGGCCAATATGGTGGTCTGTTCCAAGGCCATGCTGTCGGTCGCCCGCCGATTGCACGAGGATCACGGCACGCCCTTTTTCGAGGGCAGCTTCTATGGCGTCGCCGATACCTCCCAGGCCTTCCGCGGCTTCGCCCGCCTGCTGGGCGACCCCCGGCTTTCCGAGCGCGCCGAGGCGGTGATCGCCCGGGAAGAGGCGGCGGTCGACGCCGCTCTCGAGCCGTTGCGCCGGCGGCTCTCCGGGAAAAGGGTGCTGGTCTTCACCGGCGGCTACAAATCCTGGTCCATCGTGTCGGCCATGCAGGATCTCGGGATGACCGTGGTGGCCACCGGCACCGAAAAATCGACCGAGGAGGATCGGGCCCGCATTCGCGACCTGATGGGGGCCGACGCCCGGATGATCGACGACAACGACCAGGTGGCGCTGCTCGACACCTTCGAGGAATGCAAGGCGGACATCCTGATCGCCGGCGACCGCTACATCTATCCGACCCTGAAATCGCGCATCCCCTTCCTCGACATCGATCATGTCCGCAGCGTCGGTTACGCCGGTTATACCGGCATGATCGAACTGGCCCGCCAATTGGTCCGCTCGGTCGAAAGTCCCGTCTGGGCCAATGTCCGGAGGACCGCGCCCTGGATGAAGGCCGCCGCCGCGGACGCCAATCTCGCCCGGGGGGCATGAGCGATGGCCGCGATCCTTCCCGCCACCAAGGCCCTGACGGTCAATCCGCTCAAGGTCAGCCAGCCGATCGGCGCCTCCCTGGCTTTTCTCGGCCTGGCGCGCTGCATGCCGCTGGAACACGGGGCGCGGGGCTGCACCTCCTTCAACAAGCTGTTCTTCATGCGCCATTTCCGCGAACCGATCCCCCTGCAGACCACGGCGATGGACATGGTGACCACGGTGATCGGCGCCGACGACAATGTGGTGGAGGCCTTGCGGACCATCGCCGAGCGCAACGGGCCCGACGTCATCGGCCTGATCACCACCGGCCTGTCGGAAATGCAGGGGGCCGACATCCCGCGCACCATCAGGGAATTCCGCGCCGCCTATCCGCAATTCGGCGCGATGACGGTGGTGCCGGTCAATGCCACCGATACCCTGGGCTGCCTGGAGACCGGTTTCGCCCTGGCCGTCGAGGCCATCATCGATACCCTGGTGCCGGCGGCGCGGCCGGCCGTCCGCCAACCGCGACAGGTGAACGTCCTGGTCTCCTCGATGCTGGGCACCGGCGACATCGAGGCGATCCGGGACTGGATCGAGGATTTCGGCCTGCGCCCCGTCGTGCTTCCCGACATCGCCGATTCGCTGGACGGCCATCTGATCGACGCCGGATTTTCGACCCTGACCTATGGCGGCGCGGCGCGGCCGGCCATCGCCTCGATGGGCGAGTCCGCCGCCACGCTGGTCGTCGGCCCGTCGCTGAACCGCGCCGCCGATCTGCTGAAGGCGCGCACCGGCGTGCCGGACCGGCGTTTCGCCGGCCTCATGGGGCTGGAGGAATGCGATGCCTTCACGCAGGCCCTGAGCGAGATTTCCGGCCGGCCGGTCCCCGATCGGATCGCCCGCCATCGCGACCAATTGTGCGACGCCATGGTCGACAGCCAGTTCTATCTGGGCGCCACCCCGGTCGCCGTGGCGGCCGATCCCGATCTCTTGGGCACGCTCTGCCGCTTCCTGACCGGCATGGGAGCGGAGATCCCGGTGGCGGTGGCCGCCGCCAACGCCCCCCATCTCGCCGGGTTGCCGGTCGCCGAAGTGGTGATCGGCGATCTCGAGGATTTCGAGCGGCTGGGGCGCCGCCACGCCGTCGACCTGCTGGTGACCAACTCGCACGGCGCCGAGATCTCCCGGCGCCTCGGCGTGCCGTTGCTGCGGGCCGGCTTTCCGCAATATGACATCGTCGGCGGCTACGCCCGCACCTGGGTCGGCTACCGCGGCGCCCGCCAGCTGCTGTTCGACCTGGCCAATCTGATGGCCGGGCATTGGCAGGAGATCAAGCCCTATCGCTCCATCTACTGGCAAGACACGCCGCGCGCCGCCGAGGTGGC
>JAATGN010000383.1 GCA_015654615.1 Rhodospirillales bacterium
AAAAATTAACTTAACATATCGCCGCTCCGATCGTCATCCGCCCCCGTCACAGCCGTCGTTGCGGAAAATTCTGGAATAATTTTCCATTTTGAAAATTTGATCCAATAACTTAAAATCGAAGGAATTCGCCATCCGCCGGAAAACCGGCGCCCCTCCTTCACAGCCACGACGATTGGTATCGCACGATGTTCGATCTTCCGAAGAGTATAGTCCTTGAGGACGAATCCCTGAGAGACGGCCTGCAGATCGAGAAAACCCAGCTTTCGGTGGATGAGATCATCCGGTTCGTCAAGGCAATGGAGGACGCCGGGGTCCGGAGAATTCAAGTCGGATCCTTCGTCCATCCCAAATGGGTGCCGCAAATGGCCAACACGGACCAGGTCTTCCAGGAATTGGAACGCCGTCCCGACGTGGTCTACACGGCCCTGGTCCTCAATCAAAAGGGTCTGGAACGCGCCCTGAAATGCCGCGTTTCGCACCTCAGCGTCTCCATCTCGGCCAGCGAGACGCACAGCCAGAAGAACACCCATCGCTCCCTGGCCGACAGCCTGCTGCATATTCGCGAAATGATTTCGAGTTCCGTGGCCAGCGGCGTCACCACCCGCGGCGGCATCCAATCGGCGTTCGGCTGCGCCTACGAGGGCGCCATCTCGGTCGACGTGGTGTGCGATATCGCCCGTCTTTACGACAGCCTGGGCGCGCATGAGATCAATCTCGCCGATTCGGCCGGAATGGCCAATCCGCGATCCATCCATGAGATGGTCGCCCGCGTCCGCGCCGCGGTCTCGCCCAGGGTGAAGCTTTCCCTGCATCTGCACGACACGCGCGGACTGGGCCTGGCCAATATGGTGGCCGGCCTGCAAGCCGGCGTCACCACCTTCGACAGCAGTCTCGGCGGCCTGGGCGGCTGCCCCTTCATCCCCAAGGCGGCCGGCAACATCGCCACCGAGGACGCCGCCTACGCCCTGCAGGAAATGGGGGTCGAAACCGGCATCGACTGGCGGAAGCTGGCCGATCTGGCGATCAAGCTCGAGGAACGCCTCGGCCATCCGCTTCCGGGACGCCTGGCCCATCTGCCAAGGGCCGCCTGACGGCGGCCCATCCCCCGCATTTCCGAACGGGTCAGTTCAGGTGGGACAGGACCAGGTCGCTGTCGGACAATTGCTGCGAATTGGCCGAGGTCTCGGCGCCGCTGTTGGTGAAAACGACCACGGCGATGGCGAGGGCATAAATTATGGCGCAAAATCTCAGCATTCGGCTCTCCTGAATATGTAGTGTTTTTACAATATTTCCTGGAGAAGAGCCTACGCCAAAGAGCGCGGGTCGCGCCATGCAAATTCGTCAATCCACGCCGCAAATAACCATTATCGGGGACTATTGCCATTCTCGTGGCAAGTCCCCATGTCGGCGACGCTCCGTTGATTTTGTCGAAAAAAAACATACTTCGCGAAGCCGCCGGTTCCGGAGTCCGGCCGTCCGTGTGTCAGCGTTCCCGCAGCTCGCGCCGCAGGGTCAGTTCGATCAGGCGGCAGAACGCCTCGATATTCTCGCCGTGCCGGTAGGGCCGCCGCGCGTCGTTGTGATAGGCCACGATGGGGTAATAGCGATGCTCCAGCAGCTCCATCGCCGACAGCATGACGGGCTGCACATAGGCCGGCGAGAACAGCTCGATGACCAGGGCCTTTTCCGGAAGGAAGAAGGTATTGGCAAATCCGGCGCCGTGCGGACCGATCACCGCTTCGGCCGTGGAGAACAGCGACAGTTGCTGGCGGAAGGAAAGATCCTCGAGAAAACAGGTCTCGAAGGAATAGCGCGCGACCAGTTCGTTGAACGGCGCCTCATTGACGATTCGCCTGATCTGCTCGCCGCGGTTGCGGGAAATATAGATCCGCCGCCGCGGCCCGGCCTCGCCGCCACGACACAGGGACCGGCGCATTTCCTGGGTCAGGAGCGGAAAGTCGCTGATCTTCTGGCCATCGATGGGGGTGGGCACGAACAGGCGGCGGATCAGCCGGAGACGTCCGTCGTTGCAGAGGACACGCGCCTTTTCGATGCCGAGAATCTCCAGCGAATCGCGGACGAAGGGCTGGTCCGGCACCACATAGAGCCCGCGGAACCCGGATTTTTCGGCCAGGACGACCTTGGGCAGATTGTCGAACAGCCAATGCCAATAGTTCGCCGCCCAGTTTCCGGCCAGACAGATGGCCTCGTCGAGAAGCTGCGGGGCTTCGTTCCGCAGTCCGCGCTGCAGGAACGCCTTGGTGACACCGCGAATATCGCCGTAATTGACGGACTGCCGAAGGATGTCGAACGGCTTGTCCAGCCGGCGGTACATCATCGCCGGCTGGCCGCTGATATAGACGTTCTCGACGACGCTGATGGGCAGGTCCGATTCGAACGTCTCGACGACGGAGGAGCGGACGTCCGTCGTTTCCAGGTAATTCACCAGCGAGAAGTTCAGCATCTGCTGAGCTTTGAAGGCCTTCCATTTCGTTCTGAGACGATTGTTCGCGATCAAGGATTGGGGTGTCATGCTGCGCCATGCCTGGAATCGGCCCAAGGACGCCGCGCGGCCATTTGCCAAAAACCCGATTTCGGAGAATAGCCACAAGATGGCGCACCGGCAACACGGGTGAGAGGAGAATGCGTCACGACGTCAATCGGGCCAAGCCGATCGGCGGATCACGCGGCAAAAATCGCCCCGCGTGAAGGCCGGATCCTTCTCGGCCAAAACGCCGGCCTTGACCTCGCCGAAGGTCGTCTCGGGCTTGTGCCGGATGGAAGCGCCTCGGGATGCCAAAGGGCTTTGAGCAACACGGACGGACCCGGACGACCACGGATGACACGGACGGGCGCCGCAGGCATCTTCCCGCCGTCCAACCGAATGCGGACGAGCGGAGATGAAAATGCCTGCGGCGCTTGAGCCCGCCGAAAGCGGAGCGGAGGCGTCGTATGAAATCTTAGGGTCCGTTAAGAGATAACCGCACTGTTTTTAACAGTCCGTCAAACGATGCGAAGGCAATGGCAATCCAGGGGACGCCCCCTTGTTTCCGGATGGCTTCGCTCCGCCCGCAATGACGCGGTTATTGTTTAACGGGCACTTATCCGGGTTCGTCCGTGGTTATCCGCGTCCATCCGTGTTGCTCACGATCCTATCCGCGACAAGGGACGGCAGGCGCCCCATTCTCACGCCGACTGATCCTCTCCGTACAGCGCCAGGTCGGCCGGGCTGAAACGCTCCTTGGCGGTCGCCTTCTGATGCCAATAGGGATAGAGCAGAGGCGGCGCGCTGACGGCGTCGAGGCGGCGGCGTTCCTCCCCGGTCAGCGTGAGTTGAGCGGCGGCGATATTGTCCTTGAACTGCGCCTCGCTGCGGCCGCCGATGACCAGGGAGGTGACGGCCGGCCGTCCCAGCAGCCAGGCCAGCGCCACCTGCGCCGCCGAGACGCCGCGCGCCTCGGCGATCTCGACGAGGACGTCGACGATGGTCCACAGCCGTTCCTCGTCGCGAATCGGCGGCTCGCTCCAGCCGGCGACGCGGCGGGTGTCGGCGGGCTGGGCCTGATTGCGCCGGTATTTTCCCGACAAAAGCCCACCGGCCAGCGGACTCCAGACGAGGACGCCCAGTCCCTGATCGACGGAGATCGGCAGCAGTTCATATTCGGCTTCGCGCGCTTCGAGCGTGTAGTGGATCTGCTGGGTGACGAAGCGCTGACGGCGATCCCGCTCGCTCACCGCCAGGGATTTCATCACATGCCAGCCCGAATAGTTCGAACAGCCGATATAGCGGACCTTGCCTTGCCGCACCAGGCTGTCGAGCGCTTCCAGCATTTCCTCGAGCGGCGTGGCCCCGTCCCATTCGTGCATGAAATAGATGTCGATGACGTCGGTCCGCAACCGCTTCAGGCTTTTCTCGCATTCGCGGATCAGGTGATAGCGCGAGACGCCGACATCGTTCGGCCCGGTCCCGACCCGCATGCGCGCCTTGGTGGCGACCAGGACGTCCCCTTTGCGCTTGCCGCCGAGGATCTCGCCGATCATTTCCTCCGACAGTCCTTCGGAATACCGGTTGGCCGTATCGATCAGATTGATGCCGGAATCGATGCAAAGATCGACCAGGCGGCGCGCCTCGTCGAGACCGACGGCGCCGAGCTTGGCGAAGTTTCCTTTGCCGCCGAATGTCATCGTTCCCATGGTCAGCGTTGAAATCTTCAGGCCCGAGCGGCCCAGAAACCGATATTCCATTGTCGCGATTCCCACTGCTTGATTGGCCTCGCCAACCCGGCCCGCGCGCGGGCGGTCAGCCCTGCCGACAGCATGACGATGCTTGTTTCAGCGGACAAATGGAAAAATGTGATGGGATTAAGCTCGATCCATGATGATTGGAACAGCCTTAAAAAAGGGGAAGGGTGAATAACTGCGTCATTGCGCGTTCCGCACCGGCAGCGCGCCGCCCGTCCTGGATGAAAAAAAATCAGTGGCACCGGCGTCCCTGCCGGTGGAAAAGACTCCGCCGCGCAAGCGGCGGACACCGGCAGGGACGCCGGTGCCACTGACGCTTTTCTTGCTGGCCAAGCGATCCAGCGACAACGGCGGGATCCTGGATTGCTTCGCTTCGCTCGCAATGACTGAAGAAGAAAATGCACCACGGGAACGGAATGCGTCGCAAAAAGCCTCAGGACGGAAAACACCGTCCAAAGGCTTTCAGCAGCCGCGGCGAGCCCTTGAGACGGACGCGGCCGCGCAGCATTTCCCAGGCGAGATTGCGCTCCTTGGCGAGAAAACCCAGCCAGGCGCCGCTGTCCGCCGAAACCGAAAGGTCGGCCTTGCCGACGAGTCCCGGCTCGACGGCGATTTGCTGATCGCGGATATCGACGGTCGCCTCCAGCGTTTCCTTGCCGTGGAACCGGAAGTGGTATCTGGCCGCCAGCCCCTTCGCCCGTCCCCGTTGGAACAGCAGAGGCAGCATGCCGATCATCCCGGCGATCGAGGCGGACGACCGTCCGCTGCCGATCCGCCGCAGCGATTTATGGGGAAAGGTTTCGGCCGCATGGGTCTCCGCATCGGATCCCGGAACCACATAGACGGTTTCGACGCGCGCCCGCAGAGGACCGACCACCTCGCGAAAATGCACCTTGCGATCCTTCAGGAACGCGGCGGCCTCTTCGCCGGCCGGGCAGACGGCGACGCAGTAGTCGCAATGCGTATTGGCGTCGTATCCCAGACTTTGCCACCAGGACAAGGTCTCGGCATCGCTGACGCGGCGGCGATAGTCGCGGCGATTGCGGCTGTCGGCCAGGGTATGGACCCACTCGACGAAGCCGGTGGTTTTTTCGCGGTAATTGTGGGTCATGCAACTGCCGAAGTCGAAATGCCCATCGCGGGCGATAGCCCCGGTGGGACAGGTGACGGCGCAGAGATTGCAATCGAGGCAGGGGGACGCGGCCAGCGGCTGATCGCAAGTCTCGACGCATCCGTCCAGCACGACGGCGCCCAGATAGATATCGGCGCCGAAGCGGGGATGCAGGACCATCCGGTTTTTCCCCATCACGCCCAATCCCGCCGCTTCGGCCAGATATTTCAGTTGGAGCACGAACGGCGGGCCGTCCGTGCGGCCGAATTCCATGGGGAACAGGCCTGAAACGCCGACGGCCCGGATGCCCTGGCTCTCGAGATCGCGGATCGTGCGATGGATGATCGCCTTGACGTCATGGGCGCTTTCCGTGAATTCGGCCGAAGACAGGCTGCGCAGCGGAGCGCGAATGGCGTGGCGGTTGAGCCGGCGAACGAACACCATGACGGTCCGGGCCCAGGGCAGGACGCGCTGCACGTTACCGCGCTGACCGGCGAGGCCGGGGGTCTCCAGATCCACGAAACCGACGTCGTCGGCGCCGGCCCGGCGGCAAATGCCGGCCAACGTTTCGCGGTCGAACGAATTGGAACTCGCCATGGCGCGGCCTTTCAATCGGTGACATGCCCTTCGCTCGTCAAATTGAATGACGCAGACAATATTATATGTCAATTATAATTTAATGGACAAATGGCTTAAATGGCCGAGGCGGACCATTTCCTGCGTCAGCCGTTCTCCGGCCCTTCGGTTAAGGATGAATCGTCATGCGTTATGAAAAAGGCCGCAAGGATGTCACCCGCCAACATATCGTCGCCGTCGCCTCCCGACGTTTCCGCGAGGATGGCGTCGAGGCGGTGGGCATCGCGAGGCTGATGGCCGACGCCGGACTCACCCATGGCGGATTCTACAGCCATTTCGGCTCCAAGGAGGATCTGGTGCAGGCCGCCGTGACGGACGCCCTGGACCGCACGCAGGAAAACATGGACCGGGCGGCGCAAGAGGGCGGCGGCCTGGAGGCGATCGTCCGCAGCTATCTGCGCGCCTCCCATCGCGACAATCCCGGCCAGGGATGCGCCGTCGCTTGCCTGGCGGCGGAACTCGCCCGTCATCCGCTTGCCACGCGTGACGCGGTTACCGAGCGCCTGCAGCGGTTCGTCGGGCTGATCGCCGAGCATTTGCCCGCGGCCGATCCGCGGGTCCGCCGGGACGGAGCCCTGGCCATTTTCGGCCTGATGGTCGGGACGCTGCAGTTGGCGCGGACCGTGTCCGACCCGGTGCTGTCCGACCAGATCCTGGCCAGCGGCGTCACCGCCGCCGCGGCCATCGCGGCAAGCTGCCGGGACGCGGCATGAGATGATGGAGAGCGGCGATTCGACCGCGGGGCCGGCGCGGACCCTCCCCGATCTGCTGAAGACGGGACTCGACGTCGTTTTCGTCGGCATCAATCCGTCGGTCTTCTCGGCGGAGCGCGGACATTATTTCGCCAGGCCGACGAACCGCTTCTGGCCCTGCCTGTCGGGCTCGATCCTGAGCGAAGCGGTCCGGGAAACGCTTTGCGTCGAGAAGCTGAGGCCGGAGCACGACCGTGCCCTGCTCGACCATGGCATCGGCTTCACCGATGTGGTGAAGCGCGCCACGCCGAAGGCCGGCGATCTCACGCCGTCGGAATTCGCGGCGGGGGCCCGGCATCTGCTGGCGAGGCTCGACCGATACCGGCCCCGCATCGCCTGCTTCCACGGCGTCACCGGGTATCGCCACATCCATCGGGCGCTTACCGGGACGGCGGCCGAACTCAGCCTCGGCCTTCAGGATCTGCGCATGGGGCCGACCCGGGTTTATCTCGTTCCCAATCCGAGCGGCGCCAACGCCCACTTCACCCCGGACGACCAGACGCGATGGTACGACCGGCTGGCCGAATGCCTCGGGTCAAAATTCTAACGGGCAACCCAAGAGAATTACGCCTTCTTCCCGTCAACACCGGGGCACGTTTTTCTCCCCTCCCCATCAAAGGGGAGGGGAGAAAAACGACGGCGCCCCCCCCTTGTGGAGAGGGCTGGGGTGGGGGGGGATCAGGCGATCTCGGTGAACAAACCGGCCTTGGCCTTGCACACCGGACACTGTTCGGGAACGTCGCCGATGACCGTATGACCGCAGATGGCGCAGACATGGATGCTGCCGCCCGTCAGGTCCTTGCCCTCTTCCACCGCTTCCAGCGCATCGACGAACAGGCCGTGGTGAACCTTCTCCACCTCCATCGCCCGCTTCATCGACATCAAGGCCAGCTTGGCGCCTTCCGCTTCGGCGGTCGCGACGAAACCGGGATACATCTCCTCGAATTCGTGCTGTTCGCCGGAAATGGCCGCCTTCAGATTCTCGGCCGTCGCCTTGATGCCGCCCATGGCGCGCAGATGGGCGTGCGCGTGAATGGTTTCCGCCGCCGCCACCGCTCGGAACAGCTTGGCCACCTGCGGCAAGCCGTCCTTGGCCGCAGCCTCGCCATAGGCGAGATATTTTCGGTTCGCCTGGCTCTCCCCGGAGAAGGCTTCTGCAAGGTTCTGGTCCGTTTTCATTCGTTGTTCCTCTAAGCTTCACCATCCAAAACGGATGGCATGGTAGATCAGATCGGCACCGCCGAGAATAGGCAGCGGCTCCCCGCCACCGGGATCACCGGATATATCGGAGGGCGGATTGACCGAATATGGAAAATTTGTAAATATATTTAAAAAAGTATTTAGACCGCCATAAAATGGCCGTCAATCGAATATGATATAGGGCACATTATTCAGCATTTTTCGCCAATATCATTACTCGTATTGATATTTTCGATATTGATTTCTATGCTGAAGATGTCAGAAAACTCTTGTGCAACCAGGGTTCCAATCACGCCGCTCGAATTGCATATATCGTATTGCATATATCGCAGAGCAGGCAGCCGCGCGCTTCTCGGTGGCTTCATGAGAAAGTAACCGACATGGACAAGATTTCGACGGTCCTCGTCGCTGACGATGAGGCGATCAATCGGCAGGCAATGCGCGGCGTCCCCTCCGATACCCATGCGGCCGTCGCCGCCGCGCGCGGCAAACCGAGGCTGGAGAAGGCCCGACGCCATCATCCCGATCCGATCCCGCCCGGCATCCCGATGCCGGAAATGGACGGCTATGCTATCTTCGCAGATGACCGTGGGGACGTCGGTGTCAGATGAAATATCCAACGATGGTTGCCTCCATGCCGGTCTCGAATTCGCCAGAACGTTCCCCCCTGTGGTCGGTCCGCACCCTGCTCCTTTGGCTTGCCCTCGCCTGTATGCTGCCCGGCGCGATCGGCGCGCTCGTCCTTTTCCTTTTCGAGTATGAGGACGGGCGACGGCAGCTCGAAAAGGATACGATCCAGACGGCGCGCGCCCTGGCCCAGGCGGTCGATGCCCAATTGCTGAAGGCGCAGATCGTCGCGCAGGCCCTGGCGACCTCCGACCTGCTTTCCAGGCACGACTTCGCCGCGTTCTATCGCCGGTCGCTCGCCCTGATGCAGCAACAGGACATTTGCCTGAACGTCGTGGTCTCGGACAAAAACGGACAGCAGATCATCAACACCCTGCGGCCCTTCGGCGAACCGTTGCCCCCGCACGGCAATCCCGAGCAGCTTCGCCGGGTTTTCAGGACCGGACAGCCGGCCATTTCCGACGTCTTCGCCGGACGGCTGACGGGCGAGTCGATGATCACCGTCGACGCCCCCGTACGCTCCGACGGCGAAGTCGCCTACGTCCTGAGCGTCGGCCTCATACCGGAGCAACTCAGTCAGATTCTGCACAATCAGCACTTGCCGCCGGATTGGGTGGCGGGGATCGCCGACAGCGCCGGAACCTCCGCCGCGCGCACCCATGGCGCCGAAGAGTTCGTCGGACGGAAAATATCCCAGATCCTTCGCGAACGCCTGTCGGCGACACCGGAAGGCACCTTCGAAACCGTGACGCGGGAAGGGATTCCGGCGGTCATGATCTATAGCCGCTCGCCCGTCTCGAAGTGGAGCGTCGCCATCGCCATTCCACGGGAAGGCCTGGAGGCGGCGCTGATGCGCACCCTGACCCTGCTCGGCCTGGGCATCGCCGCCCTGTTCGCGGTGAGCGGCAGCCTGGCGTGGCTGATGGGCGGCCGGATCGCCCGATCGGTCGAGGCGCTTCTCGTCCCGGTCCGTGACCCGAAGGCCGATGAGACGGCCGCCGTCTCCCACATTCATTTCCGCGAGGCGGACGAGGTCGCCAAAGCGATGGCGCGCAGCGCCCGCGAGCTCGATCAGCACCACCATCATCTGGAGGAGTTGGTCAAGACCCGCACCGACGAACTGGCGCAGGCCCTGGCGGCGGCCGAAGAGGCCAATCGGTCCAAAAGCGCTTTCCTGGCCAACATGAGCCACGAGATCCGCACGCCGATGAACGCCATCATCGGCCTGACCGGCCTGCTGCGGCGCGCCCCCCTGACGCCCCAGCAGGGCGAACGGCTGGACAAGATCGATATTGCCAGCCGCCATCTGCTGTCGATCATCAACGACATCCTGGATATTTCCAAGATCGAGGCGGGCCGCGTCCAACTGGAATGCACCGACTTCCGGCTGTCCTCCATTCTCGACAGCATCCATTCCATCATCGTCGAACAGGCCAGGAGCAAGGGCCTGGCCATCGAAGTGGACGTCGATCACGTGCCCATGTGGCTGCGCGGCGATCCGACCCGCCTTCGCCAGGCGCTGCTCAACTACGCCAGCAACGCCGTCAAATTTACCGAACGCGGCTTGATCGCCTTGCGCACGATCCTGCTGGAGGAGAACGGCGACGAATTGCTGGTGCGCTTCGAGGTGCAGGACACCGGCGTCGGCATCTCCGCCGACAAGCTGCCCAACCTGTTCCAGTCCTTCGAGCAGGCGGACGCCTCGACCACCCGCAAATACGGCGGGACCGGCCTCGGGCTCGCCATTACCAGCCGCCTGGTGAGCCTGATGGGCGGCGAATCCGGCGTCCTCAGCACCCCCGGCAATGGCAGCCTTTTCTGGTTCACCGCCCGGCTCACCCGCGGCCATGGCGTCATGCAGACCGCCCACCGCGAAAGCGAAACCGACGCCGAACTGGAAATCAGCCGGCGCAAGAGCGCCGTCCGGCTGCTCCTGGTCGACGACAATGCCGTCAATATCGAGGTCGCGCAGGAATTGCTGAACAGGGTCGGAATGAGCGTGGACAGCGCCTACAACGGCAGGGAGGCGGTGGAAAAGGCGCGATCCGCGGCCTATGACCTGATTCTGATGGACGTTTCGATGCCGCAGATGAACGGTTACGACGCC
>JAATGN010000227.1 GCA_015654615.1 Rhodospirillales bacterium
CGATATCGGAGTTCTTGACGTCGATCGAGACCGCACGAACCGTCTATACCACCGGAAGGTCGGATTACTTTTGGTGCACCGACCTTACGGTGTGTGATGCCGCAAAAGTCAGCCCGACAGGCTGCTAGAGCGCGATGCCTTGAATCGGCATCACGCTCTGGCTTTTCTTGATGTCCCTCGCCGGGCGGGCGTCAGATTTGACGCACGCCGCTCCAACTTATTGTTTTTCTCCGTGCTCTCTGTGTCTCTGTGGTGCAATTCACTTTTTTGGATTAACCCAGCCGGCGTTTCACCGACTCATAATCCTCGACCTTGTCGAGCGGGCCGATGGCGGCGAATGTCGGGGTGCCCTGGAACAGGCGGCGCGCCACCGCGACCACCGCCTCGGCGTCGATCGCCTCGACCTTGGCGACCATTTCCTCGACCGGCACCAGCCGGCCATGGGCCTGAAGATGCCGGGCCAATTGCTCGCAGCGGGCGCTGGTGCTTTCCATCGCCATCAGAATCGAGGCCTTCAATTGGGCGCGGGCGCGCTGCACCTCGTCGGGGCCGACGGCCTGGGTCACCTTCATGACCTCGTCGCAGACCACCGGGATCACCTCCGCGGCCTCTTCTTCCCCGGTTCCGGCATAGATGGCGAACAGGCCGCCGTCGGTATAGGACGAGGTGAAGGAATAGATCGAATAGACCAGGCCGCGCTTTTCGCGAACTTCCTGGAACAGGCGCGACGACATGCCGCCGCCCAGCAGGGTCGACAGCACCGACGCCGCGTAGAAATCCGGGTCGTCATAGGAAATGCCGTCGAATCCGACGACCAGATGCACCTGTTCGAGATCCCGCGATTCGCGATATTCGCCCCCCAGGTAGCGGGCCGCGTCTTCGACCGCCGCGCTGGTCTGCGGCAGCGCGTTGAAATGGCGCTCGGCCAGGTCGACCAGCTTGTCGTGATCGAGATTTCCGGCCGCCGCCAGAATCATCCGCTCGGCGCCGTAATTGTTGCGCATATAGCCGGACAGGGTCTTGCGCGACATGCCGCGCACCAGTTCGGCCGTGCCCAGAACCGGCCGTCCGACCGCCTGGCCGGGATAGGCCGTGGCCTGGAAATGGTCGAAGATGATGTCGTCGGGCGTGTCGATGGATTGGCTGATTTCCTGGACGACGACCGCCTGTTCGCGGGCCAGCTCGTCGGCGTCGATGGTCGAATGCTGCAGGATATCGGCGATGATGTCCAAGGCCAGGCCGACGTCTTCCTTGAGGATCTTGGCGTAATAAGCGGTGTGCTCGCGCGAGGTATAGGCGTTCAGATGGCCGCCGACCGCCTCGATTTCCTCGGCGATGGCGCGGGCCGAGCGCCGCTCGGTGCCTTTGAAGGCCATATGCTCCAGGAGATGCGACACACCGTTGATGTCGGGGGTTTCATGGCGGGTCCCGGCGTTGACCCAGACACCAAGGGAGGCGGTTTCCACCGTCTCCATGCGATCGGTCACCACGGTCAGGCCATTGGGCAACCGGGTCAGGCGAATGCTGTCGAGACTGCTCATGCGTTCACCCTTGCAACTTGTCGGACATAATTTTTTACGGTCTCCAGATCGTTGGGTAGAACGTCATAGCGTTCGGGCCGGTCGAAAAGGTCGCCCAGACGCGGCGGCAGGGCCGGCCGAATGCCGGTCGCCGCCTCCACGGCATCGGGAAATTTGGCGGCATGGGCGGTAGCCAGGGCCACCATCGGCGTCGTTTCGTCGCGCCGCCGGGCGCGGCCGGCCGCCACGCCGATGGCGGAATGCGGATCGAGCAGTTCCCCGGTCTCCTGATAAAGCCGGGCGATCGTCCGGGTGGTCGCCTGGTCGTCCAGGCGATAGCCCTGGAACAGGGTGGCGATGCTGGCCTGCATGGTCTCGCCCACTTCGAAGCGGCCGTCGCGGCGCAGCCGTCCCATGAAGTCGGCGACGCGCGCCGCGTCTTCGCCGAACAGATCGAACAGATAGCGCTCGAAATTGCTGGAAACCTGGATATCCATGCTGGGGCTCAAGGTCGGCACCACCTTGGCCATGCTCATCGTCCCGGTTTCGAAAAAGCGCGTCAGGATATCGTTGGAATTCGAACCGACGACCAGCTGGTCGATCGGCAGGCCCATGCGCCGCGCCGCGAAGGCGGCATAGACATTGCCGAAGTTTCCGGTCGGCACGGCGAAGGATACGGCGCGATGCGGCGCGCCC
>JAATGN010000003.1 GCA_015654615.1 Rhodospirillales bacterium
CGGTGACGATCTCTGCATTCCGCGCGGGACGGAACGGCGACGTCTTTGGTTGAATGCCGCGCCGATTCCCGGGAACGCCAGCCCGGCGAGCGAAATTCGAATAGGCCTCTTCCCGCCTCTTAAACCCATTATTTTAATGGTTTTTTGCCGCTTTACAGCGGTTGAAATTACCCTACCATGATCGCTTGCTAAATAAACGAGCCGAAGGTCGTAAGGGGAAGTGACTGGAACGAGGCTCGCGCTCCGATTGCCGGAACCACGAGCCGACGATGTCGGACAATGTCCGACGAGGCCGCCAGTGACCTGCATCCGATCGACCGGACCATCGGCTGATAATGCAGGAGACGTCATGCAAACTTGGACCCAGGTTTATGACCCCTTTGGCAATCTGTGGCTCTCGTCGCTGGTCGCCGCCATCCCCATCATCTTTTTTTTCGGCGCCCTGGCCGTCGCCCGCATGAAGGGTTATCTCGCGGCGACCATCACCGTGATCCTGACCCTGGCGGTGGCGGTGCTGGCCTATGGCATGCCCTTGTCGATCGCCGTCGCCGCGGGCGTCTACGGCTTCATCATCGGACTGTGGCCGATCGCCTGGATCATCCTGGCCGCCGTCTTCCTCTACAAGGTGACGGTCAAGACCGGCCAGTTCGAAATCATCCGGGCTTCGGTCATCTCGATCACCGAGGACCAGCGGCTGCAGATGCTGATGGTCGGCTTTTCCTTCGGGGCCTTCCTGGAGGGCGCCGCCGGATTCGGGGCCCCCGTCGCCATCACCGCGGCCCTGCTGGTCGGACTGGGCTTCAATCCGCTTTACGCCGCCGGTCTCTGTCTGATCGCCAACACGGCGCCCGTCGCCTATGGCGCCATGGGCATCCCGATCATCATGGCCGGCCGGGTGACCGGCATGGACCCGATGACGATCGGCGCCATGGCCGGCCGGCAGCTTCCCTTGCTGTCGGTCATCGTTCCCTTCTGGATCATTCTGGTGATGGACGGCATGAAGGGCGTGCGCGAAACCTGGCCCGCCGTTCTGGTGGCCGGCCTCAGCTTCGCCGTCTGCCAATTCGTCGTTTCGAACTTCGTCGGACCCGAACTGCCCGACGTCCTGTCCGCCCTGGTCAGCCTGGTCTGCACGGCCTCCTTCCTGAAGGTCTGGCATCCCAAGAAGATCTTCCGCTTCATCAAGGACGAAGCGGAATTGGAGAAGGAAGCGCAACGCTACACCACCGGCCAGGTGCTGCGGGCCTGGTCCCCGTTCCTGATTCTGACGGTGATGGTCACCATCTGGAGCCTTCCCGGATTCAAGGCCCTGTTCGCCAAGGGCGGCGGCCTGGCGGCCACGGTCATCAGCTTCAATTTCCCGGGTTTGCACAATCTGGTGATCAAAACCGCTCCGATCGTCGCCAAGGCCACCCCTTACGCGGCCGGCTACGACCTCAATCTGCTGTCCGCCACCGGCACGGCGATTCTTTTCTCGGCATTGATCTCCGTCGCCTTTCTGAAGCTGAGCCCGGCCGCCGCCCTGGCCACCTTCGGCGAGGCCTGCAGGGAACTGGCCTGGCCGATCTACACCATCGGCATCGTGGTGGCCTTCGCCTTCATCGCCAATTATTCGGGAATCTCTTCGACGGTGGCCCTGCTGCTGGCCGGCACCGGCGTCCTCTACCCCTTCTTCGCGCCGATCCTGGGCTGGCTGGGAGTGTTCCTCACCGGATCGGATACATCGAGCAACGCCCTGTTTTGCAACCTGCAGGCCAACACCGCCCATCAGATCGGCGCCTCCGACGTGCTGATGGTCGGGGCCAACAGCACGGGCGGCGTGACGGGCAAGATGATCTCGCCGCAGTCCATCGCCGTGGCCTGCGCCGCCACCGGCCTGGTCGGCAGCGAATCCGACCTGTTCCGCTTCACCCTGAAACACAGCATCCTGATGGTCGGCATCGTCGGCGTCATCACCGTGCTGCAGGCCTACGTCTTCCAGTGGATGATTCCCTCCTGATGGCCAACCTTGCCCTCCCCGCCGATCGGCCATACCATCCGCCTTAAAAAAGGGACGGAGGAACGGGTATTGGACTGCATCCTTGCCATCGACCAGGGAACCACCAGCACGCGGACCATTCTGTTCGATCCGCAGGGTGGCGTGCTGGCCGCGGCGCAACGCGAACTGACTCAATATTTCCCGGCCGACGGCCGGGTCGAGCACGATCCGGAAGAAATCTGGACCTCGGTTCTCGAACTGTGCCGCGAGGTCCTCGCCATCGCCGAAAGACGCGGATGGCGCGTGGCCGCCCTCGGCATCGCCAATCAGCGGGAGACGGTGATCCTCTGGGACCGGGCCACCGGCAGGCCGATCGCCCCGGCCATCGTCTGGCAGGACCGGCGGACGGCGCGCCAGTGCCGCACCCTGATCGACGCCGGTCAGCAACCCCTGGTGCAAAATCGCACCGGCCTGCTGCTCGACCCCTATTTTTCCGCCAGCAAGATCGCCTGGCTGCTCGACAACACGCCGGGGGCCCGGCAGGCCGCCGACCGCGGTGAGCTGGCCTTCGGCACCGTCGACAGCTTCCTGCTGTGGCGCCTGACCGGCGGCAAGGTCCATGCCACCGACGCCACCAATGCGGCGCGGACCTTGCTGTTCGACATCCACCGCCAGCGGTGGGACGACGACCTGCTCGCCCTGTTCGACGTTCCGGCCAGCCTGTTGCCGGCGGTCTATGACAATGTGGCCGATTTCGGCAAGACGGCCGACGGATTGTTTCCCCAGGTTCTCACCATCGGCGGCATGGCCGGCGACCAGCAGGCGGCCACCATCGGACAGGCCTGCTTTACCCCCGGGATGATCAAAAGCACCTATGGCACCGGCTGTTTCATGGTGCTGAATACCGGCGCGACCCCGGTGGTGTCGCGCCACCGCCTGCTGACCACGCTGGCCTATCGCCTGAACGGCATCCCCACCTACGCGCTGGAGGGCAGCATCTTCGTGGCCGGCGCCTCCATCCAATGGCTGCGCGACGGCCTGCATCTCATCCAGTCGGCCGGCCAAACCGAAGCCTTGGCGGCCGGCCTGGGCAGCAACGCGGGTATCTATATGGTGCCGGCCTTCACCGGACTCGGGGCGCCTTATTGGGATCCCGACGCCCGCGGCGCCATTTTCGGCCTGACCCGGGCCACCGGCATCGCCGAAATCGTTCGCGCCGCCCTCGAAGCGGTCTGCTATCAGACCAACGATCTGCTGGCGGCCATGCTGGCCGACGGGGCGGCGCCGATGCGCGAATTGCGCGTCGACGGCGGCATGGCGGCGAATTCCTGGCTGATGCAGTTTCTCGCCGACCTGCTGGCGATTCCGGTGGCGCGGCCCGCCGTGACCGAGACGACAGCCCTCGGCGCGGCCTTCCTGGCGGGGTTGCACTGCGGATTGTTCGCCTCGCTCGACGACATCGCCGACTGCTGGGAATGCGAACGCCGCTTTCGTCCGCTGCTGGCCGCCGATCATCGCGCCTCTCTGCTGGCCGGCTGGAAGACGGCGGTCGACAGAGTGACGACCCCGCCCGCCCGCCGCACGCGAAGGTCCGGAGCGAAAAAGCCGGTTTAAACGCAATGCCGCTGCTCTTGGCCCATTGAATTTTGCTTCTTCGTGTCCTTCGTGGTGAATTTTTCCTTTGAGACTCTCCACCGGGGACGAAAAAGATCGTCAGCCCGTGACGGAATCGCCGCCGGCCCGGTTCGACCGGCCGGCGCTTTCTTTAAAGGAATTCACCACGAAGGCGCGAAGGACACGAAGGGAGCCCCAATCCCGCTGAGGCCCCAGTGGTGCGGGCGTCCCGAGCTTGTAAAATAAA
>JAATGN010000049.1 GCA_015654615.1 Rhodospirillales bacterium
ACCATCATCATCGCCTCGCGGGTCGCCTTGAAGGCGGTGCCGCCGTGGATCCGGGAAGCGGCCCTGGGGCTGGGGGCGTCGCGTCTGCAGATGGTCATGCATCATGTCCTGCCGCTGGCCATGCCGGGCATCCTCACCGGACCCATCATCGGCATGGCGCGCGCCGTCGGCGAATCGGCGCCGCTGCTGATGATCGGCATGGTGGCCTTCATCGTCGACGTGCCGGCCAGTCCCTTGGACCCGTCGA
Source organism: Rhodospirillales bacterium (assembly GCA_015654615.1). Lineage (GTDB taxonomy): Bacteria > Pseudomonadota > Alphaproteobacteria > Rhodospirillales > Magnetospirillaceae > Telmatospirillum. The sequence goes on from JAATGN010000049.1 coordinate 248, forward strand.
CGGCGCTGCCCGTGCAGATCTATCTGTGGGCGGCCAGTCCCGAACGCGCTTTCGTCGAGCGCACCTCGGCGGCGATCATCGTGCTCTTGTGCTTCCTGGCGGTGATGAATGCCACGGCCATCTATCTTCGTAAAAAATTCGAACAACGGTGGTGAACGACATGGCGGTTGCCGGTGAAACCTATTTCCAGCAGAACGGCCACGCCTTGATGAACGCCACCAAGGTGACGGCCCGGGATGTCAATGTCTATTACGGCGACAAGCATGCGCTGAAAGCCGTCAATCTGGAGATCCGCGCCAATGAGGTGACCGCCCTGATCGGTCCCTCGGGCTGCGGAAAATCGACCTTTCTGCGCTGCCTCAATCGGATGAACGACTTGATCGACGGGGCGCGGGTCACCGGTCTGATCACCCTCGATGGCGACGACATCTACGACCATGGTCTGGATGTCGTGCAGCTGCGGGCCCGGATCGGCATGGTTTTTCAAAAGCCCAATCCCTTTCCCAAGTCGATTTTCGACAATGTCGCCTATGGTCCGAGAATTCACGGCCTGGCGCAGTCGAGCGCCGATCTCGAGGAAATCGTCGTCAGCAGCCTTCAGCGGGCCGGCCTTTACGAAGAGGTCAAGGATCGTCTGAGCGAGCCGGGCACCGGTCTTTCGGGCGGGCAGCAGCAGCGCCTGTGCATCGCGCGGGCCATCGCCGTCAGCCCGGAAGTGATCCTGATGGACGAACCGTGCTCGGCCTTGGATCCCATTGCCACGGCCAAGGTCGAGGAACTGATCGACGAATTGCGGGAGAACTACACCATCGTGATCGTCACGCACTCCATGCAACAGGCCGCGCGCGTTTCGCAACGGACCGCCTTCTTTCATCTGGGAGAGCTGGTGGAGTTCGGCGATACCGAGCATATCTTTACCAATCCGCAGCAGAAGCTCACCCAGGGCTACATCACCGGCCGATTCGGCTGATGGGTCGTCGAGGAGACGAACGGATGACAGGAGAGCATACGGTGCGGTCTTATGACGAGGAGCTGTCGCATCTCACCAATCTGATCGCCCGCATGGGCGGTTTGGCCGAGGCGCAGCTCGACGGCGCGGTGCAGGCGCTGATCAAGCGCGACAGCGACTTGGCCAGCAGGGTGATCGCGGCCGATTCGAAAGTCGATGAGATCGAACAGGAGGTGCACGGATTTACCGTTCGCCTTCTGGCGCTTCGTCAACCCGTCGCCCATGATTTGCGGATGATCGTCGGCGCCTTGAAGATTTCCGGCGATCTGGAGCGGATCGCCGACTATGCGGCCAATGTGGCCAAGCGGGCGCTGGTGCTGAACCAGATTCCGCCGGTCAAGCCGACGGCGGGCGTGCCGCGCCTGGGCCGTCTGGTGCAAGAGATCGTCAAGGACGTGCTCGACGCTTTCGTCGAGCAGGACAACGAGAAAGCCGTCAAGGTGTGGAAACAGGACGAGGAGGTGGATGATATGTACACCGGCCTCTTCCGTGAATTGATCACTTACATGATGGAGGATCCTCGGAATATCACCGCTTGTATCCACCTGATGTTCATAGCAAAAAACATAGAACGCATCGGCGATCATGCGACGAATATTGCGGAGACCATCCATTTCTCGGTGCAAGGGACGCCCATCCGCGAAGCGCGGCCCAAGGGCGAGAGCATTCTGCCCGATCCTTCTCAACTCGCCAGGGATAATTGATGGACCACGATAACATGATGAAGCCGCTGGTCATGGTCGTCGAGGACGAATCGGCGCTTGTCACAATGCTTCGCTACAATCTGGAAAAAGAGGGCTACCGCGTCTGCGAGGCCACCGACGGCGAAGAGGCTCTGACCGTCCTGGCCGAGCGCAATCCCGATCTGGTGCTGCTGGATTGGATGTTGCCGGTCATGTCGGGCATCGAGGTCTGTCGCCAAATCCGCCGCAAGCCGCGGACCCGGGACCTGCCGGTGATCATGTTGACGGCCCGCGGCGAGGAAAGCGACAAGGTCCGCGGATTGAATACCGGGGCCGACGATTATTTGTCCAAGCCGTTTTCCCTGCCGGAATTGCTGGCGCGGGTCAAGGCCCTGCTGCGCCGGGTGCAGCCGGCCCAGGCCAAGGGCGTCTTGCAATATGAAGACATCGTCATGGACCTGACGGCGCATCGCGTCACGCGCTCCAGCCGCAACGTGCATCTGGGGCCGACCGAATTCCGCCTGCTGCAATTCCTTCTGCAGCATCCGGGCTGCGTCTTTTCGCGCGAGGAGCTGCTGAACGCCGTTTGGGGACCCGATATCTATGTCGAGCCCAGAACCGTGGATGTGCATATCCGCCGCTTGCGCAAGGCGCTCAATGGCGACGAGGAAACCGACATCATCCGGACGGTGCGGGCCGCCGGTTACGCCTTGGACGCCGAGGGCGTGGTGATCTGAGAGATCACGAAATCTTCATCGTAGCGCCATAAAATCATACGCTTACAATCGGTACAGTGCTCAGGTTCGTTCAACCGGAGGCGTTCCCATGCATGACGACTTCAGCGCTCTCGACCTGCTTTCCATTGGGGGATTCCGCCTTTCCTCCGCGCCCCTGCAGACGCCTTCTCACAAGAAGAAAAGGTTCGTCGGCAGCCGCCGCAAGTCGAATGGTCACGTCAAGCGTGGTTTCGCCGCCTTCCTGCCGCTGCTCGGCGGCAAGATGCGCCGCCCGGCTTATTTCCGGGTCTTGGAGGGATGGCCGATCATCCTGTCCTGGCCGACCAAGGAATTCACCATGCCCGACCTTTCCGTCGATCTGCCCGATCGCCCGGCGCAGTAAGGGCCTGGACGGAATAACCGCCCCAAGCCTTTTAAAGCGGTGCGGCGGCGTCGTACCAGGCCTATGTGCCCGTTAAACAATAACCGCGTCATTGCGAGTTCCTCACCGGCCGGTGGACGACCCGGCCTGGAAGAATAAGGAAAAGTGGCACCGGCGTCCCTGCCGGTGTCCGCCGCTGGCGCGGCGGAGTCTTTTCCACCGGCGGGGACACCGGTGCCACTGACGCTTTTTTCTTCAGCGGAGCGAAGCAATCCGGCAGCACGCGGCGGCCCCTGGATTACCGCGCCTTCGCATCGCTTTGACGGATTTAAAAACAGAGCGGTTATCTTTTGACGGACCACTCTCTCATTCGTCGTAAGCGACCACCGAGGTGACGGGAATGTCCAGCCGGTCGCGGCCGCCCAGGAAACTCAGTTCGATGATGCAGGCGGCCCCTTTCACATCCGCCCCCATCTGACGCAGCAGAGCCGTCGTGGCCGCCATGGTTCCGCCGGTGGCCAGCAGGTCGTCGAGAACGACCACTTTTTGTCCCGGCGCAACCGCATCGTCCTGCATCTCGATGATGTCCGAGCCATATTCGAGGGCATATTCATAACGGACGGTCTTGCCGGGCAACTTTCCGCGTTTGCGCGCCATGACGAAACCGCAGCCGAGTTTCAGGGCCAGGGGGGCCGCCACCAGGAAGCCGCGCGATTCGATCCCCACGAGGATATCCGGCTGTTGGGCGCGAACCGCATTGGCCAGCCGCCCCATGGTGACTTGCCAGGCATCGGCGTGCGCAAGCAGCGTCGAAATGTCGTAAAACAGGATGCCGGGTGTCGGGAAGTCGGGAATTTGGCGGATATGGTCTTTGATATTCATTCGTCGCGTCCGAATTTGTGACAGGCGGGTGATGCTAGCCTGAATGGCCCCCGCAAGCAAAGTCCGGTTCTCGGAAAAGCTCGAGACGAGGATCCGCCTGGTTCTGCGACTCTTCTTGACGCCGCCTTCGCTCCATGGGACGGAAGTGGGGCGGGTGAAAAGGGATCGGCATGCGGATCTTCAGGACCGTGATGGCCGCGCTGGCGGCGTGGTGTTTTGGTCTCGCGGCGGCGGCCGGCGAGGGGCGCACATTGACGGTGGAAAGCGGCGACGTCGCGGGACTGTATTATCCCGAGGCCGGGGCGATCTGCCGGCTGGTCAACAAGGATCGCGCCCGCCACGGACTGCGCTGCGTGGTCGAGCCGACGGCCGGATCCGGGGCCAATCTGGCGGCTTTGCAGCGTGGCGACGGGCAACTGGCCATTGTCCAATCGCGCGTTCTGACGCAGGCGGTCCGGGGCTTGGGGCCCTTCGCCAAGGACGCCACGCCCGATCTGCGTGCCTTGATGAGTTTGCACGGCGAGACCCTGGTGGTGCTGGTCAATCCGGCGGCCGGGATCAAGACCGTGGCCGATCTTCGGGGAAAACGCCTGACGCTGGGACATCCGGGCAGTTTTCAGCGGCTGATGGCCGACAGCCTGCTGGAAGCCGAAGGACTCGGGCCCCAGGATCTGGCGGCGGCCCTCGAGATGGATATGCCGAAAATCTCCGAATCGCTGTGCCGGAACGAGATCGACGCCGCCATTTTCACCGGCCTGCATCCGATTTCCGAGGTGCAGGATGCCATCGACGATTGCGGCGCCACCCTGCTGACGCTTAAGGAGGCGGCCCTGGATGCCTATCTCGCGGCCAATCCGGCCTTTGTCCGCCAGACGATCGCGGCCGATACCTACACCGGGTTGCACGACAAGATCTCCAGCTTCGGCGTCACCTCGGTGCTGGTGACGACGTCGAAGCTGTCGCCGGAGGATGGTTATGAGGTGGTGAAGGCGGTCTTCGACGGGCTGCCCAGTCTCAAAGCGATGCATCCGCTGCTCGGCGGGCTGGACAGAAAACAGATGGCGCACGATACGTCGGCGGCGCCTCTGCACGAGGGAGCGTTGCGCTATTATCGGGAAAACAGGCTGCAATAGGACTGGCATGCCATGCCGGACGACTCTTCGTCTATCGATGTGACCGGCCTGCCTCGGTCATCGCTGATGGAAATGGCGGCGGCGGCCCGGATCTATCTGGCCTGCCGGCGAAGCCTGACGTCCGCCGGAAAGACCATCGCCGAGGAGATCGCCGGCGATGGCCTCGAAGCCTTCACCCATTACCCCCGGGGGGACGTCTATGATCCGGAAAGCCACTCCCAGTATTACTTCCATCTGCATCGGGAGGGGGACCAGGGACATTTCCACACCTTCCTGCGGGCGCGGGGAATGCCGTGCGGTCTCGCTCCGGCCTCGTTATCTCCGGTGCGAGGCGAACGGGAATCCCTCTCGCATCTGATCGCCATCGCTCTCGATCATCGGGGCGAACCGGGCCGATTGTTCACCACCAATCGCTGGGTGACGGCCGAAACCTGGTACAGGGCGGCGGATGTGATCGCCATGCTGTCCCGTTTTCGGATCGGGCACGACGACCCGACGCCCACGGCAAATCGCTGGGTTGGCGCGGTCGTGACCCTGTTTCGCCCGCAGATCGTCAGGCTGTTGGTGGAACGCGACCGTCGCGTCGAAAGCCATCGGAGCGCCGCGGCGGGAACGCCGGCCTTGGAGGACCGCGCCTTGGAGGTCACCTCCAGCCTGGCCGTCGACATCGACGATCACATCGCGCGAATCGAAAGCGCCTTGGCGCCCCGGTAGCAAAAAACGCCGCCCCGAAGGGCGGCGTCGAAAAATCCATCAGCGTCCCGAGATCAATTGCACTCGGGCTTGTCTTTGATGGCCTTCAGGAAGGCGACGATATCCTTGCGCTTCTGCTCGTCCTTCAACTGGAAAAACATCGCATGCTTCACGTCGGCGCCGTTGACCTTGGCCAGGAAGGCCTTGGGATCGGCCACATAATCGAGGATCTTGTCCTCGGTCCAGACCAAGCCCTTGGCGTTCGCCCCCAGCATACCTTCGGAGTATTTGGGGAAGTCGGCGCGCGAGCCGGCTTTGCGGCCCAAAACGTCGTGAATGTTCGGGCCGGTCGGCCGAGACGGCTTGTCGGCTTCGAAAACGTGGCAGCTCTTGCACTGGTTGGAGACCGCTTTACCGGCCTGGGCATCGGCGGGAAGCGTACATTCGGCGGCAGCGGCGGAACCCGCGGCAATCACGGCGACGGCCAATCCGGCCACCATCGACTTGAAAAACATAGGATGTCTCCGACAGGGTTGAGGCATTTATCGGTCGGGCATTATTGATGAGGAACCTGACGAAGGCAACTGCCCAACGTCCGGATATTCGAGGGCCCGGCGACGAGGTGCGAATGCCCCGAACATATTACAAGCCTTTGAGAAACGCGAGCAGCGGCGGTGTGGCGCCCCGCTCGTGAAGATTCAGGTGATCGGCTTCGGGCAATACCACCAGTTGTGCTTTCGGAGCCGCCTCGGCCAGTTTCCGGGCGTGTTCGACCGGAACCGTGCGGTCGGCTCCGCCATGCAGAATCAACAATGGCGCCACGATGCCGCCGATCTTCGACAGGCTGTCGAAACGGTCGCGGAGCAACCAGCGGCACGGGATCCAGGGATAACGCCGGGCGGCGATGTCGGTGATGCTGGCGAAGGGGGATTCCAGAACGACGGCGCGGAACGGGCGTTCGCCGGCCAATTGCGTGACCACGCCGGTGCCCAGGGATTCTCCATAAAGGATGATGCGGCTCGCCGGAATGCCGGCCTCGGCCAGCCAGTCGAGAACCGCGCGGCCGTCGGCATAAAGTCCCGCTTCGCTCGGGCGGCCGGGATTTCCTTCATAACCGCGATAGGTGGCGACGAAGATGCCGATGCCCTCGACGCGCCACGCGGCCGTCTTGGCGGCGACGCGCGCCAGGGTCCCGCGGTTGCCATGGAAGAAGACCAGGGTGGGGGCGTCTTCCTCCGGCGGCGGTGCGAACCAGCCCAGCAGCTTTTTCGCTTGGCATACCGGCGTCATCCAGGACGCGCCGGCGGCCTCGGGATCGCGGCGGGCCGGCATCGGCCGGTAGAGGAGCCTGCGCTGCCCCAGGACAAGCGCGGCGGCGGCGAGAAGATAGATCACGGCGGCGGCGGAGAGGCACCAGACAAGGATCGGGAACAAGGTCTCTCCAATGGCCGCGCGACCGGAACGGCGTGCAGTGTAGCCGTCGCCGGACTCGAAGGAAAGGCCGAGGCCCTGCGGCTCAGGCCTGACGGGCCGGAGCGATCGTGGCGTCGAGGAGAAAGTCCTCGGCCTCCGACGCCTTCATCGGTTTGGCGAAATAATACCCTTGCGCATCGTCGCATCCGAGCGCGGCCAGGGCATGCATTGCCGGTTCGGTTTCCACGCCTTCGGCGACGGTGCGCAGGCCCAGGCTGCGGGCCAATTGGACAATGGCTTGGACAATGGCCGCGTCATTCGGGTCGGTGGTGATATGACGCACGAACGATTGATCGATCTTCAGCCGGTCCACCCGGAAGCGCTTGAGATAGGCCAGGCAGGAATATCCCGTCCCGAAGTCGTCGATGGACAGTTTGACCCCCAATTCCTTGAGCTGATCGACCGTCGCCAGGACCTTGGCCGTATCGGAAATCAAGATGGATTCGGTCAGTTCCAGTTCGAGGAGATCGGGGCGGAGCGCCGAAGCGGCGAGGGCGTCGGTCACGATCTGCAGCAGATCGCCGCGCTTGAATTGGGCGGCCGAAAGATTGACGGCCATGACCAATCCGGTCAATCCGGCGTCGCGCCAGGCGGCCGCCTGACGGCAGGCCTCATTCAGCACCCAGGTGCCGATCGGCACGATCAGGCCGCTTTCCTCGGCGACCGGAATGAAGCGGCCCGGCGGTACGATCCCGAATTCCGGATGGTTCCAACGGACCAGCGCCTCGACCCCGATGACCCGGCCGCTGCGAAGATCGACTTGCGGCTGGTAGTGGAGCAGCAGTTCATTGCGCTCCAGGGCGCGCCGCAGGCCGTTGCGCAGTCCAAGATATTCCGAACTGTCGGCGTTCATCTGTTCGGCGAAGAAGCGATAGGCGTTCCGCCCCATTTCCTTCGCATGATACATGGCGATGTCGGCGCGCTGGAACAGCGTATCGAAATCGGCGCCATCGTCGGGATAGACGGCGATGCCGATCGATGCCGACATATACAGATCCTGGCCGTCGACGACGAAAGGATGCCCCAGGCAGGCGAGAATCGTTTCGGCCGTCAGAGAGGCGGCTTCCGCCTCGCGGATATCGCCCATGAGGATCAGGAACTCGTCGCCGCCCTGGCGGCACAGGGTATCGGTTTCATGCAGGCATTCCCGAAGGCGGGCGGCGACCAGCTTCAGCAATTCGTCGCCGATGGGGTAGCCCAGCGAATCGTTCACCTTCTTGAAATGATCGAGATCGAGAAACAGCAAGGCGGCCTTGCCCTTGCCGCGTCCGACGCGACGGATCACCACTTCCATCCGGTCCTTGCCCAGCAGGCGGTTGGGAAGGCCCGTCAGGGGATCGTGATGCGCAAGAAATTCGATCTGCGCGTCGGCCTGCTTTCGCTGCGTGATGTCGCGGCTGACCGCGACGAATTCGAGCATCCGGCCGTTGTCGTCGAGAACCGGGCGGATGTTGACCTCCAGCCAGACATAATGTCCGTCCTTGTGGCGAAAACGATAGGAGACGGTCCGTGTTTCCGGCCGGTGCAACAGCGCGGCCCTGTCGGCCAGCAGCAGGGCCCGATCGTCGGGATGGGCGAAGTCGACGGCGGGGCGCCCCAACAGGTCGACGTCATGGTATCCGGTGGTCGGCAGGATCGAGCGCGAAACGTAGAGATAACGTCCGGCGGGATCGAGCCGGCTGATCGTATCCGACGCATTTTCCGCCAGCATGCGCAATCGTTCTTCGCCGCGGCCGAGCTGGTCGAGCGTCGCCAGTTGGCGCTGCCAGCTGCGCAGGATCAGCCGTGCCGCAAGCGTGCTGACCACGAGGAAAACGAAAGCCAGCACGGCGCCCTCGATCAGGTCGTCGCGCCAACCGCTCAGGTAATCCTCCGTGCCCAGTCCGACCAGAACGACCAAGGGGTAGTTGGTAATTTGCCGGTAGCTCACCATGCGTTCGACATGGTCCATGGCGGAGGTGCCGATATAGGTGCCCGACTGCCGGTTCGCCTCGAACGAAGACAGCGTCTGCCTGGAGACGCTTGCCCGGTCGACGCCGGGGACCAGGGGCTTCCTCATCGGGAAGCGGGCGATCAGATTGAGCTTGGCGTCGCGGAGTGCGACCATGCCCTGCTTTCCGATGTCGAGGCTGGAGAACTGTTGCTGCAGGTGATCGAGGTGAATGCCTCCGTAAACGGCGCCCGCGAAGGTGCCGTCGGCATTGTTGAGGCGTCTGGCGAAAATGAGGATCCATTGGCCGGTGACGCGGCTGACCACCGGCTTGGCGACCAGCAAGGCATCGTCCGATTGGGTCTGCAGCCGGGAAAAATATTCGCGATCGGCGATATTCGGCACGATGGCGGACTCCGTGCCGATGGAGGCGGTCAGGTCGCCCGCCGCGTTGGAGACCGAAAGCGCGCCGATATCCGGCAATCTCGTTCGAATGGCCGAAATGGCATCCTGCATCACGGTGTCGCCGGGAGATCCCTGTTTGTGCTGGCGCGTGTATTCCTGCGCCAGCGCGAACAAAGCCAGGTCGATCTTGCCGATTTGATCGGCGATGTCCTGTTCCAGGGCTTTCGCCAAATTCTGGGTGGTGACCCGCCCCCGTTCCTCATGCTGCCGCCGGCTTTCATAGACGCCCAGGCCGATCAGGGAGACGACGAACAGGTTCAACAGCAGAAGGCCTCCCGTCAGCGCGACGATGACGGGACGTGGGGTCGGAGGCGTATCGGAAGATTTCTTCTGACGTGTCACGCAGTGTTCCAATGAAGAACATTTTGGATTTTATAAGGCGACCTTTTTATCAAATATTTGAGGCTTTGAATAGAATGCTCTTGTGTCGAATCGATCGGGTCACTGTGGTTGCAAATCGAGACGACAAGTTTTTTTCTTGCGGAGAAATGACGATGTCGCCGGGGCCGCCGATGCGTTGCCCTTGTACCAGTTGATATGCGCGCACAGGTTGTTTTTGTCAGAACAACTTATTGTCAGAACTATGAATCGTCCAAATCGATACGCGCGACTGCTGTCGGGCGTATCGTACCGGGAGCCTTGCCGCCGATTTTACTTTTGAGCGTTTTGAAGATCGGCGATCGCCGATGCGAAACGATCGACCGCGTCCCACGAGGTATATTCGACGCGGGCCTGCGGGTCGGTCGGGCCGCCGGTCATTTTCATGATCAGGCGGATCATTTGCCGGTCGAGCCAGGTGTAGCGGGGATAGTCGAGACGCCCGGCGATGGCCGTCGCCAGGGCCGGCTTGCGGTGATGGCGGGCAATCCATTTGCGGAGGTAGGCGTTTCCGTCGGCCGTATCCTTGCCCGGTTTGCGGGCCGTCAGATTGACCGAGGCCAGGGCCAGGGGCGGCGGCGACGCCAGGGTGTCGTAGAGCGCCATGAACTGTTCCGCTTCTTTCAAATGCCGACCGTAGCGGACCGAGGCGACAAGAGCGACCAGCGACGCGGCGGAGAGTTCGCCGGCCGCCGGCGCGCCTTCGGCCAGGTCGCGGGGGCGGGCTTCGATCCCCCTTTCGCCGAGCCTGACCGAGATTTTCGTGGCAATTTGGCGCGATTGACCGTCACGGGTCGCATAGAACAGCAGCATCTCGGTATCATTCCCCATTTTTGCGGACTTGGCGGGCCATCGAAGCCCGATCGTCACGAACCCCGATGCCCGTTCACTTCGGGCCCCACTGGCCCACCGGGGCCAAGGTGAACGGGCATTGAGGCAAAGCGCCCTTTCTCATGGCTTCGGCTTCTTCTGTCTTTCGGTCACGATGTCGTTCCAATCCGGCCCGAGGAAAACGACCTCCAGGCGCCCTTTTCCGGTCGCCGTTCCGAGAAGGCGCAAGCGGACATCCGTGCCGATGCCGCGCCAGACCGTGACGAAGACGCCGCAGCCGTCCTCGGCCAGGCATTGATAAAAGGAATTGGGGCCATGGTCCCGGCTGCCGGCGAATTCCTCGTCCGAACTCTTGGGATCGCCGTATTTGTCCGTCAAGGTCTGTTTCATGCTCTTGTAGAGATCAAGACCCTTCTGGCCGGCGGGATCGTCGGTGACTTCTTTGGAAACCCACAGGATCCGTTGCAGGCCGCGTTGCCGGTCGACGCCGAGCCGCGCAAAATCGGAGTAGCTCGGCGCATTCGACAGCTTGCTGGTCAGGTAGAATTGCAGTTGCCCGTCGTCTTGCTGAACGTCTCCCGCAAATCCTCGGCTTTTCAATTCTTCGATATTCGCCCCCCAGCGCAGGCCGAACGGCGCGTCGTCGGCAAAAGCCGGAAAGGCCAGCAAGCAAAGAATGCCAAGAAGCCCGAGTGTTCGCATCATCCCTCCTCAATATTCGGCCGCATCGCAAGGGGCGGATAGGTTGACGAAACCTGAGCCCGGAGACTTGGCAATGTCAAGGGCCGCAGGGGAACGGACGATTGCGCGAAAAACGGACATCCCGAAGTGCGGATGGCCGCTTTGTCGCAAGCGCGACAGGGTTGTCGCAAGGTCAACAACCTTCGAACTGAGGAAAACCGCGTAATTCCGCCAATTTTCCGGTTGGCACGGGTCCTGCAGATCTCCCTCTCCGAAGAGTTTCTCGTGATGGAGGGCTGCCTTGAGCGGACAAGTCATTTCTCTTGCCAAAGCCGTCGCCGCATCCGGCGGCTGCTCGAGCACAGGCAATGGGTCCTGCGGATCGTCACAAGGCCCGGCCGACATGTCCCCCGAAGTCTGGGACAAGGTCAAGAACCATCCGTGCTACAGCGAAGAGGCGCATCACTATTTCGCCCGGATGCATGTGGCGGTTTCCCCCGCCTGCAACATTCAATGCAATTACTGCAATCGCAAATACGACTGTTCGAACGAAAGCCGGCCCGGCGTGGTCAGCGAAAAGCTGTCTCCGGAACAGGCCCTGCAGAAAGTGATGGCGGTGGCGGCCAAGGTTCCGCAGCTTTCGGTGCTGGGGATCGCCGGACCGGGCGACGCCTTGGCCAATCCCCATAAGACCTTTCGGACCTTCGAACTGGTCGCCAAGGCCCTGCCGCATCTGAAGCTCTGCCTGTCGACCAACGGCCTGGCGCTGGCCGACCATGTCGAAACCATCCGGGACTACAATGTCGATCATGTGACCATCACGATCAGCGCGGTCGATCCCGAGGTCGGACAGCATATCTATCCCTGGATCTTCCACGACCATCGTCGCTGGACCGGCCTGGAGGCCGCCCGCATCCTGCACGAACGCCAGATGGAAGGCCTGGAGCGTCTGGTCGCCGCCGGCATTCTGGTAAAGGTCAATTCGGTGCTGATCCCCGGGATCAACGACGAGCATATGGCCGAGGTCAATCGGGTGGTCAAAGCCAAGGGCGCCTTCCTGCACAATGTCATGCCGCTGATTTCCGATCCGGCGCACGGCACCTTCTTCGGTCTGAACGGGCAGCGCGGTCCGACCCCGATCGAGCTGGCCGCCGTGCAGGACCGTCTCGAAGGCGGGGCCAAGCTGATGCGGCACTGCCGCCAGTGCCGGGCCGACGCCGTCGGCCTGCTGGGCGAGGATCTCGGGGCCGACTTCGCGCTCGATAAGATCGAGGAAGAACCGATATTCGATCCGAAAATCCGGGAGCTTTACATGAGTGTGGTCGATCAGGAGCGCGCCGACCGTCAGGCTGCCGAGGCTTCGGCGCGCCGTGACTCCGGCAGCGTCGGCAAGCCGCTGCTGGTCGCCGTGGCGACCAAGGGGGGCGGGCGCATCAATCAGCACTTCGGCCACGCCCGCGAATTTCAGCTGCTGGAAGTCGACGGCCAGTCCGTGCGCTTTCTGGGCATTCGCCGTGCCGACAACTATTGCAAGGGCGGCTACGGCGAAGAGACGAGCCTGGAGGCCATCATCGAAGCCTTGGAGGGCGTCTCGGCGGTGCTGGTGGCGCGCATCGGGGATTGTCCCCGCAAGACATTGGCCGAGGCCGGCATCACGGTGGTCGACGATTACGCCCACGAATTCATCGAGGCGTCGGCCCTGGCCTGGTGGAACCGCGTGAACGGCGACGTCGGGCGCGCCTCCGCCTAAACCGCGTGGGCATTTGGAAGATGATCCGCAGATGAACGCAGATTTCGCAGATTTCATGGTCGTCCCGAGCGAAACGAGACTATCGATCTGCGTCCATCCGCGTCATCGGCGAATCATCGATATTGTCCGAATGTCCAAGGGACCGCGGCGATGAGCGAGCAGGAAGAACCCTTCGACTGGCAAGGCCGGGCGGTCGATTGCGGCCTTTGTCCGCATCGCGCCTGGCTGGCCACCGGCGACTGCGAAAGAGGCAAGGTCTGTATCCAGGATCGCCGGGGCAGCCGGCTCGACCGCTTTTTCCGGGCTCATCCCGAATTGGCCGGACCGTCTCTGCGAGAACCGTATTTTCTGCTGCGGGCGATCGCGGCGCGTTACGTCAGCGTGTTTCAGCTGCCGGCTCTGGTCGAGGATCCCGACCCCGAGGTGCGCGTGGTGGCGGCCGAACGGCTCCCGCAGCGGTTCGTCCGCCAACTGGGCGGCGATCCGGATCCCAGGGTGCGTGTCGCCGCGGCCAGCCGCCTGGAGGTCGGCGCCTTGATGCAGATGACCTCCGATCCCGATTATTACGTCCGTGTGGTGGTGGCGCGCCGTCTGCCTGTCGACGCCCTGCCGGTGATGATGTGCGATCCCGTGGTCGACGTTCGTCTGGAAACCGCGCGGCGAATCGCCAAGGAATGGCTCATTTCCATGGCATGGGACGAGGATGTCGCCGTTCGCCTGGTGGTGGTCGAGCGTCTTGACGACGAACAGCTGACGATGCTTGCCGGCGACAGCGATTGGCGCGTCCGTCACGCCGTGGCGGAACGGATCGCGCCGGCCTATCTGCCGCAACTGGTCAATGACGTCGAGGCCGATGTCCGGGATGTGGCGCGCCGCCGCTTCGAACGGCATCTTGCGGCGACGCAGATGAGTGGAGATGGGCGAGATGCGTAAGGAACAGATCGTCGAAATAAACGATAATCCTCAGTATGGTTTCGGCCAGAAGGTAAGATCGAAGAAAAATATCAGAAATGATGGAACTTTCATGGGGTCCGAAATCGGCGATCTGCTGATCAGCAAGGGCGATGTGGGTTACGTCAACAGCATCGGAACCTTTTTGCAACAGTTCTACATCTATGGCGTCGATTTCGTCGAACGCGGCCGGATGGTGGGGATGCGCGCGAAGGAACTCGAATTGGTGGAGGACTGAGGCATGAAGGTGATGATCCGCAACGCCGCCGGCAAAATGTCGGTCTATGTTCCGAAGAAGGATCTCGAGGAATCGATCGTCGAGACCGAGAAGGAAGCTTTGTGGGGAGGGTGGATCAAGCTGGGCAACGGCTGGGTTCTCGAATTGCCGGAGATGGCCGCCGACACCCGCCTGCCGATTACCGTCGAAGCCCGCAAGCGGTCGGACGATTAACGTCATGGCGCACAGCCAATTGAAGGAGGTCGCCGCCGGCCTGGCAACCGGGCGCTTGGCGCCCTTTCTCGGCCCGGATCTGTTGGCGCTGGAAGGGCCGTCGATTCTGCCCGATTCTCCCGCTGCGTTGGCCCTGGCGATCAATGGGAAAATCGCCGTGCCGGGTCGCATCCGCAGCAATCTGTGGTCGACCGCGCAATGGATCGAGTCGAACAAGCATCGGCTCAGCCTGGTGCGCATCCTTCAGGATCTGTTCGGCGCGGCCCCGGCGCCGACCCGCCTGCATCGCTGGCTGGCCGGCCTGTCCCTGCCGCTGATCGTCGATGTCTGGTACGACACCGTCATGGCCGATGCCCTGAACGCGCAAGGCGCCGCTTTCATCCAATGGCAAGGCATTCGCCGCAGCGGCCAGACCTACGAGGAACCCTGGGGCAAGGCCTATGACGCGTCCGGCCTGGAAATCCCCGGTTTGCCGGCCAATGGAACGACCGTGCTCTACAAACCGCATGGCGCGGTGCGCCCGGCCGCCAATTTTCTGATTTCGGATTCCGATTATGTCGAGGTCCTGACGGAAATCGACATCCAAACGCCGATTCCGGAAACGGTGATCGAACGGCGCAGCGGCCTGGGCTTCGTTTTTCTCGGCTGTCGCTTCTACGACCAGATGCAAAGAACCTTCGCCCACCAGATCATCAAGCGCTCGGCCGGTCCGCACTATGCCGTTCTTGCCGGCGAACTGTCGAAGAACGAGGAGCGTTTTCTGGAACAGGAGAGGATCACACGCCTCGACCTGCCGCTGTCCGAGGCGGTGGATCTGATGATCTCCACGCTCTGAGGGGCGTTTTCCTCGCCGTCATTGCCGCGCCTTCGGCTAAGAAGAAAAGCGTGAGTGGCACCGGCGTCCCTGCCGGTGGAAAAAAGACTCCGCCGCAGAGCGGCGGACACCGGCAGGGACGCCGGTGCCACTCTTCCTTTTCATCCAGGGCGGGTCGGCCGCCGGCCGGTGCGCAACTCGCAATGACGCATTTATTCACGCGAAGACGCCAAGGCGCGAAGGGGAATGAGCCGTATTGGCAGCGGATTGCCATCCACCACATTGACTTCGCGTCTTCGTGTCTTCGCGTGAATCATATTTTACGGACAGGATTTTCCGTCGGTGCGGGCGCAACCCTCGCCGAAGGGGGGGCGTTTCATCGGCGAGGCCGACCCAGTCCCTGATCCGCGCCACGTCGAAGTCCGCCGCTTAGCCGAAGGCGCGGCAATCCTGGGGCCCCCGGATCGGGATTGCTTCGCTGATCGCTCGCAATGACGCATTTATTCACGCGAAGACGCCAAGGCGCGAAGGGGAATGAAGCCGTATTGGAAGCGGATTGCCATCCACCACATTGGCTTCGCGTCTTCGTGTCTTCGCGTGAATAATATTTTACGGACAGGATTTCCCGTCGGTGCGGGCGCAACCCTCGTTGAGGGGCGGCGTTTCATCGGCGGGGCCGATCCAGTCCCCGATCCGCGCCACGTCGAAGCCGACCGCTTAGCCGAAGGCGCGGCAATCCAGGGTCCCCGGATCTGGATTGCCGCGCCTTCGGCTAGACAGAAAAAAGGATTTACCTCCACCAATAATCCGCAGAAATCTGCCATTTTCATCCAGGGTGGGTCGGCCGCGCGCGGTCGGTGGCGAACTAACAAGAAAACGCCGTCATTGCG
>JAATGN010000434.1 GCA_015654615.1 Rhodospirillales bacterium
ATCGTCCTCGGCCTTTTCTGCGTCGCTAAGGATGTCTTTTTTACCGTCAGTGCGAAGCGCGCTTGCAAGAAAGTCCGTTTCGACGAACTTGCCAGCGATCAGGTGACGGTGGTGCTGACTGCATATAACGATGAACTCAGTATCTACCAGGCCGTCCGCGATTTTACGGCCTCGCCATATGTCAAGCGAGTGGTCGTCGTCAGCAACAACAGCGCTGACAATACAGAGGCAGAGGCCAGACGAGCCGGGGCTATTGTTTTCAATGAGATGAAACCGGGGTATGGTGCCTGCGTTTTTCGGGCGTTGACGGAGGGATGCCGCTTCGACGATACGGAAATCGTCCTGCTTTGTGAAGGTGACATGACGTTTCGCGCGGCCGATATCCCAAAGTTTCTCGCCTACGCGCCGCATGCCGACATCGTCAACGGCACCCGCATTGTCGAACAATTACAAGAATCGTCTACTCAGATTTCTACCTTCATCCACTATGGTAATTTTGCAGTCGCCAAGTTGCTCGAGATGAAGTATTTAGGTGAATCGACGCTATCGGATGTTGGCACAACCTATAAACTATGCCGCAAGGCACCTCTGCTTGACCTTCTGCCGCATCTCGATACCGATGTGAATCTAGAGTTCAATCCGTATCTGCTTGAACAGGCGATCCGAAGGGGGCTCGCGGTCGTTGAGTGTCCGATTACCTTTCATCCCCGAGTCGGCGTCAGCAAAGGCGGCAACATCTCCAATTTTGTCGCCATGAAGGTCGGTCTTCGAATGATCGTCGGCATCATTGCGGGCTGGGATAGGATCAAATGACTGCCTATGCCAATTACCATGCGACTCGACTCTCATATGATAATCGGCGGTCGGTATTATGGGAGACGCTTGCGCGTTATGCATTTCAGCGCTACGTCCCACCCAGCGGCGCCGTCTTGGAACTCGGTGCCGGTTATTGTGATTTCATCAATAAGATAGCCGCTGAAAAAAAATATGCCCTTGATCTGTGGCCGGGTATGGTGGAGTACGCCGCTCCGAATGTTCAGACGATCGTTGGAGACTTCACCCGCATTGACGAGATTCCGGAACACAGCCTCGATCTGATTTTCGCCAGTAATCTTTTCGAGCACGTTACGCAGGAGGCCTTGGCGTCCTGCATCCGTTCAGCGAAGCTCAAACTAAAGGCGGGGGGGCGACTCATCGCATTGCAGCCTAACTATAAATATGCTTATGCTGACTATTTTGACGATTACACGCATATCTCGGTTTGGAGTCACCTCTCGCTTAGCGACTTTTTTCGGGCGCAAGGCATGCAGATCGAAAAAGTCGTGCCACGGTTTCTACCGCTTACGGTGAAATCAGTGCTTCCCGTCCATTCCCTGTTGATTCGCGGCTATCTGGCGAGCCCGATTAAACCTATGGGCAAGCAAATGCTTGTGGTTGCTTGCGCTCCAGGAATATGACATTTGGCGCGGACAATCCGGTCGCTCCCCTTCGAACCTTCCCGCGCAGATCAGAATCCGTTGATCGCTCGGCGAAGAGAGTCAACCACCAGGCCCTGCTGTTCATCGGTCATGTCGGGGTACATCGGCAGAGTGATGAGGCTGGCGGCCAAACGCTCGGTCACCGGAAGCTGTCCTTTGTGTCCGCCGCGCTTCAGATAACAGGGCTGGAGGTGAACCGGCGGATCAAAATGAACGCTGGCGCCGATCCCATCGGCTCGCATCGCGTTGACGATGCGGTCCCTGGCTTGCTCGGGCACGGTCACCGTATACATCTGGTAAACATGCGACGCGCCCTCGGCTACCACAGGGATCGCGAGGTCCGGCAGCTGGCCCAATAGCTCGTCGTAGCGGGCCGCGAGTACCTGCCGGCGACGGTTGAACTCGTCCAACCGTCCCATCTGATGATAACCGATTGCGGCGAGGGGATTGGGCATTCGAAAATTGTGGCCCGGTATTTCAGCAGCGCGCAGCCACGGCCGCGTTGCCTTCTCCCGCTGAAAAGTTGTTGAAAACACGCCATGCGCGGCGAAAGCACGGATATTGTTGGCAAAGACTTCGTCTTTACAAGTCAGCATCCCTCCTTCGCCAGTGGTGATGTTCTTGGTCGGGAAAAACGAGAAGCAACCAACCGCGAAGGCGCCGGCCTGAGTGCCCTTCCAGGTCGCTCCCAGAGTCTCGGCGCTGTCTTCGATCAGGAACAGGCCGCGACGCTGGCATAGCTCGACAATTTCATCCATTGCGCAGGGTTGACCGCCGAAATGAACAACGATAACCGCCTCGGTCCGCGAGGTCAGCCGCTCCGCAATCGTGGCGGCCGTCATGTTGCGGGTGGCCTCGTCGACTTCACAAAAAACCGGCGTGCCACCGGTTATCGCGACCGAATTGGCGGTCGCCACAAAGGTCATGCTGGGGACCACCACCTCGCCGCGGATGCCGGCAACCGCCAGCGCCGCTTCGAGCGCTGAAGTGCAGGAATTCATACTGATGGCGTACGGCACACCGAGGTACCGGCAGAAGGCATC
The DNA here is from genome assembly GCA_015654615.1 of Rhodospirillales bacterium. GTDB lineage: Bacteria > Pseudomonadota > Alphaproteobacteria > Rhodospirillales > Magnetospirillaceae > Telmatospirillum. The sequence goes on from JAATGN010000434.1 coordinate 2,522, forward strand.
CTCGAACTTGTGGTTCCACGCTCCGTGCGCCATCCAGCCGCTACGCAACGTCTCCGCTACCGCGGCTATTTCCTCGTCACCGATAGAAGGGCGGCACAAAGGAACGATATCGGCCATGATCCCACAAGCTCCACTGATTGAAGGCCGAAGCGGCCACAGGGTTCGAATTCGTGCCCCGACAAGCATGTACCCATTTCTGGGAGGGAAGGATTAGGTCTTGCGGACCTGACCGTAAGTAACGGCCATGGGGGCGTCAGACCAACATCCGGCTACGCCGAGGGGTACTCACCATATTTCTTCACGAACGCTACGTACTTATCAATGCCTTGCCGCAAGGTATAGGCCGGATGGTACCCCAACAACCGCTCAGCCTTTTCGACCGACAGGGTCCCGCGCTTCGGCCGCGAATGATCGCGTTCGCGAACCTCGTAGCTTACATTGGGGAAATGATCCTTAAGGATTTCGATGTACTCGATTAGCGTAAACGCCTGACCGGCTGTAATGTTGAACACTTCTCCGACCGCCTCCGGCTTCGTCGCCGCAAGGACAAATCCCATCGCGGTGTCTTCAACAAAAGTAAAATCAAGCGCTTCGTCGGCCCCATCGACAATCATCTTCCTGCCGTGCATGGCATTCTCCAGGAAGATCTGCGATACCCGGCGGTTCATATCGGTAGGGCCATAGACAGCTGACGGGCGAATACAGGCGGCATCGATTTTAAAGGTTTTCGCTAGCCCAAGGGTGACGGACTCGCCGGCGAGCTTCATCGTCCCGTAGATGTTGCGCGGCTGCAGGGGGTGGCCTTCGTCGGCGGGCGTGTAGCGGAAATCGCCATAGACCATGCTGGACGAGGCGTAGACGAATCGCTCCGGCCGATACCCGATTTGTTCCTTCAGGAGGTTGCACGCTTCGAGCAGATTCGCCGTCGATATCACGGTGCCTTCCATCGTTTCGTCGCTCGTCAGGTTATCAATTGTCGCGAGCGGGAGCGCGGCCAGGTGAAAGATATAAGTGGGGCGGTATTTGTGCAGAAGATGAAATATAGATGACATATACTGAGTTTGGCAGCGCTCAACGCGAACGCGATCCTCAATCCCGAACAACCGATGACGTCGATAATCGACGATCGAATTTTTAACCGGTGAAACGTATGTGCTAAAGTTATCAAGTAAAATACAGGTGTCCACCAAATTGTCCGCGAGCAATCGTCGGGCAATGTGAGAGCCAATAAAACCAAGTCCTGCCGTGATCAATGCGGTTCGCATTCCAAAGCTCCTTCATGAAGTAACGGCGGTTCAGCCGTCAATCGCGAGCGAGCCCTATGTATGAGGCGAGCCGCATCGTGGTGAGGCACGCTATATCATCGTCGTTGGGCGAGCAAGAGTGACCTGCTCAAGTTCTCATATTTGAGTCAGTGTGAGGCGGCCTGCACGCGGCAAGGTTATTGAGAAGGCGGTTTATCGATTGCGCGGGGAGGGGATGCGATCCAATCATGGCACAAAAAAATTTGCCAATCGAAGCGCGGCATGATCGATCGATTGACCCCGTGTGAACATCGAATATCGGCCGTTCCAGCAAAGTTCACTGCAAGTGCAGGTCAGCCTGCGGCAACCTTGCCATCGCCAGCCCCGCGCACTCCAAAAGCGCTATATAGACACAGGGTCTGGTCAATGCCATACTTATCCATATGGATAAGTATGTGCGCGAACTTGACGGAGTGCGGGGAGTTGCGTGCTTGCTCGTCATCGCTATTCATTGTTTGGCAGGAATTGTCACGCCGGAGTTCTTTCCGCCGATCCTGGTCGTGAAAAAGACGTTGATCCCCTTTCTAAACGGCGGGGTCGATCTTTTCTTCGTCCTGTCGGGCTTCCTGATCGGCGGCATACTGCTTGACAAGCGGAAGACCAACAATCTGTTTCGGGCATTCTGGGTGCGGCGGGCAGCCCGCATCTTGCCGGTTTACGTTCTCCTCCTCCTTACCTATGAGATCGCGCTTATCGCGAGGCCGTGGCTTGCGTCGCCCTGGCTCGATGGGTGGCTCTTGCACGGCCCATTGCCATTGTGGACCTATTTGACGTTCACTCAGAACTACGCAATGGAATTGACCAGTAACACCGGCTCGTATTGGGTCGCCGCCACCTGGTCGCTCGCCGTCGAGGAACAATTCTATCTGCTGCTTCCTCTCCTGATCTACTTGCTCGACCGACGTAAGACGGTCTACCTCGCAATTGCATGCATCGTCGGAGCTCCGATCGTTAGAGTATTGCTGGGGTTGGGGGTGGGCGGCTTCTTCCAGGTCGTCTCCCTCCCGGCGCGGATGGATGCGTTGATGATGGGAGTGCTGGTCGCGTGTATGGTTCGCTCGCCAGTGGTGCTCGCCCTCGTAAGGCGCGTCCGGCCGACGATCGATATGATCGTGCTCGGTCTGATTGCCCTCTATATCGACAACCGCCTGTTCGACTGGCAACCGACCCTGCTGTTCAGCTTCCTGACGCTGGTTTTCGGGTATCTAATCCTGCGGATATTTATTGTTGACCCCGGCCCATACCGTGCGTTTTTTGGATCGCCGCTGCTGGTAGGAGTCGGCGGAATTTCATATGCCTGGTACATGTGCCATGAGGCGGTAAACGGGATCGTACACGGGATTCTGTTCGGGCATGCACCGGTTATTTCCAACTCGGTCGAGCTTGCGACGGCGGCAGGCGTCATTTTATTGTCTGCAGGGCTGGCGTTATCTGTCGGCGTCCTTTTTGAGCGTCCGTTCCGGGCGTGGGGGCGGCGCGTTGACTATGAGGTGCCCAACACTGAGAGGAATAGCTCCGGCGATACCGAGGCAATAGTCAACGATATGCGCCCTCAATCCTGACGCACGCCGCTCTAGAGCGCTTTGCGATCAAACTGGATCAATCTGTACCGTCATCCCCGCGAAAGAGGCTGTGAAAAAATCAGTGGCGCCGGCCTCCGTGCCGGCGTTTCGGCGAAGCCGAAGAATGAGCATTTCCGCCGCTTTGCGGCGGAG
>JAATGN010000210.1 GCA_015654615.1 Rhodospirillales bacterium
AGCGGCCATTGAGGCCGCGGCCAAGCGCGCGGAGGCGGGCGCCCGGCGAGGGACATCAAGAAAAGCCGGAGCGTGATGCCGATTTAAGGCATCGCGCTCCAGCGGCCATTGAGGCCGCGGCCAAGCGCGCGGAGGCGGGCGCCCGGCGAGGGACATCAAGAAAAGCCGGAGCGTCATGCCGATTTAAGGCATCGCGCTCTGGCCGATCGAACCGCGTGGATCACCGGAGCGAGCCCGGCAACGACGAAAAGTCGGATGATCGCATCCTGGGTTTGGCCGGCCATTTTTCGCAATATTGCCCATCAGTCCGCTGCCGCCTGGCCGAGCCGCTGGCGCAGCCGGTCGCAAACCGTGCGGAGGATCTTGATGCGGGCGTGGTTCTTGTCGTTGCCCTCGATCAGGGCCCAGGGCGCCTGGCGTGTGCCGGTGCGTTCGACCATTTCGTTGACGGCCAGTTCGTAGGCGTCCCAATTGGCGCGATTGCGCCAGTCCTCGTCGGTCAATTTCCATTTCTTATAGGCGATCGTTTCGCGTTCCTTGAAGCGCCGATACTGCTCGTCCTTGGTGATATGGATCCAGAATTTCACCAGAACCACGCCCTGCTGGATCAATTGCTCCTCGAATTCGTTGATTTCGGCGTAGGCGCGCATCCATTCGTCGGTCAGGGCGAAGCCTTCGACGCGTTCGACCAGAACGCGTCCATACCAGCTGCGGTCGAACACCGTGACCCGGCCGGACCGCGGCAGATGACGCCAGAAGCGCCACAGGTAGTGGTGGGCGCTTTCCTCGTCGGTGGGGGCGGCGATCGGAATGACCCGATAGTCGCGCGCGTCGAGGCCGGCGGTCAGGCGGCGAATCGCCCCGCCTTTGCCGGCCGCGTCGACGCCTTCGAAGACCAGCAGGGTCGAGATCTTGCGCCCCTTGGCCTGACGGCACAGAACGGCCAGTTCGGCCCGGGCCTGTTTCAGGGCCAGGTCGTAGTCCTCCTTGCCGAGGCTTTGCGTCATGTCGAGGGCGTCGAGCACGGTCCGCGGCCGGATGGTTCCGGCGGCGGTCAGGGTGGCGGTCGGTTCCTTGCGGCGGCGCCCCCCTCTTCGGCGGGCCTCGGCGGCGGCGGCCATTTCGATGGCGTCGCGATGGTCGTGCACGTCGACCAGTTCGGCCGAGCGCTTGGCGCTGGACACGGCGCGCTGCGCGGCGATCGTCTGCTCGCGCTGGGTCCGGTCGGCCAATTGCCGGCGGATGGCGTCGCGCAGGCAGGTCAGGACCGAGAGGCTGCGAAAGCGCGCGTCTTCGCCCTCGACGATGACCCAGCGGGTCTGCCCGGTCCCGGTATGCTGCAAGACCCGCTCGGCGGTCGCGATGAATTGGTCGTAGAGCTTCCAGTTGCGCCAATCGGCCTTCTTGATCCGCCAGCTCTGCAACGGATCCTTTTCCAGGCTTTTCAGACGGCGCTTTTGCGCCTCCTTGCCCAGATGCATCCAGAATTTGAGGATCAGGGCGCCGTCCTCGGCCAGCATCTTCTCGAAGGCCAGGATGCGTTTCATCTGCTCATCGAACTGCGGCGTTTCGATATGGCCATGCACGTGATCGAGAATCGGCCGGGAATACCAGCAGCTCTGGAAAAGCCCGATCTGGCCCTTGGGCGGCAGATCGCGCCAAAACCGCCAGAAGGCCGGCCGTTCGCGCTCTTCGTCGGACGGCTCGTCATAGGCCTGGGTGACGATCCAGCGCGGATCGATCCATTCGTTGATCAGATTGACCGATTCCCCCTTGCCGGCCCCGTCGACGCCGGCGAAGACGACGATCACCGGAAAGTCGGCCGACCGCAAATCCTGCTGAAGGGCCAGGAGGTCGGTCCGCAAATCGTTGGAGATCCGGTCGAAATCTTCTTTCGAGACCGTCTGGCCCAGTTCCGCCGTTTGAAACATGCCTGTCCCGCCTCCCCCTCCGCCGGCCGGCCGGCCGTCCCGGACGCCAAGACCGGGATGGGGGCGCCGCCGCACATATTTGTCACAGAAATCGGCGGTGCGGCAAATTTCCCCGATTACAAGGTTATGCCATGCAAGACACCGGGGCAAGCGTGGGACGGCGGTCCTCGCAGGCGTTTCGCACTGGATTATTGTCGTGGACTATGCGACATCTTTCGCCGGTTTTTTTCGGCGCGTCCGACCTGCGACGCCGCCGCTCGCCCCGAGGGGGCCGCCGGTTTCTGCTCGTGGCGGGCCTTCCGCATCTGCCGTTTGGAGGACAATCATGACTGTACGCGTCGCCATCAATGGTTTCGGCCGCATCGGCCGCATGGTGTTCCGCGCCGCCGTAAAGGAATTTTCGGACATCGAGATCGTGGGCATCAACGACCTGCTCGATCCCGGCTATCTGGCCTATATGCTGAAATACGACTCCGTGCACGGCCGCTTCCAGGGCGAAATCGCGGTCGACGGCAATTTCCTGGTCGTCAATGGCAAGAAGATCCGTCTGACCGCCGTCAAGGATCCGGCCGAGCTGAAGTGGAACGAGGTCGATGCCGACGTGGTGGTCGAATCCACCGGCCTGTTCCTGACCACGGAAAGCTGCCAGAAGCACATCGCCGCCGGGGCCAAGAAGGTCGTCCAATCGGCGCCGTCCAAGGACGATACGCCGATGTTCGTCTATGGCGTCAACCATGCCAAATATGCCGGCGAGGCCATCGTCTCCGCCGCCTCCTGCACGACCAACTGCCTGGCCCCGGTCGCCAAGATCCTGAACGACACCTGGGGCATCAGGCGCGGCCTGATGACCACCGTGCACGCCACCACCGCCACCCAGAAGACGGTCGACGGTCCCTCTTCCAAGGATTGGCGCGGCGGCCGCGGTATCCTCGAGAACATCATTCCGTCCTCGACCGGCGCCGCCAAGGCCGTCGGCAAGGTCATCCCCGAGCTGAACAAGAAGCTGACCGGCATGTCCTTCCGCGTCCCGACCTCCGACGTCTCCGTGGTCGACCTCACCGTCGAGCTGACCAGGGAAGCCTCCTACGAGGACATCTGCAAGGCGATGAAGGCGGCCTCCGAAGGCCCGCTCAAGGGCGTTCTGGGCTACACCGACGAGAAGGTGGTCTCGACCGACTTCCGCGGCTGCAACCTGCCGTCGATCTTCGACGCCGACGCCGGCATCCAGCTCGACAGCACCTTCGTCAAGGTGGTCTCCTGGTACGACAACGAATATGGCTACACCTGCAACATGCTGCGGTTCGTCCGGCATGTCGCGGGGGCCAAATAGGCTCACCATCGGTGTCAAGGAACCGGGCATTCTGCCCGGTTCCTTTGCCGGCCTCGCCGGGCCACCCCGGCAGGATGCCGGCGCCATCAAGATCCTCAAGGAAGGCTTGAAGCCCATGTTTCGTACGCTCGACGATTTCGATCCGCGCGGCAAGCGCGTGGTGGTGCGGGCCGACCTCAACGTTCCGGCCAAGGACGGCAAGGTCACCGACACCACGCGCATCGACCGCTCCGCCGCGACCATTCGCGAACTGGCGGAAAAAGGCGCTCGCGTCATCATCCTCACCCATTTCGGCCGTCCGAAGGGCCGGGAGGAAAAATACAGCCAGAAGCTGCTCCTCGAACCGCTGGCCAAGGCGGTGGGACGTCCGGTCGCCTGGGCCGACGACGTGACCGGTCCCGATGCGGTCGCCGCGGTGAACAAGCTGACGGACGGCGACGTGCTTCTTTTGGAAAATGTCCGTTTCCATCCCGAGGAAGAGCAGAACGATCCGGTCTTCGCCCAGCAGCTGGCCGATCTCGGCGAGGCTTACGTCAACGACGCCTTCTCGACGGCGCACCGGGCGCATGCCTCGACCGAGGCCATCGCCCGCCTGATCCCGGCCTATGCCGGCCGGCTGATGCAGGCCGAACTGGTGGCTCTGGGCAAGGCGCTCGACCATCCGGAGAAGCCGGTGGCGGCCGTGGTCGGCGGCGCCAAGGTGTCGACCAAGCTCGACCTGCTGGGCAATCTGGTCGCCAAGGTCGACTATCTGATCATCGGCGGCGGCATGGCCAACACCTTCCTCTTCGCCCAGGGCAAGGCCGTCGGCAAGTCGCTCTGCGAGAAGGACCTGGCCGACACCGCGCGGTCGATCCTGGAAAAGGCCAAGGCCGCCAATTGCCATATCGTCCTGCCGGTCGATGCGGTGGTGGCCGCGGCATTCGCCGAGCATGCGCCGTCCGAGGTCGTCTCGGTCGATCACGTTCCCGACGACATGATGATTCTCGACGCCGGCCCGGCCAGCGCCGAGGCCATCATCGACCGTCTGGGCGGATGCCGGACCCTGGTGTGGAACGGTCCCCTGGGGGCGTTCGAAATCGCCCCCTTCGACGCCGCGACCACGGCCGTGGCGCAGTTTGCCGCCCAGCGGACCAAGGAAGGCAAGCTGTTGACCGTGGCCGGTGGCGGCGACACCGTTTCGGCCCTGGCCAAGGCCGGAGTCGAAGAAAAATTCTCCTATGTCTCGACGGCCGGCGGGGCGTTCCTCGAATGGCTGGAAGGCAAGGAATTGCCCGGCGTGGCCGCCCTGACTCCGCAGTCTTCGGGCTGCGGCTGCGGGCATAAGCACTAAACGAGGAGGGGCGGTCCCGGCGGCCGCCCCTCCTCGTCGCGCCCGGGACGCCGGGTGGACTGTCAGGCGGATCTATCAAACAGCTCTTAAAGATGATAGCTTGACCAATTGGAGCGCCGATTTCATCGGCTGCGGCCGAGGGGTGGAGTGGGACGATGGCGACGAACCGTATTTCGGGCGCCCAGACGAGCGGCGTCACGATATCGCAGACCAACAGCAACGCGCGGCGGCCGGCGCCGGCCTCGGGCGAGGAACGATCGCGGGTCAAGCCGTCGCAGGCGCAGTCGAATTCACGCCATGTGATCAATATCGACGGAAAAAGCTTTGATCGGCATGCGCCGCGCGGAACCTATCTCAACATCGTCGCCTAGACGCGATCGTCCCCGTTGCCGAAGGGGCGCGTCGCGGCCGTCGAACCGCCGATCGATCGCATGAGCGACCCGTTTCCCGCGACGCATCCCCCGTCCGATCGTCTCATCCCTCAAGGCGAAGACCGCGAACGCCTGGTCTGTCGCCAGTGCGGCCATATCTTCTACGAAAATCCCAAGGTCATCGTCGGCGCGGTTTGCGTCTGGGAGAACCGCTATCTGCTGTGCCGCCGCGCCATCGAACCGCGCAGCGGTTTCTGGACCATGCCGGCGGGCTATCTCGAACTGTCGGAAAGCACCGAACAGGGCGCCGTTCGCGAAGTCTGGGAAGAAGCCCGCGCCAGGGTGGAGGTCGACGCGCTGCTGGCGATCTACAATCTGCCGATCATCAGCCAGGTGCATCTGATCTATCGGGCCCGCATGCTGGGCGGCGACCACGCCGCCGGGCCTGAGTCGGAAGACGTCGGATTGTTCGCCTGGGAGGACATTCCCTGGGACGATCTGGCTTATCCCAATGTGGCGTGGTCCCTGCGGCATCACCGCGACCTTGCCGGCCGGACCGGCTTCGCGCCGCGCGGCATCCCGGAAGACGGCTGGACCAAATGGAAAGGCTGGCGGGCCGAGTAGGCGGCAAAAGGCAAAAAGATTAACCACCAAGGCACCAAGACACCAAGGGGATGTGGAGTGCGCCGCAGGTATTCTCCCGTCCTACCATCGCCTGTTCTCTGGATGATCGGAAAAATGCCTGCGGCGCATATCTGTGTCATCCGCTGCCGGGGGTTCCCAAAAGCGCCTTGGTGCCTTGGTGGTTCTCTTTCTCCTTCGACGCAAGGACGATGGAGGTCAGTCCAATCCCAAAAGGCTGCGGGCGAAGGATTGGGCTTCGAAGGGCCGCAGATCGTCGATCCCCTCGCCGACGCCGATGGCATGGACCGGCAGCTTGAATTTTTCGGCCAGGGCGACCAGGACGCCGCCGCGCGCCGTGCCGTCCAGCTTGGTCACCACCAGGCCGGTCACCGCGGTGATGTCCTTGAAAATCTCCACCTGGCTGTGGGCGTTCTGTCCCACCGTGGCGTCCAGGACCAGCAGAACGTCGTGCGGCACGGCCGGATCCTGCTTTTTCAGGACGCGGATGATCTTGTGCAACTCGGCCATCAGGTCGGCCTTGTTCTGCAACCGTCCGGCGGTATCGATCAGCAGCAGATCGTCCCGGCGGGCTCGCGCCTCCTTCAGGGCATCGAAGGCCAGGCCGGCCGGGTCGGCCCCCTGTTCGCGGGCGATCACCGGGCAGCCGGTGCGCTCGCCCCAGATCTTCAATTGTTCGACCGCCGCCGCGCGGAAGGTATCGCCGGCCGCCAGCGTCACCGAAAGGCCCTGATCGCGGAACGATTTGGCCAGTTTGCCGATGGTCGTGGTCTTGCCGCTGCCGTTGACGCCGACCACCAGCACCACATGCGGTTTGTTGGCCGGATCGGGGCGAAGCGGCAGGGCGACCGGCTCCAGGACCAGGGCGATCTCGTCGGCCAGGGCGCCCTTGACCTCCTCGGCGCTGACTTCCTGATCGAAGCGGCTCTTGGCCAGCAGTGCTGCGACCCTTGCCGCCGTGGCGACACCCAGATCGGCGGTGATCAGCAGTTCCTCCAGGTCCTCCAGCGCCGCATCGTCCAGCTTGCGCTTGGTGAACAGGTCGGTCAGGCCCTGCGACAGCCGGGACGACGAACGGTTGAGACCCTGGCGGACGCGGTTCAGCCAACCGGTTTTCGTTGTCGTCTGCTCGCTCATGATAGAAGGCTGCCCGTCAAGGATCCGTCCTCGATGCCGGTGATCCGCGCCGGCAGGATGCTGCCGGCCGGCGCCGTGGCGCCGTCGAGGCGGACCGGCAGGTAATGTTCGCAATGGCCGAAGCCGTCTTTTTCCACCAGCACACGGGCCTCGCGGCCGATGCGGCCGCTCAGGAAGGCGGCCATGGCGGCGGCGCCTTTGCCGCGCAGCCGGGCGGCCCGTTCCTTGACCACGTCGCCGGGCAGGCGGGGCATGCGGGCAGCCGGCGTGCCGGGGCGGGCCGAGAAGGGAAAGACGTGCAGATGGCTGAGGCCGATCTCGTCGACCAGGGCCAGCGACTGGCCGAACATCTCCTCGGTTTCGGTCGGGAAGCCGGCGATGATGTCGGCCCCCAGGGCCAGATCCGGTCGCAAGGCCCGCAGCCGCTCGGCCAGGGCGATGACGTCGCCGCGCAGATGGCGGCGCTTCATGCGTTTCAGGATCATGTCGCAGCCGGCCTGGATCGACAGGTGGAAATGCGGCATCAGCCGGGGTTCCTCGGCGACCAGCCGGAGCAGGTCGTCGTCGATCTCGACCGGATCGAGCGACGACAGGCGCAGGCGCGGCAATTCCGGCAGCTGCGCCAGCAGGCGGCGGACCATCTGGCCGAGACTGGGCCGCCCGGGCAGGTCGGCGCCATAGGCGGTGATGTCGACGCCGGTCAGCACGATCTCGCCGAAGCCGGCGGCGACCAGCGTCCGGATCTGGTCGGTGACGCGGCCCATCGGGACGCTGCGGTTGGGACCGCGTCCGAAGGGAATGATGCAGAAGGTGCAGCGATGGTCGCACCCCTGCTGGATTTCGACGAAGGCCCGGGCCCGGCCGTCGAAGCCGGCGATCAGATGTTCGGCGGTTTCGCGGACGGCCATGATGTCGGTGACCACGATGCGCTCGGGGCTCGGCGTGTGATAGCTGGCCGCCTGCATCTTCTCGGTGTTGCCGATGACCTGGTCGACCTCCGGCATGGCGCCGAATTTCCGCGGATCGACCTGCGCGGCGCAGCCGGTGACGACGATCCGGGCCTGGGGCCGTTCGCGGCGCAGCTTGCGGATGGCCTGGCGGGCCTGGCGCTCGGCCTCCTTGGTGACGGCGCAGGTGTTGACGATCACCGCGTCCCGCCAGCCGGCGGCGCGGGCGTGGTCGCGCATCACTTCGGATTCATAGGCGTTCAGCCGGCAGCCGAAGGTCAGCACCTCCGGCTCTCGGGTGGACTCGGCGGTCTGGGGCAGGGCATCCGCCGGTGCGGTGGCGGTCATGGCAGCAGACTGCCGTCGAGCGTGCCGGAATAGCTGAGCGCCACCGGCCCGGTCATCAGCACATGGCCGTCCTGCAGCCATTCGATGGCCAGCGTGCCGCCGTCGAGCACCACCTCGGCCGACCGCCCGATCAGGCCGCGGCGCGAGGCGGCGACGACGCTGGCGCAGGCCCCGGTGCCGCAGGCCAGGGTGATGCCGGCGCCGCGTTCCCAGACCCGCATGCGCAGCCGTCCCGGGCCGATCGGCTGGACGATTTCGATATTGCAGCGTTGCGGAAACAGGGGATGGTGTTCCAGGATCGGCCCCAGTCGGGCCAGATCGACGCTTTCGGCGTCCTCGACGAAGAACACCGCGTGCGGATTGCCCATTCCGACGCCGACCGGATCGGTCAGGTCTTCCAGGCTCAGCGGCAGATGCTTGCTGTCGACGGCTTGGCTCAAGGGGATGTCCCGCCAATCGAGAAAGGCCGGTCCCATGTCGACGCTGATCAGGCCGTTCGCCGCCGCCTGGGCGTCCAGCAGCCCGGCCTTGGTCTCGATCACCGCATGGGTTTCGCCGGTTTCCCCCATCAGCAACCAGGCCACGCAGCGCGTGGCGTTGCCGCAAGCCGAGACTTCCGTGCCGTCGGCGTTCCAGATGGTCATGAAGACGTCGGCCAGCTTGCTTTCGGGCGGCGCGATGACGACCATCTGGTCGAAGCCGACCCCGGTGCGGCGATCGGCGATCCGGCGCACGGTCTCGGCCGACAAGGCAAGCGATTGCCGCCGCGCGTCGAGCACGACGAAATCGTTGCCCAGCCCATGCATCTTCAGAAAAGAACGGCCCTGCGGCGATAACAAACTCATGACGGCCTTATATGGCGCCGGTGTGGAAAGAGTCCACAGGCAATCGCTTTTTGAATGGGTCCTTTTGGCATGGCCTGTCGTACGGATGGGATGTTGGCAACACGGACGGACCCGGACAGCCACGGACGCGCACGGACAAGCGCCGCAGGCATGCTTCCCTTCCCGCAACCGAAGGCGGACGAGAGAGGGTCAGAATGCCTGCGGCGCTTCTTCCTATCCGTGTTCATCCGTGGCTGTCCGGGTCCGTCCGTGTTGCTCAAAATTCCACGGTGCCCCGAGGCATGTCCGCAATCACCCAAAACCCAAATGAAAAGCGGGACGCCGGGGACTGACGTCCCGGCGTCCCGCTCTCCTTGCCGCCCGGCAGGGGGGGACCGGGCGACGACCCGCCGAGGGGGGCGGCGGTTATCCGCGGGTCTTGACCGCGTAATCGGCGACGCGCCGGCCGAACAGCCTGGCGGTCTCCAGATCGCCCGGCAGCGGTCCCTCCTCGGGCGAGGCGTCGGAGGGCGACTGCGCCATGGCGCCGGAGAAGGAGGCCAGATAGTTGATGTCGTTGCGCTGCGCGGCCTTGGCGTTGGAAGGCAGGACGCCGGTGCCGATCCAGATCATGCTGTGCTGCATCGCGAAGGTGAACAGATAGTGAAGGGTCGACAGCTTGTCGCCATTCATCGAGGCGGAGTTGGTGAAGCCGGCGGCGATCTTGTCTTTCCAGTCCTGGGTGAACCACGGCTTCGAGCTGGCGTCGGCGAACTTTTTGAACTGCCAGGAGACGGTGCCCATATAGGTCGGCGAGCCGAAGACGATGGCGTCGGCCGCGGCCAGTTTGCCCCAGCCG
>JAATGN010000377.1 GCA_015654615.1 Rhodospirillales bacterium
CCATCATCGCCATGATCGGGGTGATCCTGCTGATCGGCATCGTCAAGAAAAACGCCATCATGATGATCGATTTCGCGCTCGACGCCGAACGGACGCAGGGCCTGGGGCCGGCCGACGCCATCCGCCAGGCCTGCCTGTTGCGCTTCCGGCCGATCATGATGACCACGATGGTCGCCCTGCTGGGGGCCTTGCCCCTGGCCCTCGGTCACGGCGAGGGCGCCGAGATGCGCCAGCCCCTGGGAATCTCGATCGTCGGCGGCCTGATCGTCAGCCAGTTGCTGACGCTTTACACGACGCCGGTAGTCTATCTCTACATGGATCACCTGCGCCAATGGGGCAAGCGCCGCCGCGACCGCAAGGCGATGCGACCGGCGGCGTCATGACGAAGGATAGGATGAGGATGACTGGTTTCGGAAAAGCGGTCGGTGCGGCCGTCGTGATGGCGACGCTGGCCGGCTGCGCGGTGGGCCCGGATTATCAGCGCCCGACCGCGCCGACGCCCGCCGCCTACAAGGAACAGGGCGATGCCGGGCCGGACGCCGCGGCGAACGGCCTGTGGCGGGCCGGCGCGCCGCAGGACGCCGCCGACCGCGGCGCCTGGTGGCGCCTCTATGGCGATCCGCTGCTGGACGGCCTGGAAAGCCAGGTCGCCGTTTCCAATCAAACCCTGAAAGGCCTGGAGGCCGCCTATCGCCAGGCCGCCGCGGTGACCGACGCGGCGCGGGCCAGCTTCTTTCCCACCCTTTCCCTCGATGCCTCGGGCGAGCGCGCCAAGTCGGTGGCCGGCGGCCAGACATCGTTGGGTTCGAGCAAAGGCTTCGTCGGCAACACTTACAATACGTCGCTGGGAGCCAGTTGGGAGCCCGATCTGTGGGGGCGCATCCGCCGGACGGTCGAAAGCGACGAGGCGGCGACCGAGGCGAGCGTGGCGGATCTCGCCTCGGCGCAATTGTCGGCGCAGGCCACTTTGGCGGCGGACTATTTCGAATTGCGCAGCGAGGACGCCCTGGCGCGCCTGCTCGAGGCGACGGTCACGGCCTACGCCCAATCCCTGCAGATCACCCGCAACCAATATGCGGCGGGACTGGCGGCGCGGGCCGACGTGGCCCAGGCGGAAACCCAGCTCGCCCAGACGCAGGCCCAGCTGGTCTCGGTCGGCGTCCTGCGGGCCCAGCTCGAACATGCCATCGCGGTTCTGATCGGCAAGCCGCCGGCCGAATTTTCCATCGCCGCCATCGAGTCCTTTCCGGGCGTGCCGCCAATTCCCGCCGGTTTGCCGTCGGCGCTGCTGGAACGGCGTCCCGACATCGCCGCGGCCGAACGGCGGGTCGCCGCCGCCAATGCCGAGATCGGCGTGGCCATCGCCGCCTATTTTCCCAGCATAACCCTGGCCGGCTCGAGCGGCTTTTCGGCGAGTACCCTGGGCAGCCTGCTGCAGGCTTCCAACAATGTCTGGTCGGTCGGGCCGCAACTGGCGCTCACCCTGTTCGACGCCGGCGCCCGCAGCGCCCAGGTCGAGGAGGCCCGCGCCGCCTACGACCAGACGGTGGCCAATTACCGGCAGACCGTGCTGACCGGCCTGCAGCAGGTCGAGGATCAAGCGGCGGCCCTGCGCGTTCTCGCCCGCCAGGCCGAGGTGCAGGACCAGGCGGTCGCTTCGGCCCAGGAGGCCGAACGTCTCGTGCTCAACCAATACAAGGCCGGGACGGTGGCCTACACCAGCGTCGTCACGGCGCAGGCGGTCTCCCTGTCCAACCGGCAGTCGGCCCTGACCATTGCGCAGAATCGTCTGACCGCGTCGGTGTCCCTGATCGAGGCCCTGGGAGGCGGCTGGGAGCGCGGCCAATTGCTCCTGCGTCCCGTGGCGGAGGCCGGCTCAGCGGAAACGCCCTGATTCCGGAGCGTTAAAAGGTCCTTGCAGGCGGCGGCGCCTCGGACGATGGTATGCGCGTCTGCGACGAGGGGGAAGTCATGGTGGAAAGTTCAAACGCGCTCGATCTTCTGGAGCGTGAGATCGAATCGGAATTCGTCGACGAGACCCGCGACGTCCTGGCCGGTCTCGAAGTGATGCTGGGGAATTTCGAGTCCAAATTGGTCGACGGCGTCAAGGCGCTCGGCACCTTGCGGAAATCCTTCCGCTCGCTCGAGGCGCGCAGCCAGAGTCTCGACAAGGCGACGATGAATATCGTGACCCATCGGGCCTCCGAATATCTGTCGGATTCGCACGAGCTGACGCGGGAGCACGTGGTCGACGTCCAGGCCTTCATCGACGTCCTGCGCAAGCTGCTCGAACAGGGCGATGGGGCTGGTTTCGAGCATTCGGGCGAATTGGTGCGTCAGCTTCCATCGCGCCGGATCGTCGATTTCGACGTCCAGGAAGCGGCCAGGAAGATGAACGTCGAGATGCTGCTGGTGATTCCCGACCGGGCGACCAGTCATTACGTCGAACGGGAACTGGCGGCTTGCGGCTATCGGGTGTCCAACGCCGGCCATTTCTTCCGCGGCCTGGAACTGGCGGTGCGCACGCAGCCCGACTTCATCATCAGCGCCGCCGTGCTGGACGAGGCCTCGGGGATCGACCTGATCCGCGCCTTGAGCGGAATCACCGCGACGGCCCATACGCCGGTGGCCTTGCTGACCAGCTATGCGGCGGGCCATCCCTCGCTGGCCGAATTGCCGGCCAACGCCGCGGTGATCCGCAAGGGGGGCGCCTTCGGCGAAGATCTGGCCAACGCACTGGCGCGCTTCAAGATCACGTAAAGGGCCCGTTAAAAATCAACCGCTCCGTTTTACATCCGTCAAAGCGATGCGCTGCGCCAAGAAAAGAAGCGTCAGTGGCACCGGCGTCCCGGAAACCCATGCGGCGGAAATCCATGATCGGACGTTTAACCTTCGTCGCCGTCGCCGTCCTGTCCCTATCGGGATGCATCGTCGGCGACGGCATTGCCCATCTGGTCAAAATGACCGAACAGAGCCAGAAAAAAACCGCGGACGCCCCGGCCGAGATCACCAGCGCGCCGCCGGCGCCGGCGGCGCCGCGTGACGAGGCCCCGCCGCCGCCGCCGCCCGCCGCGGCGCCGAGCCGCAGCGCGGTCAGCGTCGAGACCCTGGCGCCGCCGGCGCCGTGATGTCGTCCGCCTTCTGCCGTCCGGAGATCCGCCATGGCGATTGACTCGTTGCTGCATCAAGCCCGCGTGCGACCGCGCCTGCTGATCGCCGTCGTCATGGCGGTGGCCTTATGGGCGGTTTTGCCCGCCGCCCTGCCGCCATCGACCCGGGCCATTCTGGCCCTCGACCTGGGAGGCGTGGTCTTCCTGGGCCTCAGCTGGACCATGATGGCGCGGGCGACGACCGAGCATATGCGCCTTCGGGCCCGCATGCAGGATGAAGGACGCCTGACCATCCTGCTGCTCACCGTCGGCGCCGCCATCTTCAGTATCGCCGTCATCGCGGTCGAATTGCGCGGCATGAAGGATCTGCCGGCCGACGGCCAATGGACTCACGTCAGTCTGGCGGCCGGCACCATCGTCTGCTCCTGGCTGGTGACGCATACCATGTTCGCGCTCCACTATGCGCACGCCTTTTACGGCGACGCCGACGGCAATCCGGACACCGTCGACCACGTCGGAGGCCTGGATTTCCCCGGCAAGGAACATCCCGACTATTGGGATTTCCTTTATTTTTCCTTCGTGGTCGGCATGACCTGCCAGACCTCCGACGTCGAGATCACCCTGCGCGGCATGCGTCGCCTGTGCCTGGCGCAAGGGGTGCTGGCCTTCTTCTTCAACACGGTGATCCTGGCCCTCAGCATCAATATCGCGGCGGGATTGCTGTAGGAATCCGTGGCACCGGCCTCCCCGCCGGTGGATAAAAACTCCGCCGCGCAGCAGCGGACACCGGCACGGAGGCCGGTGCCACTTTTTGTCCCGATCCGATCAGAACTCGACGTCGAGCTCGTCGAAATCGTCGGGCTCGGCCTTGGCGGCCTTGGTCCAGGCGACCAGGGCCGGCCATTTGAGGATGGCGCGGCAATAGGCCTTCGCGACATCGTCGAGTTTGACGTCATAGGTGTGGAAGCGCGTGCAGACCGGCGCATACATGGCGTCGGCCATGGTCATCGTTTCGCCGAACAGATAAGGCCCGCCGTAGTCCGCCAGGCAGTCCCGCCAGATGGTCGTGATGCGGCGGATGTCCGGCAGGGCGCCGCCGAAGACCTTGAAGCCGGGATGCCGGGCCTTCAGGGTCATCGGCAAGGCCGAGCGCAGATTGTAAAACCCGGAATGCATTTCACCCGACACCGAACGGCAGCGCGCCCGGGCGATCCGCTCTTCGGGCAGCAGCCCGGCGGCGGGGTTCCATTCGTTCAGATATTCGGCGATGGCCAGCGTATCCCAGATCTTGGCGCCGTCATGCTCGAGACAGGGAACCAGAAAGGAGGGCGAGAGCAGCAGCAGCTCGGCGCGGACCGCGGCATCGTCGAGCGGCGCGATGCGTTCCTCGACGTCGAGGCCGGCCATCTTGCACAACAGCCAGCCCCGGAGCGACCAGGACGAGTAATTCTTGCTGGAAATGGTCAGAACGGCTGCCGGCATGACGACCCCCTTCCCCGATTTCTAGATTGGAATGATTGTCTCGCATTGCAGCAAATTATTCACTAACCTTTCCGCATAAGATGATCCGGAGGTCGTCGATGCTTTATCTGGCCTATCAGACGCAATCCGCCTTGATGGCGCCGGTGCGCGCCCTGGCCGGCGCCATTCGCGCCGGTTGCGATCCGATCCGCGAGACGGCCGGCGGTTTCACCTGGACGCATCTGTTGGCCGCCTGGGAACTCGTCTCCCGCGCCGGCATCAGCCACGATCAGCCGGCCTATGGGATCGACCGGGTCCGCATCGAAGGCCGCGAGGTCGGGGTGGTCGAGGAAAGCGCCGCCGCGACGCCTTTCTGTACGTTGCGCCATTTCCGCAAGACGGACGACACGGTCCAGCCGCGGGTTCTGGTCGTGGCGCCGCTGTCCGGGCATTTCGCCACCCTTCTGCGCGGGACCATCCGGACGCTGCTGGCCGATCACGACGTCTATGTCACCGACTGGAGCAACGCCCGCGACGTTTCCCCGGCGCATGGCCCCTTCGGCTTCGACGATTATGTCGCGCATGTCATCCGCTTTCTCGAGGTGCTGGGGCCGGGAACCCACGTGCTGGCGGTCTGCCAGCCGTGCGTCCAGGTGCTGGCCGCGGTCGCCGTGATGGCCGCCGACGATCATCCGGCCCAACCCGCCAGCATGACCCTGATGGCCGGTCCGGTCGATGTGCGGGTCAATCCGACCAAGGTCAACGAATTGGCGACCAGCAAGCCCATCGAGTGGTTCGAGCGCAAGCTGATCGCCACCGTTCCCTGGCCGCATCGCGGGGCCGGGCGCAAGGTCTATCCCGGCTTCATCCAGCTTCTGGCCTTCATCTCGATGAATGTCGGGCGGCATATGAAGGCGCACCGCGATCTTTACGATCATCTGGTCAAGGGCGAGACCGATCAGGCTGCGGCGATCAAGGCCTTCTACGACGAATATTTCGCCGTGCTCGATCTTTCGGCCGATTTCTATCTGGAGACCGTGCGCATCGTCTTCCAGGAGGCCCGCCTGGCCAAGGGCACCCTGACCTATCGCGGCCGCCCGGTCGACCCGGGGCTGATTCGCAAGACCGCCCTCCTGACCGTCGAGGGCGAACGGGACGATATCTGCGCGGTCGGCCAGACGGCCGCCGCTCACGACCTCTGTTCGGGCCTCAAGCCCTATCTGAAACGCCATCACATGCAGGCCGGCGTCGGTCACTACGGCGTCTTCAACGGCCAGCGCTGGGAAAACCAGATCTATCCGATCGTCCGCAATCTGGTGCTGGCCACCAATTGACCGATGTCTCGACGCGGATGGTTGTGACGGTACAAACAAGGAAGAGAACCACCAAGGCGCTTAGGTTCGTTAAGAAAATAATCGCGAGCGGAGCGAAGCAATCCAGCAACAAGGGGGCGGCTCCTGGATTGCCGCGCCTTCGGCTAAGAAGAAAAGCGTCAGTGGCACCGGCGTCCCTGCCGGTGGAGAAAAGACTCCGCCGCGCCAGCGGCGGACACCGGCAGGGACGCCGGTGCCACTTTTCCTTTTCATTCAGGGCGGGTCGGCCGCCGGCCGGTGCGGAACGCGCAATGACGGACCTAAAAACAGAGCAGTTAACTTTTAACGAGCCCTTATCGGGACGCCCAGCGCCGGGTCGTCGATCAGCGCCCTGCCGCTGGCAGGACGGGAGATTGCCTGCGGCGCACCTCGTCCTTTCGGTTCAAATTCTTCTTCGTGACGGCCGTCGTCACGCCAGATGCCCCAGCGGCAGGGCGGTGCGGTATTGCACCTGCTTCAGCGCGAAGCTCGATTTGATGCTGGCGACGCCGGGGATGCGGGTCAGATGGTCGAGGACGAAGCGTTCGTAGGCGGCCAGGTCCGAGACCACGACTCTCAGCAGATAGTCGGAACTGCCGGTCATCAGATAGCACTCCAACACCTCCGGACGTTCCAGGACGGCGCGCTCGAAGGTCTCCAGGCTGGCCTCGATCTGCTTTTCCAGGGTGATGTTGACGAAGACATGGACCGGCAGGTCGATGGTGGCCGGATCGAGCAGCGCCACATAGTTCCGGATGACGCCGTCGGTCTCCAGCAGATGCACCCGCCTTGAGCAGGGCGAGGGCGACAGGCCGACCTTGTCGGCCAGATCGAGATTGGAAAGGCGGCCGTTTTCCTGCAGGGCGGTCAGAATGCGACAGTCGATGGCATCGAGCGGACGTTTTGGCATCATTCACCACAAAAAGGCCGGCCTATGGAGAGTCGTTGCGCCAGCTTGAGGTCTTCTGGCGGATAACGCAAGGACGTACCGGCTCGTCCGGCCTAGAATGCGCGGATCATCAGATAAGGATGCTTCCCATGGCCGACGCCGACGCGATATCCCAACTTCCGATGCCGGCATCCGACGAAATCGAATGTCTCGGCGCTTTGGAATGTCAGGTGCGGTGGCTGTCGTCCTGGATGATCCATCATGCCAATCATCTGCGGCGCAAGCGCGACGGCCTCAAGGTCGGCGGCCATCTGGCCTCCTGTTCCTCGGCGACGGCGCTGATGACGGCGCTTTATTTCGGCGTGCTGCGCCCCGAGGACCGGGTCGCCGTCAAACCGCATGCCAGCCCGGTGCTGCACGCCATCGAATATATCCAGGGGCGCCAGACACGGGAGCAACTGGAGAATTTTCGCGGCCTGGGCGGCGCCCAATCCTATCCGTCGCGCACCAAGGACGCCATCGACGTCGATTTCTCGACGGGCTCGGTCGGCCTGGGCGTCGCCGCCACCGTCTTCGCCAGCCTGGTCCAGGACTATGTGTTCGCCAAGGAACTGGTCGCGGACGGCCGGCGGCCCGGACGGATGATCGCCCTGGTCGGCGACGCCGAATTGGACGAAGGCAATATCTACGAGGCGCTTCTCGAGGGCTGGAAGCACGATGTCCGCAATGTCTGGTGGATCGTCGACTACAACCGGCAAAGCCTCGACGCCGTCGTTTCCGATCGCCTGCAGGGGCGCATCGCCGCGCTGTTCGAATCGATGGGCTGGCAGGTCGTCACCCTGAAATACGGCAAGCGCCTCGAAGCGGCCTTCGCCCGGCCCGACGGCCAGGCCCTGCACCAGTGGATCGACAATTGCCCCAACGCGCTTTACGCCGCCCTGACCTACAAAGGCGGGGCGGGCTGGCGGGAAGCGCTTTCCCGCGATATCGGCCATCTGCCGGGAGTGCGGGCCCTGCTGGCCGAGCACGACGACAAGGCGCTGGCCCTGTTGATGACCAATCTGGGCGGCCACGATATCGAGGGCATTCTGGAAGCCTTCCGCGCCATCGACCACGACCGGCCGGTGGTCTTCGTCGCCTATACGGTCAAGGGCTACGGCCTGCCGTTCGCCGGTCACAAGGACAACCACGCCGGTCTGCTCAGCCCGGAGCAGATGGCGGCCTTCAAAGCCGGCCTGGGCATCGCCGACGGCCGGGAATGGGACGCCTTTTCCTGTTTTCCCGAGAGCGAGCCGCGGCTGCGGAGCTTCGTCGCCGCGGCCGGTCCGACCCGCCGGCGGCAACAGGCCGGCAGGCCGTCGGCGATTCCGGTGCCGCCGGTGCTGCCGGTCGAGGCGGCGGGCCGCCGTCTTTCGACGCAGGAGAGCTTCGGCCGGATCCTGGCCGAACTGGCCCGCAACGACGACAGCCTGACCCGGGCCATCGTGACCACCTCGCCCGACGTCACCGTTTCGACCAGTCTGGGCGGCTGGGTCAACCGCCGCGGCCTGTTCGACCGGGCGCCGCGTCCCGACGTCTTCCGCGATCTGCAGGTGGTCTCCGCGCAGAAATGGGCGATGTCGCCGGCCGGTCAGCACATCGAGTTGGGGATCGCCGAGAACAACCTGTTCCTTCTGCTGGCGGCGCTCGGCCTGGCCGGGCCGCTGTTCGGGGCGCGGCTGCTGCCGGTCGGAACGCTTTACGATCCCTTCATCGCGCGCGGCCTGGACGCGCTGAATTACGCCTGCTACCAGGACGCCCGCTTCATGCTGGTCGGTACGCCCTCGGGGATCAGCCTGGCGCCCGAGGGCGGGGCGCATCAGTCCATCGCGACGCCCCTGATCGGCATGGGGCAGCCCGGACTGGTCTATTTCGAACCGGCCTATGCCGACGAATTGGCGGCGATCATGCGCTGGGGCTTCGAGCATATGCAAAAGCCCGACGGCGCCTCGATCTACCTGCGCCTGTCGACCCGCGCCCTGGAACAGCCGGAGCGCGCGATGGACGCCGCCCTGATGCGTCACGTCATCGAAGGGGCCTATTGGGTGGAGCCCCCCGGCGCGGACTGCCAACTGGTCATCGCCTATGCCGGCGCCGTGGCGCCGGAAGCCCGGGAAGCCTTCGAGACGGTGCGGGAGGAAATCCCCGGCGCCGCCCTGCTGGCGGTGACCTCGCCCGATCGCCTGCACGGTCAATGGCAGACCGCCCGCTTGCTGGGCTCGCCCGGCCGGTCGCATGCCGAACGGCTGTTCGAGCCGGTGCCCCGGGGCGCCGCGCTGATCACCGTGCTCGACGGCCATCCCGCCGCCTTGTCGTGGATGGCCAGCATCGGCGGTTTTTCCAGCCGGGCCCTGGGGGTCGACCGCTTCGGCCAATCCGGCGACATTCCCGATCTCTACCGCGCCTACGGCCTCGATGCCGGCGCCATCCTCGAGGCCTGCGCCGTCGCCCTGCGCGACCGGGCCGGCCGGAAAGGATAGGCATCCTTGAGCAGACGGCTTCTTCGCGACCTCGACATCCTGACGCTGCAGCTGTTCATCGCCGTGTGCGAAGAGGGCACCCTGACCCGCGCCGCCGAGCGGGAAGCGATCGCGCCCTCGGCGGTCAGCAAGCGGCTGGCCGAACTGGAGGCCTCCCTGGGCGTCGCCCTGTTCGTCCGCCAGGCCAAGGGCATGGCCTTGACCTCGGCCGGGCAAAGCATGCTCTACCACTCCCGGCGGATGATCCAGAACGTGCACAACATCGGCATCGAACTCGGCGAATATGCCAACGGCGTGCGCGGTTATGTACGGATGGTGGCGAACATCTCGTCGATCGTCCAGTTCCTGCCCGAAGACCTCGAGAATTTCCTGAGCCGCCACGCCGAGATCAAGGTCGACCTGGCGGAACGGCCGAGCCGGCGCGTCGTCGACGAGATCGAGGACGACAAGGCCGATCTGGGAATCTGCGCCGGCGATACCGATACCCGCCATCTGGCCCGCGTCCCCTACCGCCGGGATCATCTGCTGGTGGTCCTGCGGCCCGATCACCGGCTGGCGAAGGAGCCGTCCGTGGCGTTCCGCCAAACCCTGGAATTCGACTATGTCGGCCTGCACGGCGACAGCACCATCTTCGCCCGTTCGGTGATGGCCTCCCGCCAGGCCGACATGCCCTTGAAACTGAAGATCCACGTGCCGAGTTTCGACGCCCTGTGCCGGATGGTTCAGGCGAACTTGGGCATCGGCCTGATGCCCGACCGCGCTTTCGAGGTGATGGGCCGCCCGCTCGGCCTGCAGGCCATCCCGCTCACCGACGATTGGGCTCGCCGTCAATTGCTGCTGGTCCATCGGAGCGACCGTCCGCTCGCCCCTTGCTCCAGGATGATGCTCGATCATCTGGCGACGATCGGGCTGCCGGCCGCCTGCGCATAACCGCTAGAGCGCGATGCCTTAAATCGGCATCACGCTCTGGCTTTTCTTGATGTCCCCCGCCGGGCGCGCGCCTCCGCGCGCTTGGCCGCGGCCTCAATGGCCGCTCTAGGAAGAAAAGCGCCAGTGGCACCGGCGTCCCCGCCGGTGTCCGCCGCTGGCGCGGCGGAGTCTTTTCCACCGGCGGGGACGCCGGTGCTACTTCTTTTCCTTGTTCTTCCAGGCCGGCTCGCCTTGCCGGCAGCGTTCTCCAAAAGAGAACGCTAATTGTTGGAAGACGATTGGACGGCGGCCTAAGCCAAATCCATCATGACAGCACAAAATAACAATAAATCGTTGTCGGAGGAAATATGGCCAACTTTTTCACAAGATATCAGGACGTCTGACCAACTCGCTATTGGCGAGTTTGTCTCGAGAAATTCATGAGTACTCTGGTCTTCCGGCCGAATTGATGGCGGGAGGGGGCC
>JAATGN010000024.1 GCA_015654615.1 Rhodospirillales bacterium
CCCAGCCGGCGAACCGGGGATTTTCTCGAAAAAATTCGCGCCGCCGGGGACTGGCCGGCCCGTCTGGACCTGCTGGTGCGCGGGCAGCGCTGGGTGGCGCGGCGGATCGCCGAACGGCTCCCGGCGATCGGCGATCCCGAACTGGCCGCCTTTCTCGACGAGATGCACCGCACTCATCTGGCCAATGTGGCCGAGGCCCAAGCCATCGCCGACGGGCTGGCCGGCCGGACGACGGCTTGAGACCAACCGCAACGCATCGGAACAACAGCATGCTTCTGCAGATCGATTCCTCCGCAACCGCGGACACGGTGCCGCCGCTCTTTCGCGCCGGCTTCCGGCCGTTCTTCCTGCTGGCCGGGTTGCAAGCCGCCCTGATGGTTCCGGCCTGGCTGCTGCTCTGGCTGGGCGGGCATGGCATGGCGCTCTCCTATCCGCCGGTTCTCTGGCATGCCCATGAAATGCTGTTCGGCTTCGCCGGCGCCGCCGTGGCCGGCTTCCTGCTGACGGCGGTTCCCAATTGGACCGGCGCCCCGCCGCTGAAAGGCAGGCCCCTGATGGCCCTGACCGGCCTGTGGCTGGCGGCGCGGATCGCCTTCGACCTGGGCGGATTGCTGCCGCCCTCCGTTGCCGCCGTTCTCGCCATCGCCTTCCTGCCGTGCCTGGCCCTGTCCCTGGCCGGGCCGCTGCTGGCCGCCGGCAAGCCGCGCAATCTGGTCTTCCTGCCGATTCTCGGGCTGCTGACCGCGGCCGAAGGCCTGGTGCTGGCCGAAATGCAGGGCTGGGGCAGCCTGGGGCGCAATGGGCTGCTGCTCGGCGTCTTCATCCTTTTGCTGATGATCGCCGTCATCGGCGGCCGCATCATTCCCGGATTCACCGCCAACGGACTGCGTCCGCTGGGCCGCGTCGTCACGCCGAAAAGCCATCCGCGCCTGGAGAAGGCCGCCATCGGCAGCCTGGCCCTGGCCGGTCTGGCCTGGACCGTCGCCCCCGACGGCGATTCCCTGGCCGGCGGACTGGCCCTGGCGGCGGCGGCGCTCAACGCCGCCCGCCTGCCCGGCTGGTACGGCTGGAAGACCGCCCCGGTGCCGCTGCTCTGGGTGCTGCATCTGGGCTTTGCCTGGCTGCCCCTGGGATTGCTCCTGCTGGGCCTGTCCTGCTTCCTGCCGGCCGTGCCGATGCAGGCCGCCCTGCACGGCCTGACCACGGGCTGCATCGGCCTGATGGTCGTGGGCGTGATGAGCCGGGCGGCGCTCGGCCACAGCGGCCGCGCCCTGCGGCCGCACCGGCTGACCGTCGTCGCCTACGGATCGATCGCCCTGGCCGGCCTCATCCGCACCCTGGGCCCGCTGGTCGACCCCGACCAGGCCCTGCTGCTGTCCGGCCTGGCCTGGAGCCTCGGCTTCGCCCTCTATGCCGCGGTCTACGCCCCGATCTGCCTCGCCCCCCGCCCCGACGGCCGTCCGGGATGACTTCAAAAAGGCCCGCGCTCGGCAAACCTGGCAGACGGACGGGCTTCGAAATCTCGGAAGGCTTTTGAGCAACACGGACGAATGAGCAACACGGACGAACACGGACAAAAATAAGCGCCGCAGGCATTCTTATCGTGTATTCGGTTCCATGCCTGCGGCGATCGTCCGTGTCATCCGTGGCTGTCCGGGTCCGTCCGTGTTGCTTTATATCATCTCCGCACCGAAAGGCGGGTGGATCGGCCAGGTACGGTCACACATCCGCCAGCGGGCGGCGGGTGAACAGGATCATCGCCACCAGGGTCATCACCACCGCGTCGGATTGATCGATCACCTCGATGAAGGTCCGCACCAGGCCGCGATCGGGTTTGGAGCGCGACGGCACGACCTCGCGGACGGTCACCCGCAGCGACAGGACATCGCCCGGACGCACCGGCTTCAGCCAGCGCAATTCGTCGATGCCGGGCGACCCCAGGCTGGCCACCGAGGACAGGAAATGTTCGGTCAGCAGGCGCATCATCAAGCCCGCCGTATGCCAGCCGCTGGCGATCAGTCCGCCGAACGGCCCGTGGCGCGCCGCCTCCGCATCGGTATGAAAGGATTGCGGGTCGAACCGCCTGGCGAAGGCGATCACCTCTTCCTCCTCGACGGCGATATGGCCGAAACGATGAACGTCGCCCACGACATAATCTTCAAGATAGCGGTCATCGGCGGGCGTCGAAAAAACGGACGGGCTCATCGGACGGGTCCTTACGTTGCGAGAGGGTCAGGCGGCGGGTGGGGAGGCGGGAATGGTCCAGGCCGACAATGCGGCGCGGACGGCGTCCGGCAAGGGGGTTCCGCGGCGCGTCGCCGCGGCGGTCAGCACGATCACCGCCTCGGCGGTCGCCACGCAACGGTCCTCGACATACAGTCCCTGGCCGAGGGTGAAGGAACTGCGGCCGATCGACAGCACGCCGGTGCCGATGTCGACGCTGCCCGGCCAGCGGATCTCGCTCCGGAAATCGAGGACCAGGCGGGCGATGACGAAGCTGTGGCCGTCGGGGGCCAGCGGCGCCGCCGGATCGTACAGAAAGGCCGTGCGTCCGGTTTCGCAGAAGGTGGCGAACAGGGCGTTGTTGACATGGCCCTGGCGATCCGTATCGCCATAGCGCAACACGTCGCGCGACCATCGCGAATAGAGCCGCCGATC
>JAATGN010000433.1 GCA_015654615.1 Rhodospirillales bacterium
TGATGCGAATTCGGGTCTTACCGCGCTCATCGCATAGCGGGCGGCTTCCTCAATACTCAGCTCCATGTATTGCGGAGGGGAAATAATATCCGTGTTGATATTGTCGCCGAAGACCCAGGCTTTTCCTTGAATCATTGTGCTCATGTCGCCCCCCTCACAGCAAAGCAGCCGGCGAAGTCAGATTTCCCGTGACCGCGCTGGCGGCAACCGTCATCGGCGATCCGAGGTAGATGAGCGAATCCTTGCTGCCCATGCGGCCGATAAAATTGCGGTTGCTGGCCGATATGCAGGTCTCGCCCGCCGCCAGCAGGCCGGAGTGCAAGCCGACGCAGACGCCGCAGGTCGGCGCCATCACCACGGCGCCGGCCTCGGCGAGCGTCGCCAGCAGGCCGCTCTCGTCGGCCCGCCGCCAGATGCTCTGCGACGCCGGGCTCACCAGCAGCCGCACGCCCGCAGCGACCTTACGCCCGCGCAGAACACGGGCCGCCGCCTCGAGATCGCCGTAGCGGCCGCCCGTGCACGACCCGAGATAGGCCTGATGGATCCTGACGCCGGCAACCTCGTCGACCGCGCAGACGTTGTCCACCTCGTGCGGACAAGCCACCATCGGAGGCAAGTCGGCGGCCGAGAAGGTTTCCGTCCGGCAAAAGACCGCATCGTCGTCGCTGGAGAAGCAGGAAAACGCGGTGCCCGCATTCTGCTGTTCCAGATACTGCAGAACCTTTTCGTCGGGGGCCATCAGCCCGACCTTGGCTCCCATCTCCACCGCCATGTTGGTGATGGCCATGCGCTGATCCACCGGCATGGCGGCGATGGTGTCGCCGCAGAATTCGACGGCTTTGTAGGTGGCTCCGGCATGCCCGATCCGGCCGATCGTCATCAGCGACACGTCCTTTGCCATGACGCCGTCCGCCAGCCTTCCCGTCCAAAGGACGCGGATCGTTTCCGGCACCCGCAACCAGGTCCGTCCCGTGGCCAGCACGCCCAGCATTTCCGTGGAGCCGACGCCGGTCGCGAAGGCACCGAGAGCGCCGCCCATGCAGGTATGCGAATCGGTGCCGAGAATGACCGTTCCGGGCAGGACATGGCCGGATTCGGCCATGACCTGATGGCAAGGCCCGGCGAATTCGTAATATTGCTCGACGCCGTGGTCCGCCGACCAGTCGCGCGTAAACTTGACGATCTCAGCCTGCCTGATAGAGGCCGGCGGGGTATAGTGATCTGAAATGACGACGACTTTTTCAGGATCCCAGATGCGATCCTTGAATTTCCTGAGACCCTCGGCAATTTCCACGCGTGGACCAAGAATATCGTCCATCATGGCCTTGCCGACATCCACCCATACGATATCGCCTGCGTTCACCCGTGCGACACCCGCGGCTTTCGCCAGGATCTTTTCTGACATCGTTGCGCCGGCCATGGGAAATATCCTCCTTCTTCAGCACCTGTTCCCCGGTACGACCCGGTCTGGGGACTGCCCCGCCTACAGCACGCCTTCCGCCCGCAATTGCGCGACCTCGGCTTCCGACAATCCGAGCAGTTCGCCGTAAACCTCGCGATTGTGCTGGCCGAGTTCGGGCGACGGCATGCGGATCTCCGGCGGCGTCGCCGTCAATTTGATATGCGCCCCGGTCAGGGTCATCCGGCCGGCCTTGGGATGCTCGATATCGACGAACATCTGGCGGGCCTTGGCGATATGCGGATCCTTGACCAGGCGGTCGATGGTGTTGATCGGGGCGGAGGGCACGCCGGCCGCCAGCATCGCCTCGACGCCTTCGTCGACGCTGTGCCGGCTGGTCCACGCTTCGACCAGCGGCTTGATGTCGGCATGGCGCTCGACCCGCTTGGGGTTGGTGTCGAAGCGTTCGTCGGCGGCCAATTCCGGCCGGCCGATCACCTGGCAGACCAGATGCCACAGCTTGTCGTTGGCGGCGCCGATCACCATGCTGCCGTCGTTCGCCCGGAAGGAATCGTAGGGATAGCAGGACTCGTAGCGGTTGCCGATGCGCTCGGGCAGCCGGCCGTCGGTCAGATAGATCTGCGTGATGATTTCCAGGCTGGCCACCACCGAATCGACCAGGGCCACGTCGACTTTCTGGCCTTCGCCGGTCTGATCGCGATGGCGCAGCGCCGCCAGGATGCCGATGGTGACGGAAAGCCCGGCCAGCACGTCGCCCATGGCGGTCCCCGACCGCGTCGGTTCGCCGCCCGGCCAGCCGGTCGTGCTCATCAAGCCGCCCATGGCCTGCCCGATGATGTCGTAGCCGGGCCGCAGGCGATAAGGCCCGGTGTCGCCGAAGCCGGAAACGGCGC
The DNA here is from genome assembly GCA_015654615.1 of Rhodospirillales bacterium. Lineage (GTDB taxonomy): Bacteria > Pseudomonadota > Alphaproteobacteria > Rhodospirillales > Magnetospirillaceae > Telmatospirillum. The sequence continues at coordinate 2,314 of JAATGN010000433.1, forward strand.
CATAGACCAGCCGCGGATTGACCGCCTTCAGGGTCTCATAGCCCAGGCCCAGCTTGTCCATCGTCCCCGGACGGTAGTTTTCGACCACCACGTCGGCGGTCTTGACCAGTTCCAGGAAAATGGCGCGGCCCTTGCCCTTGAGATTGAGGGTAACGCCCTTCTTGTTGCGGTTGAGATTCATGTAATAGGCGCTCTCGCCGTTGCGAAAGGGGGCGAAATGCCGCGAATCGTCGCCTTTTCCCGGTTCCTCGACCTTGATGACCTCGGCCCCCATGTCGGCCAGCATCATGGTGCAGAACGGCCCCGCCAGCACCCTGGTCAGGTCGATGATGCGCAAGCCCGACAGCGCGCCCTGGGGGGTCTCCCCCTGCTGGTTATCCATCGTCACGATCCTTCGTTCTCGGTTGAAATTCATTGGGCGACGGTCGCGACGCAGGGATGCAGATCCGTGCTCTTGCCGGCGCGCGCCACCTGTCCGGGCACCTCATGGCCCAACAGGGCCGGCATCGCGCGGGCAAGTTCCAAGAGGGCATCCAGGTCGACGCCGGTGGCGACGCCGCAGCCTTCGAGCATATGCACGGTGTCTTCGGTACAGACGTTGCCGGTCGCCCCGGGGGCGAAGGGGCAGCCGCCGATGCCGCCCAGCGAGCCGTCGAAACTGTCGACGCCGACCGACAGGGCGGCCAGCACATTGGCCAGCCCCATGCCCCGCGTGTTGTGGAAATGCAGCGTCAGCGGCACCTTCGGAAAGGCCTGGAGAACGCCGCGACAGTAGGTTTCGACCTGCCGCGGAAAGGCCATGCCGGTGGTATCGCACAGGGCGAGACCGTCCATGCCCAGCGCCAGATATTCCTCGGCCGCCCACAAGACGCGGGACAATGGCTGGACGCCCTCGAAGGGACAGCCGAAGGCGGTGGCCACCACGCCGTTGACCTTGACGCCGCTGCCGGCCACGGTCGCCATGACGGCCCGGAAGGCGGCCAGCGACTGGGCGCAGGTCATCCGCATGTTCGCCAGGTTGTGGCTCTCGCCGATCGACATGACCAGATTGATCTCGTCGGCTTTGGCCGCCAGGGCCCGCTCCGCCCCCCTGTCATTGGGCACCAGGGCGGCATAGACCACCCCGGGCTGCCGCGTGATGCCGGCCATGACCTCGGCGGCGTCGCGCAGATTGGGAATGGCCTTGGGCGAGACGAAGGACGTCACCTCGATCCTGGCCACGCCGGAAAGCGACAGCCGGTCGATCAGACGGATCTTTTCGTGCGTCGGAACGAATTGCGGTTCACTTTGAAAGCCATCACGAACGGATACTTCGTTGATGGACACCCGCGACGGAGCATCGCGAAAAAGCATGAAAGTCCCTTTCGCAAGACCACCGGATCAGGCGGTCGATTACGTTTGAACAAACAGGCCCCCTCCCGCCATCAATTCGGCCGGAAGACCCGAGTACTCATGAATTTCTCGAGACAAACTCGCCAATAGCGAGTTGGTCAGACATCCTGATATCTTGTGAAAAAGTTGGCCATATTTCCTCCGACAACGATTTATTGTTATTTTGTGCTGTCATGATGGATTGGGCTTAGGCCGCCGTCCAATCGTCTTCCAACAATGAGCGTTCTCTTTTGGAGAACGCTGCCGGCAGGGCCGAGCCGGCCTGGAAGAACAAGGAAAAGAAGTAGCACCGGCGTCCCCGCCGGTGGAAAAGACTCCGCCGCGCCAGCGGCGGACACCGGCGGGGACGCCGGCGCCGCTTTTGCCGAACGCGTTATGACGCGGTTATCGTTTCATCGGCCCTTAACGCAGGCCGCCGGTGACATGCAACGTTTCGCCGGTGATGTAGGACGCGTCGTCGGAGGCCAGGAACA
>JAATGN010000090.1 GCA_015654615.1 Rhodospirillales bacterium
CGTTCGACGCAGAGGGCGATGCCCATGCCGCCGCCGATGCACAGGGTGGCCAGGCCCTTCCTGGCCTTCTGGCGGCGCATCTGGTGGAGGAGCGTGACCAGGATGCGGGCCCCCGAGGCGCCGATCGGATGGCCGAGCGCGATGGCGCCGCCGTTGACATTGACCTTGGCGGTATCCCAGCCCATGTCGTGGTTGACGGCCAGGGCCTGGGCGGCGAAGGCCTCGTTGGCCTCGATCAGGTCGAGATCGTCGATGCTCCAGCCGGCTTTTTTCAGGGCCAGGCGGCTGGCCGGGATCGGCCCGGTGCCCATGATGGCCGGATCGACCCCGGCCGTTCCCCAAGACACGATGCGGGCCAGCGGCTCGATGCCGCGCCGGGCGGCGTTTTCCTCGCTCATCAGGACCAGGGCGGCCGCCCCATCGTTGATCCCCGAGGCATTGCCGGCGGTCACCGTGCCGTCCTTGGAAAAGGCCGGCCGCAGCTTGGCCAGGGCTTCGACGGTGGTCCCGGCCTTCGGATGCTCGTCGAGCGAAACCACGGTGTCGCCCTTGCGGCCGGCCACGGTGACCGGGACGATTTCCTCGGTGAAGCGCCCGGCCGTCATCGCCGCCTCGGCCTTCTGCTGGGAGGCGGCGGCGAAGGCATCCTGAGCCTCGCGGCCGAGCGACCATTTCCTGGCGACATTCTCCGCGGTGACGCCCATGTGGTAATCGTTGAAGGCGTCCCACAGGCCGTCCTTGATCATGGTGTCGATCATTTCGGCCGGGCCCATCTTGACGCCGCCGCGCAGATGCAGCGCATGCATCGACCGGCTCATGCTTTCCTGGCCGCCGGCCACGACGATCGCGGCGTCGCCCATGCCGATGGCCTGATAGCCGAGCGCCACCGTGCGCAAGCCCGATCCGCACACCTGGTTGATCGTCAAGGCCGTGCGCGCCGCCGGAAGGCCGGCGTTGACCGCGGCCTGGCGCGCCGGGTTCTGTCCCTGGGCGGCGGTCAGAACCTGACCGAACACCACCTCGTCGACCTCCTGAGGATCCACCTTGGCCCGCGCCAACACGTCGCGAATGACGATTTCACCCAGGGCATGGGCCGTAAGCGACCCCAGTCCGCCGCAAAAACTGCCGATCGGCGTGCGGACCGCTTCTGCAATGACGACACCTGACATATTCCTGATCTCCGTTCCTCGAATTTACATCCAACCGCCGACCGCCTCACGCCTCGAGAGGCATGACGCGGACCGCGCTTGAAACGATCAATTGGGCTTGGGTGGCGGCTTTCACCTGTTCCACCGAAACGCCGGGGGCAATTTCCTTCAGCACCAGACCTTCGGCCGTCGGCTGGATGACCGCCATTTCGGTCACGATCAGATCGACGCTGCGAACCGAGGTCAGCGGCAAGGTACAGCGCTTCAGGATCTTCGGCTCACCCTTCGCCGTGTGAGTCATGGCCACGATCACCCGCTTGGCGCCCGAGACCAGATCCATCGCCCCTCCCATGCCGGGCACCAGTTTGCCTGGAACCATCCAATTCGCCAATTGTCCCGATTCATCGACCTGCAATCCGCCCAGGACGGTGACGTCCAGATGGCCGCCGCGGATCAATCCGAAGGAGGTCGCCGAATCGAAGGCGAACGCCCCCGGCAGGGCGCCGATGGGGGCGCCGCCGGCATCGGTCAGATCGGCCGACGGCAGGGCGCCGTCGGGCAGCGCCTGCATGCCGATGATGCCGTTTTCCGACTGGAAGGCGACATCGATTCCGGCCGGCAGATATTGGGCGACCAGCGTCGGCAGCCCGATGCCGAGATTGACCAGGTCGCCGTCCTCCAGTTCGAGGGCGACCCGCTTGGCGATCCGTGTCTTGTCATCCATGGCTCGTCTCCTTGGCCACCAGGTAATCGACCACGACGAAAGGCGTCACCACCGCGTCCGGGACGATGGCGCCCACCGGAACGATGTCCTCGGCCTCGGCCACCACGGTGGCGGCGGCCATGGCGATCAGCGGATTGAAGTTCCGCGCCGTGAAGGCATAGTCGAGATTGCCGCGGTAATCGGCGCGCTTGGCGTTGACCAGGGCGAAATCCGCCTGGATCGGCAGTTCGACCAGGAAGACCCGACCGTCGATCTCGATGGTTCGCTTGCCGTCTTCGACGACGGTGCCGACCCCGGTCGGCGTAACGACGGCGCCCAGGCCGAAGCCGGCGGCCCGCACCCGTTCGGCCAGCGTTCCCTGCGGCACCAGTTCGACGGAGATTTCCCCGGCGATCATCTGTCCCTGCGTTTCGGGATTGGTGCCGATATGACTGGCGATCACCTTCTTGACCAGCCTGGCCGAGATCAGCTTGCCGATCCCGACGTTCGGCCGGGCGGTGTCGTTGGCGATCACCGTCAGGTCGCGCTTGCCCTGGCGCACCAGTTCGTCGATCAGGCCGTGCGGCGAACCGCAGCCCATGAAGCCGCCGATCATCAGCACGGCCCCGTCCGGGATCATGGCGACGGCGGATTGAAATGTCGTGGTCTTGGTCATAGGCCCTCTCTTAAGGAGCTTGGGATGAAAAGGAAAACGAGCGGCGTCAGAAGATCATCGCGGCGCCGAAGATCAGCCCGGAGAACAGCAGGGCGGTGACGCAATAGCCCATGATGTCGCGGACCCCCAGGCCGGCGATGGCCAGCGCCGGCAGGGCCCAGAACGGCTGCGCCATGTTCATCCAGGCCTCGCCGTAGGCGATGGCCATGGCGGCCTTGCCGAGGTCGACGCCCAGGGCCTTGGCCGCCGGAATGACGAACGGCCCCTGCACCACCCAGTGGCCGCCGCCGGACGGCACCGCGAAATTGATCAGCCCGGAACTGAGGAAGGCCAGGAAGGGAAAGGTCTCCTTGGTGGCGACGTCGACGAAGGCGCCGGTGATCAGCCCGCCCAGGCCGGATTGCTCCATCATCATCTGGATGCCGGCGTAGAAGGGGAACTGGATCAGGATGCCGGCCGTGCCCTTGGCCGCCGCGCCGATCGCCCGCGCATAGGCCATCGGCGTCTTGTGGAGCAGCATGCCGGCCGCCAGGAAGGCCAGGTTGACCGTGTCGACATCGACATTGACGCCCTTGGTCGCGAAGCGCACGCCCAGATACAGGAACGCCGCGCCGGAAATGACGACGGCGAGCAGGCGGCTTTCCTCGAGCCGTTCGGCCACCGTGGCGTCCTTGCCGAGGACGCGCCGGGTGGCGATGCCGTCATCGTTCAGCAAGGCCGGATCGACGGCGACCGCGTCGCCCTCTTTCGGCATCATCATCCGCGTCAGGAACGGCAGGGTGACGATCAGCGCCAGGGTCACGGCGATGTTGTAGCCGCTGAGCAGCGTATCGCCGATGGGAATGATCCCGCCGGTCAGCTTTTCGAGCGGATTTCCCTTGGTGGCGGCCACCAGGGGGATCGAACCGGACAGCCCGCCATGCCAGGTCAGGAACCCGATATAGGCCGAAGCGATGAGCAGCCGATAATCCGACTTCGGCAGCCGGCGCGCCACTTCGCGGGCGAACATGGCGCCGACCACCAGGCCGAACCCCCAATTGACGGCGCAGGCGACGCAGGAAATGAAGGTCACCAGCATCACGCCGTGGGCCGGCGTCCTGGCGATCGAAGCCAGGCCGGACATTCCCGAACGCACCGGCCCCGAACTGGCCAGCGCATGGCCGGTCACCAGGACCAGAGCCATCTGCATCGAGAATTTCAGCAGATTCCAAAACCCGTCGCCCCACATGGCGATCATGTCCAGCGGGCTTTTCGGCGTCAAAACGATACCAAGAATAAAGGTAATTATGGTCAGTAATATTGCGAATATCAATGGATCAGGCAAAAACTTATGCACTATATTCGTAAAAAATCGCGAAATTGCATTGATCACTCGACCCCTCCCGATAGAATCATGGCATCTTTCGCATCTGTCGTAACGATCGGCGGGACAATATTTCCGTCCCAGGTCGAAGACATGAGCGAGATATTTGATTTCTTGGGAAGCGCAATATCCATGCCAGCCGGGGCCGTCCCCGAAGCGCCGGATAAATCCCTATGATTTTCACGGGTTTTCGGACATCCGTCCCCGGCGCGCCATGTCCGGGCGGCGGCGCCATGCGCGCAATATCTTGCATTGCCTGCGCAAGAGTTTGCGCAGCCGCGGCGACCACCGCCGTCCGCTGCACCGATCCGGGACGTTCGGTGTTAGGATTGGGGAAAACCGGCAAAATGGGCCGGGAACGGCATGCCGATCTTCAAGCCGCGCCGTGGCGCGCCGGCGACGGGACAGTGATTCGATGCAGGATTTGACCATCGTGACCGATTTCGGCGACGGCGCCCTTTTGCTTCCGCTGAGCGTCGCCATCCTGGCCTGGCTGGTCCTCCAGGGAGCCCGGCGAGCCGCCCTGTGGTGGGCGGCGGCCCTGGCCTTGGCCATCGGCGGCACGGCGTTGCTGAAACTATATTTCCATGTCTGCTCGCCGTTCCCGATGCTGCGGAGTCCGAGCGGCCACACCAGCCTGGCGACGCTGGTCTATGGCGCATTGGCGGTCGTCCTTGCCGCCGAGGTCCATCGGGCGAAGCGCCTGCTGGTCATCGGCGGCGCCGTGTCGGTGGTCGCCGCCATCGCCGTTTCCCGCGTTCTGCTGCAGGCTCATACCGTCCAGGAAACGGTGCTCGGTTCGTTGATCGGCGGCTGTGCCCTGTCGGTTTTCGTGTTCGGCTATCTCAGGAACCGGCCGGCCTCGACCGCGTTATGGCCGCTTTTCCTGGTCGTCGCCCTGCCGGTCGCCGCGTTCCACGGACGACAGATCCATGCCGAAGGGTTCCTGCAGGCGCTCGCCGTCTATCTCAACGGCATGGCGGGCGTCTGCGGGTAAATGGAACCCCGAGAAATAATCGAGGGAAGCTTATTGAAGGCGGGCCGGATGGTGTCAGCCTTGCCCGACTGAGGGCGCAAGCGCGGTTGGTGGAAGACTATGAGCGCCGCCGTTGGCCGCGCCAGGCGCCTTCCATTCCGCAACTGCTGACTTACTTGATGGACCAGCACGACCTGACGCGAGCCGATTTGGCGCCTCTTCTGGGCGGCGCCGGTCGGGTCAGCGAGGTCTTGAACGGCAAAATCGGTTTGAGCATGACGATGGTCCGGCGTCTGCGGGAACGGTTCGGCGTCTCCGCCGACCTGCTGATCCCGGACGGCCGCCGCCGGCCGGCGGCGGCGTGACGCACAGAGGAAACCTGGCGTAAGCCGCTTGAAAGGCCGCGGCCCTGGCCCTACTATGTACATGACATGGACATGTACATGGAGTTGCGAATATGGCGGCAACCGCGCGGTTGGTCGTGCAAATGACGCCGCAAGAAAAGCGGGCGCTTGACAGCCGGGCGAAACGGGCTGGGGTGCCGACGGCGGAGTTCGTTCGCCGCCGCCTGAATGCCGCTGACGATCTCGGCGAAAATCGCGAGGAAATCGAAAGCTTGTTGGCCGCCTTGGAAGCAATGGCGCCGCAAGTGCTGCAATCGGTCGATAGCGCTCTATCGTCGACCGCCGCGATGTCGGCGAAGCTCGACGAGATGAAAAGCGAGGCGCAACCGTGAGCCTGGGCGAGCGCATTCTTTCCAGCCTGAAGACTATCGTGCTGATCGAAGAGCGCACCAGGGCACTCGACGATGCGCTGAAGAGCGTGAAGGCAAAGATCGATGGCAGTCTCTCCGATCACGAAAAACGGCTTACACGCCTGGAAACGATCGTCGAGATCACTCGGCCGGACGGTGGGGTGCTCCGGATTGCGCCGAGGGAGGAGCCCTAAGCATCAGGGGGACCCGCGAGCGGCATCGGCGTCCGGGCTTGTGAAATAAATGCCTTTCAGAATCGATTGAGGGTGCGGCGGCGCCACCGGAATTCTTTCACGACCTTTCCCGCCCGCTGTCCGCCGCGCATTCGGCCTTCAGAAACTGGGCGGCGTGCAGGCGCTGATCACCTGGCAGTCGTCCCGGCCGACATTGCGGAAGCGATGCGGCGTCCGGCTGTGAAAATAATAGGCTTCGCCCGGCCCCAGAATGCGCAATTGGTCGCCCACCGTGACCTCCAGCCGGCCGGCGACCACCACGCCGCCCTCCTCGCCGTCATGGCTGAGCGGAACGCGGCCGGTGTCGGCGCCGGCGACATAGCGTTCCACCATGATCTGCAAGGCCCGTCCGGCCTGTCCCTGCCCGACCTGGCGATAGGAGATGTCGCCGCTGACGATCTCGACCAGATCGGCCGCTCCGTAGAACACCTTGGGCGGCGCATCGACCTCCATGGCGAAGAATTCCGACAGGCCCATCGGGATCCCGTCGAGCACCCGTTTCAGGGCGCCGACCGAGGGATTGAGGCGATTGGATTCGATCAGCGAAATGCTGGCGTTGGTGACGCCGGCCCGCCGGGCCAATTCGCGCTGGGAAATCTGCAGGCGCTGGCGCACCGCCTTCAATCGGGCTCCGACGTCGACATCCATGGCGCGTTCCCGTTTCCACTGTTAACGATACTTAACATTTTCCATGGGAAACGAGGAAAATCAAGCGATTGATACGCATCAAGAAAGCGTCTTGTTAAAGATCACCGAACAGTGGACGCTAGGTGAAATTCTCTTCTGCCAAGAAGAAAAGCATCAGTGGCGCCGGCCTCCGCGCCGGCGGAAAAGACTCCGCCGCGAAGCGGCGGACACCGGCACGGAGGCCGGTGCCACTTTTTTTCATCCGGGGCGGGTCGGCCACCAGTCGGGGCGAAACTCGCAATGACGATAAGAGCGAACGTCCCGGCCATACGAACTGCTCCCACCCCCCTCCCCAAGGTGTTGCGCCATGCTCGACAATCATCCGACCGATCTCTCCGCCTTCTGGATGCCCTTCACCGCCAACCGCCAGTTCAAGGCCAATCCGCGCCTGCTGGCCAGCGCCAAGGACATGTATTACACCGCCACCGACGGGCATCAGGTGCTGGACGGCACCGCCGGCCTGTGGTGCGTCAACGCCGGCCATTGCCGGGAGACGATCACCAAGGCGGTGCAGACCAAGGTGGCCGAGCTGGATTTCGCCCCGACCTTCCAGATGGGCCATCCGGAAGCCTTCGAACTGGCGACCCGCCTGGCCGCCCTGATGCCCGGACCGCTCAACCATGTCTTCTTCACCAATTCCGGCTCGGAATCGGTCGATACCGCCTTGAAGATCGCGCTGGCCTATCATCGCCTGAA
>JAATGN010000350.1 GCA_015654615.1 Rhodospirillales bacterium
CCGGCCGCCGAAACGCCGCGCAAAGAGGAGATGGCCGGCGGAAACGGCGCGGCGCGGGCGATCGTCCAACCGGCCCCGGTCATTCCGCCCGAGCTCCGCCACCACTTGCTGGCTTTCGAAGCGGTGGTCCGTTTCACCATCGCCGCCGATGGAAGCGCCACCGCCAGCCTCGAGGAAGCCACCCCGGATCCGCGGATCAACCGGATCCTGCTCGACGCCTTTCGGCGCTGGCGGTTCTTTCCGGCCCTGCAGGAGGGCAGGCCGACCGCCTCCACCCTGGTCCTGCGGGTGCCGGTCAGGGTGGAATGAGGGCGGCGGCCAGAGATGCATGGCAAGCCGTCGGAGGTGCGGTCAGGGGGCGGACGCCTGTTGGCCGGGTCCCGACGATTTCGAGGTCGCCGACAGTGCGTCAAAGCAACACGGATGGACACGGATAAGAAAAGTGCGAGCGCCGTAGGCATATTTAAGGCCAGTAAAACAATAAATCACGTCATTGCGAGCGCAAGCGAGCAATCCGGCAACAAGGGGGCCGGACACTGGATTGCCGCGCCTTCGGCTCGCAATGACGAACTTAAAAACGTAGTGGTTAAATTTTAATGGGCACTTGTCTTCTTTTTTGCCTTGTCCATTGGACGAAAGAGCGAAATGCCCGCGGCGCCAATCCGTGTTCATCCGTGGTTGTCCGTGTGCGTCCGTGTTGCTCTTAATCATCCGTGTCGCTTTTAACACATCGCCGGCGGGTTTCACTGCAGACGCCGGCGGAACAGCCAGGAGGCGGCGGCCAGGGTGCACAGGGCGATCAGGGCCATCGGCCATAGATTGTCCAGCACCAGGCCGGCCGGCATATCCTTGAGAAAGACGCCGCGGATGATCACGATGAAATAGCGGGCCGGATTGATCAGCGTCACCATCTGCAGCCAATCGGGCATATTGGCGATCGGCGTGGCGAAGCCGGACAGCAGAATGGCCGGCGAGACGAAGGTGAAGGCGCCCAGCATGGCCTGCTGCTGGGTCGACACCAGGGACGAGATGAACAGGCCGACGCCGATCACCGCCGCCAGATAGACCGCCATGCTGAGATAGAGCAGCGTCACGGATCCGCTCAACGGCACGGCGAAGACGAAATGGGCGAAGCCGATGATCAGGCTGCCCTCGACCATGCCGATCAGAAGGCCGGGCACCGTCTTGCCGATGATGATCTCGCCCGGCCGGGCCGGCGACACCAGCAATTGCTCGAAGGTGCCCAGTTCCCGCTCGCGGGCCACCGACAGGCCGGTCACCACCAGGCCGACCAGCATGGTCAGGATGGCCGTCAGGCAGGGCACGGTGTTCCAGGCGCTCTCCAGATTGGGATTGAAGAAGGCGCGGGTCACCACGGTCGGCCGCTGGCCCCGGCCCGCCCCCGGCAATTCGCTTTGATATTGCTCGACCACCGCCTCGACGTATCCTTCGAGGATCTGCGCCGCGTTGGAACGCCGGCCGTCGAGCAGCAGATCCATCGAGGCCGGCCGCCGGGAGTCGAGATTGCGCGAAAAATCGGCGCCGAACCGCACCACCATCAGCACCTTTTGCGCCGCCAGGGCGTCGCCGGCCTCGTCGTCGCCATGCATCACCACGACCCGCTTGACCAGATCCCTGGCCCCGGCCAAGCGCTGCATCAGCTCGATCGAATGCCCGCCGGCATCGCGGTTGAGCACGGCGATCGCCACATTCTTGACCTCCAGGGTGGCGGCGAAGCTGAACAGGACCAATTGGATCAGCGGCGGCACGATCAGCATGACGCGACTCTTGCGGTCCCGCCACACCGCCCACAGTTCCTTGATGATCAAGCTTTTAATGCGTTGCCACATGCCGGGTCCGGGGTCCTATGACGCCTCTGTTCGCTGGTAAAAATTTGAACCACCAAGGCACCAAGACACCAAGGCGGCGGAGTGCGCCGCAGGCATTTTCCCGACTTTCCATCGGCAATCGGCGGGATACCTGGAGTAATGCCTGCGGCGCAAATTTGCGGCCCCCCGCTGCTTGGCGTTGCGAAAAGCGCCTTGGTGCCTTGGTGGTTCACTTCACTTCCCTTTCCTTCACGCCCCCTACCCATCCAGCCGCTTCGGGGTTTTCCAGGCGACCAGGGCGAACAGCAGGCTCGCCATCGCCGTCAGGGCCAGGCTGTCGGGCACCAGCACGCCGGCCTCGTCGCCGGCCAGGAACAGGGTCTGCAGGCTGGGAACGTAATAGCGGGCCGGCACCAGGAAGGTGAAAAGCCGGATCGGCCACGGCATGCTGTCGATCTCATAGACCAGGCCGGAAAGCAGGAATCCCGGCAGGAAGGCCGAGAACATCGCCGCCTGGGTGGCGACGAACTGATTCCTGGCCAACGTGGAGATCAGCAGGCCCTGGGCCAGGGTGGTCAGCAGGAACACCGTGCTGACGCCGGCCAGGGCGAGGACCGAGCCGCGGAACGGCACGCCGAACAACCAGATGGTAATGACGGTGGTCACGGCCAGCGCCGCCATGCCCAGCCCGTAATAGGGAATCAGCTTGCCCAGCAGCAGCTCGAACACCGACAGCGGCGTGGCCATCATCGCCTCCATGGTGCCGCGTTCCCATTCGCGGGACACCACCAGGGCGGTCAGCATGGTGCCGATCAGGGTCATGATCACCGCGACCAGACCGGGCAGGAGGAAATTCCGGCTTTCCTTTTCCGGATTGTAGCGATAGCGCGACGTGACCTGCAATCGCGGCGCGGCGTTGCCGCCCCGGCTGTCGGCCTCGATGGCCTGCCAGGTCCGCCAGGTCCCTCCGATGTCGTTGGCCATCAGGCCGGCCGTATTGGGGTCGCTGCCGTCGACCAGGATCTGCAGGGGCGCCACATCGCCGCCGCCCAGCCGATCGGCGAAATCCGAGGGAACGACCACCACCGCATTGACCCGTCCGGCGACCAGTTCCGCCTGGCAGGCCTTCGTCGTCACATCGCTTTGCACGCGGAAAAAACGCGAGGCCTGGAACGAGGCGCCCAGCCCGGAGGCCGCCTGGCCGGGCTGCTCGACCACCAGGCAGATCGGCGATTGCTTCAAGTCGAAACTGACCCCATAGCCGAACAGGAACAGCAGCAGCAGAGGCAGGACCACGGCGATCAGCAGGCTGCTGGGATCGCGGCCGATCTGCAGGGTCTCCTTGCGAATCAGCGCCGCCAGGCGGCGCGGGCGCTCGCCGATCGGCGTCATGCCGCCCTCCCGTCCCGCCCCTGCCCCTCGACCAGGGCGATGAAGGCGTCTTCCAGCGTCGGATCGGGATGGGCGGCGGATCGGGTCTCGGCCTTCAATTGATCGGGCGAGCCTTCGGCGATCAGCCGGCCCTGATAGACCAGGCCGATGCGGTCGCAATATTCCGCCTCGTCCATGAAATGCGTCGTCACCACGACGGTGACGCCGCGGCCGACCAGGGCATTGATATGGCCCCAGAACTCCCGGCGGGTCAGCGGATCGACGCCCGAGGTCGGCTCGTCGAGGAACAGCACCGCCGGATCGTGCATGGTGGCGCAGGCCAGCGCCAGGCGCTGCTTGAAGCCGAGCGGCAGGCTGCCGGCATTGACGTCGCGATAGGGTTCGAGGCCGAAGGCCTCGACCATCCGCGCGATCACCGGGGCGCCGCCCTTGGCCAGGCCGTAGATGCCGGCGAAAAAATCGAGATTCTGACGGACCGACAGATCGCCGTAGAGCGAAAATTTCTGGGCCATGTAGCCGATGCGGCCGCGGGCCTGCGAGGCGGCGCTGCGCAGATCGAAGCCGGAGACGCGGGCGGTGCCGCCGGACGGCTTCAACAGGCCGCACAGCATCTTGAAGGTGGTCGATTTGCCGGCGCCGTTCGGTCCCAAAAGGCCGAAGATCTCGCCGCCCTTGATGGCGAAACTGATCTCCGAGGCGGCGGTGAAGGATCCGAACCGCTTGGTCAATTTTTTGGCCTCGACGGTCACCTGGCCGGCCGTGCCCAGCGCCTGGCGCGCCGCATAGGGCGAATCGCCGGTTTGCTTCTTGCCCAGGCGGGCGACGAAGGCATCCTCGAAACGGGGCGGCGTCGGATCCAGCGAGGCCGCCGGCGGCGCCCCCAGATCGGCCGGATCGGGCGGTTCCGCATGAAGCGCCAGCACCAGGCGCAGATTGGCCCCCTGGACGAGGCCGTCGATCACCGACGGATGTTTGAGGGCCCGTTGCAGCACCTGGCGGCGTTCGGCGCCGAGGCCGCGCAACAGAAAGCTGCGGCCGGCGATTTCGGCGGTCAGCCGACCCGGCGGACCGGAAAAAAGCGCCCGGCCCTGGTTGAGGAGAAGCACCTCGTCGCAGCGTTCGGCCTCGTCCAGATAGGCGGTGCTCCAGATCACCCCGATCCCCTGGCCGACCAGATCGGCCGCCATCTTCCACAATTCCCGCCGGGAAATCGGATCGACACCGACGCTGGGCTCATCCAGCAGCAGCACTTTCGGGACCTTCACCAGGGCGCAGGCCAGGCCCAATTTCTGTTTCATGCCGCCCGACAGGCGGCCGGCCAGGCGGTCGGTGAAAGACGCCAGATCGGTGAAGGCCAGCAGCCGCTCGAAGGTCTGCCGGCGTTCAGTCCCGACGACGCCGCGGATATCGGCATGAAGACGGAGATTCTCCATCACCGTCAGGTCTTCATAAAGGCCGAAACGCTGCGGCATATAGGCCACCACGTCGCGCAGCCGCGGCGCTTCGGTCAGCGGATCGAGACCGGCGACCCGCAATTTTCCCTCGGACGGCGTCAGCAAGCCGGCCAGCAAGCGGATCAGGGTGGTTTTTCCGGCACCGTCGGGACCGACCAGGCCGTTCAGCCGCCCGGCCTGGAAGGCGACGGACAGCCCGTCGATCGCCGGATGGCCGTCGAAACGCTTGCTCACCCCCTCGATGCGGATGAGCGCCTCCATGCCTAATGTCTCCTTGCGGGAATCGGCGTCATGACGCCCCGACGATGAATTGAACCACCAAGGCACCAAGACACCAGGGCGGCGGAGGGCGCCGCAGGCAGTCTCCCGTCCGTCCAACGGCGTGGCGCCGGATGACCGGACGCAGGCCCGCGGCGCCGGTCCGCGACCCTCCGGCGCCGGGCGTTGCGATGAGCGCCTTGGTGCCTTGGTGGTTCATCTTTCTTCATGACGGTGAATCTTGCGCATAAAGTCCATACCTAGCGCTCCTTCGTTTCCGCGAAATACACGCTGACCGGCATGCCCTGGCGCAGGGATTCGTCGGCCTGCTCGACGACGAGGCGCAGGCGATAGACCAGTTCGGCCCGCTGTTCGGGCGTCTGCACGGTTTTCGGGGTGAACTCGGCCAGCGGCGAGATATAGCCGACCTTGCCGCGATAGCTCTTGCCGCCGTCGGTCCTGATCTCGGCCGTCATGCCGGGATGGAGGCGCTCCAGGCTGGGTTCGGCCACATAGGCGCGGATCCAGGTCGGATGGGTCAGAACCATGCTGTAGACCACGTCGCCGACCGCCGCGATGGTTCCCGGCTCGCGGACGCGGGCCAGGATCACGCCGTCTTCCGGCGCCGTCAGGCGGGTATCGGCCAGACGCTGTTCGGCCAGGGCCAGGGCGGCCCGGCTTTGCGCCACCTGGCCGCGGGCGGCGTCGATGCGTTCGCTGCGGGGCCCCTGCACCGCCAGGGACAGGGCCGCCTTGGCATTGGCCAGACGCGCTTCGGCCTGTTGCAGCAGGGCCAGCGCCTGGTCGTAGTTCGACTGCGGCGTATTGCCGCTTTTCAGCAGTTCCTGCTGACGCTTGAAGGTCAGGCGGGCATTGACCAGGGCCGCCTCGCCATCGCTCACCTGGGCCCGCGCCTGCTCGATCTCCTCGGGGCGCGAGCCGTGCAGCAGTTCGGCCAGACCGGCCTCGGCCGTGGCGACCTGCCCCCGGACCTGGGCCAGGTCGGCCTCGAAGTCGGTCCGCTCCAATTCGGCGAGCGGCTGACCGGCGGCCACCGTGTCGCCCTCCTCGACCGCCAGCTGGCGGATGCGGCCGGCCACCTTGAAGGCGAGATCGGCCTGCCGGACGTCGACATTGCCCTGCAGCACCAGCGGCCCCGGCGCCCCGCCGCCGCGCAGCCAGGCCCAGCCTCCGATGGCCGCCGCCGCCAGGATCGCCGCGAAGACGAGGAACCGGCGGCTCATGATGCGGTCTTCCCGTTCGCCAGCAGACCGTCCAACAGCATATCGAACATGCGCTGCCCCTCCTCCAGCAGAGCGAGCCGGCGGCCCGACAGCGACCAGCGGACGACCAGCCCCTGCAGCAGACCGACGATCATGAAGGCGGCGCGGTCGATATCGAGATCGGCCCGAAACGGCCCATTCGCCGTCCCGGCCCGCAGGATCTCGGCCAGCAGGTCGTGGATCCGCCCGATATGGCCGTAGACGGCGCTCCGCAGCCTGGCGTTTTCATTGTGCAATTCGCGCGAGAACAGCAGCGCCGGCATGGCCGGGGTGTCGCGCACGATCGCCAGTTGGACATCGAGCACGGCCCGCAACCGCTCGAGCGGCGAACCGGCGGTTTCGGCGGCGATTTTCCCGAGGCGCGGCATCACATGGTCGGCCAGCCGCTCGACCACTGCCAGAAGGATTTCCTCCTTCTTCGGAAAATGCCGGAAGACCGCCGCCTGGCTCACCCCGACGAGCTGGGCGATGGCGGTGGTGGTCGCCGCCGACGGCCCGCCGCGGTCGATCAGGACCAGGGCGGCGGTGACGATTTCCGCCCGTCTTTCCTCGGCGCTCTTGCGCATGCGCATCGGTGCCTCACCGTTTAAGTAAGTGAGTAAACACTAACATGGTTGCCCGGGGGATCAAAGCGGCGCCGGCGTCAATCCCTTGAGAAAAAGCCGCAAAGACCCTAGGCTCGCATTTCGGCTCCCCTCGTTCGAAGATGGCTCATGCTCCGATATCCGCGGTCCGTCTCGCCCACCGAAACCCGCATGGTGTCTTTCGCCCAAAACGCCGAAGACGTGATGATTGATCGCGTTTTTCAGAAAAAGACGGGGTTTTTCATCGATGTCGGGGCCTTCCATCCGATCATCGATTCGGTCACCAAGCATTTCAGCCAACTGGGCTGGCGCGGCATCAATATCGAGCCGGATCGCGAAATCTTCGCCGAACTGGAGCGCGACCGCCCGAACGAGATCAACCTCTGCTGCGCCGTCGGGCGAAACAACGGCGAAGCGGTGCTGCATCAGATCAGCGTCCGCCAATGTTCGACCATTTCCGAGAGCCAATTCGCCCAGTTCGACGAAAATCTGCGCGGCGGCAGCAAAAATCTGACCGTTCCGCTCCGAACCTTGGCCGATATCTGCGACGAGCATGCCAACGGCGAGATCGATTTCCTGAAGATCGACGCCGAAGGTTCCGAACGCGACATCATCGAGGGCGCCGACTGGGACCGGCACCGCCCGCGCCTCCTGCTCGTCGAAGCGACCGTGACCGGCACCTCGGAACCGAATTGGGCGGACTGGGAGCCCACTCTCCTGTCGAAGAATTATCTGTTCCAGCATTTCGACGGGATCAATCGCTACTATCTGCGGGCCGAGGACAGGCATCTCGCCGCCCAGATGGCGGCGCCCGTCAATTACCTGGACTGGTATCTGTCCTTCCGCGATCTGCTGCAGATCCAACAGCTCGGCGGTTTCGGCCAGGGCATCGGCCCGTTGGGCCAGACCACCGTTTCCTAGATCTCGTGGATATTCCTTGGGGTCCGGATATCGGCGGTGCGGGTAGGATATTGAGCAACACGGACGGGCACGGACGACCACGGACAAGCGCCGCAGGCATCTTCTCTTCTTCCAGTCGAAGACGGATGGAAAAACGTAAGTGCCCGTTAGACAATAACCGCGTCATTGCGAGCGGAGCGAAGCAATCCAGCAACACGAAGCGGCCCCTGGATTGCCGCGCCTTCGGCTC
>JAATGN010000351.1 GCA_015654615.1 Rhodospirillales bacterium
CGCGTTCCGGGGGCATAACCGCGGGTCACGATGTTTTCGGCAATTTCCTCGCGAAGCTGCTCGGAAAGCCGCGCAGAGACATTTTTATCCATGCCGTGGACGCTCCATCTTCCCAAATGGATTTTCAATCACAGATACACATTGCTTGACAGGAAATTCCAGACAATATTTCTTGTATACAAATAAGAATGCGTCGCATACCCATAATCGGAATGGGGACGTCTCCCGCAACGATCGGTATGCCGGCGGCAACCAGACGGTTTTCGGGAGAACGACCATGAGCATAAGCAGGCGAGGATTCCTGCTGGGGGCGATGGCCACCCCCGGCATCTTGTCGATCGGCGGCGGCGCCATGGCGGCGCCGGCGCCGCTGGATCTGAAGATTTCCCATCAGTTCCCCGGCGGCAGCCCCACCGAAGGGGACTTTCGCGACCGCCTTTGCCGCCGCTTCGCCGACGAACTGGCGAAACGGACCAACGGCGCGGTCCAGGCCAGCGTCTATGCCGGCTCGTCCCTGATGAAGACCAATGCCCAGTTCTCGGCGATGCGCAAGGGCGCCCTCGACATGAGTCTGGTGCCGCTGTCCTATGCCGGCGGCGAGGTTCAGGAAACCAACATCGGCCTGATGCCCGGCGTGGTGACCAGCTACGACCAGGGCATGGCGTGGAAAAAACAGGCGATCGGCAAGGCCCTGTCCGACATCCTGGCCGACAAGGGCATCCTGTTCGTCAGCTGGATCTGGCAGGCCGGCGGCGTGGCCAGCCGCAGCAAGGCCCTGATCGAGCCGGAAGACGCCGTCGGCATGAAGGTGCGCGGCGGCAGCCGCGAGATGGACATGATCCTGAAGGCGGCCGGCGCCGCGGTCATCTCGCTGCCCTCCAACGAGATCTACGCGGCCATGCAGACCGGCGCCCTGGATGCCGCCATGACCTCTTCGACCAGCCTGATCTCCTTCCGCCTGGAGGAGATCGCCAAGAGCCTGACCACCGGCCGGGTCGGCGCCTATTGGTTCATGCTGGAACCCCTGCTGATCTCGCGCAGCGTCTTCGAGAGCCTGCCGAAGGACGTCCAGGCCATCGTCATGGCCCTGGGGGCCGAGATGGAGCAATTCGCCGTCGAAAACGCCAAGGCCGACGACCAGGCCGTCGCCGACATCTATCAGAAGGCCGGCGCGCGGGTGGCCGATCTGCAGCCCGCCACCGTCGCCAAATGGCAGGCGATCGCCCGCGATACGGCCTGGAAGGATTTCGCCGGCAAGAACGAAAGCTGCGCCAATATCCTCAAGCTGGTCGAGGCGACGCTGTGAGCCATGGCGCCGATATCGATCTTGCGTCCGGCCCCCTGCCGCTTCCGGCGAAAGGGGCGCTGGGCCGCCTGACCCGCCTCGTCGCCCTGGTCAACCGCTGCGTCGCCGTGCTGTCCATGCTGGGCATCCTGGCCGCCGCGCTGATCCTGACCAGCAGCGTCGTCTTGCGCTATTTCCTGAAGATTCCCACCGACTGGCAGGACGAGGCGGCGGTCTTCCTGCTGGTCGGCATCACCTTCCTGTGCGGCGCCCAGGTGCAGGCGGTGCGCGGCCATGTGGGGATCCAGGCCTTGAGCGGCCTGCTGCCGGCCGGATTGGAACGGTTGCGCGGCATCCTGGCCGACGTGGCGGGCGGCGGCTTCTGCGCCTTCTTCGCCTGGAAGTCCTGGACGCTGTTCCGGGAAGCCTGGGTCGACGGCCAGACCACCGATTCGGCGTGGGCGCCGCCCTTGTGGATTCCCTACGGCATGATGGCCGGCGGCATGACCCTGCTCACCCTGCAGATCGCCTTGCAGATCGCCCATGCCTGCCACGGGCGGGAGGACCGGGGATGACCACCGCCACCATCGGGACGCTCTATGGCGCCGGCACCCTGCTGCTGATGTTTTCCGGCATGCCCATCGCCTTCGCCCTGGGCGGCATCGCGGTGGCCTTCATGTTCTTCTTCATGCCGGCGGCGGCGCTCGACACGGTCACCCAGAACGTCTATGAGGAGATGGCCAGCATCACCCTGCTGTCGATCCCGCTGTTCATCCTGAAAGGCGCCGCCATCGGCAAGTCGCGGGCCGGGGCCGATCTCTATTCGGCCATCCACGCCTGGCTGCACCGCGTCCCCGGCGGGCTGGGAATCGCCAATGTCTTCGCCTGCGCCCTGTTCGCCGCCATGGCCGGCTCCAGCCCGGCCACCTGCTCGGCGATCGGTTCGGCCGGCATCCCGGAAATGCGGGCCCGCGGCTATTCCCCCGGCTTCGCCGCCGGCATCATCGCGGCCGGCGGCACCTTGGGCATCCTGGTGCCGCCCTCGATCACCATGGTGCTGTTCGCCGTGGCCTCCGAGCAGTCGCTGGGCCGCCTGTTCCTGGCCGGCATCGGACCCGGCATCCTGCTGGTCCTGTTGTTTTCGGCCTATGCCGCCTGGCGCTATACCCGGGAATATCGGGCCGCCGTGGCGCGATTCGCCGGGGGCGGCGACCGCTCGGCCTATCTCGACGAACAGCACCTGGGCTGGGCCGAGAAAATCCGCATGGCGACCAAGGTGCTGCCCTTCGTCACCCTGCTGTTCGCCGTGATGATCGCGCTTTACGGCGGCTTCGCCACGCCTTCGGAAACGGCGGGCCTGGGCGCCGTGGTCGCCCTGTTGCTGGTCGGCGTCATCTATCGCCTGTGGCGTCCGGGACAGATCGAGCCGATCTTCGCCAGCACGCTGCGCGAATCGACCATGCTGATGTTCATCATCGGCATGTCGCTGCTTTATTCCTATGTGATGAGCTATCTGCACATCTCGCAGGCGGCGGCCCATTGGATCGTCGACATGCATCCGTCGCGCTGGCTGCTGCTCGCCGCCATTCTGCTGCTGGTCGTCGTCTTAGGGTTTTTCCTGCCGCCGGTCTCGATCATCCTGATGACCGCGCCGATCATCCTGGCGCCGCTGAAAACGGCCGGCTTCGACCTGGTGTGGTTCGGCGTGGTGATGACCATCGTCATGGAGCTGGGCCTGATCCATCCGCCGGTCGGCCTCAACCTGTTCGTCATCAAGAATGTGGCCCCCGACATTCCGCTCAAGGACGTGGTGCGGGGCGTCATGCCCTTTGTCGGCCTGATCCTGCTGGCCGTCCTGCTGCTCTGCCTGGTTCCCGGCATCGCCGTCTGGCTGCCCGACGCCGTCATGGGGGTGAAATGAGCCTGAGTCCCGCCGCATCGCCCGCCTCGCCTTGGTCGCAAGGCCTGGCCAATCGGAAGCAACGGCTGGCCCGGGCGGCGGTCATCAGCCCGTCCCGCCGGATCCCGGCCGAGCGGATCACCGCACTTCTCGAAGCGGTGATCGAATCCGGGGACCGCCTGTGCATCGAAGGCAACAATCAGAAGCAGGCCGATTTCCTGGCCCGCAGCCTGGCCGCCACCGACCCCGGACGTCTCAATGCCCTGCATCTGGTGCAATCGGTGCTCGCCCTGCCCGAGCACATGGACCTGATCGAGCGGGGCCAGGTCGGCCGGATCGATTTTTCCTTCGCCGGTCCGCAGGCGGCGCGCCTGGCCCGCCTGGTCGAATCGCGGCGCATCGAGATCGGCGCCATCCACACCTATCTCGAATTGTTCGCCCGCTATTTCGTCGATCTGACGCCGCGGGTCTCGCTGATCGCCGCCCAGGCGGCCGACGCCCAGGGCAATCTCTATACCGGCCCCAACACCGAGGACACCCCGGCCATCGTCGAAGCCACCACCTTCAAGGGCGGCATCGTCATCGCCCAGGTCAATGCCTTGCTCGACACACTGCCGCGGGTCGACATTCCGGCCGACTGGGTGGATTTCTTCGTGGTGGCGCCGACGCCCCATTATATCGAGCCGCTGTTCACCCGCGATCCGGCGCAGATTTCCGAGATCCAGGTCCTGATGGCGATGGTGGCGATCAAGGGGCTCTATGCCGACTACGGCATCCGGCGGCTCAATCACGGCATCGGCTTCGACACCGCCGCCATCGAGCTTCTGCTGCCGACCTACGCCGCCGAATTGGGCCTCAAGGGCAAGATCTGCACCCACTGGGCGCTCAATCCCCATCCGACGCTGATTCCGGCCATCGAGGCGGGCTTCGTCCAATCCGTCCACAGCTTCGGCTCGGAGGTCGGCATGGAGGCCTATGTGGCGGCCCGTCCCGACGTCTTTTTCATCGGCGCCGACGGCTCGATGCGCTCCAACCGGGCCTTCTGCCAGGCGGCCGGCCACTACGCCTGCGACCTGTTCATCGGCTCGACCCTGCAGATCGACCTCGACGGCAACAGTTCGACCGCCACCAAGGGACGCATCGCCGGCTTCGGCGGCGCCCCCAACATGGGGGCCGACGCCCGCGGCCGGCGGCACCCCTCGACCAGTTGGCTGAAGGCCGGGGGCCAGGCGCGGCGCGGCGGCGCCATGCCGCGCGGACGCAAGCTGGTCGTGCAGATCGCCGAGACCTTCCGCGAACATATGCAGCCGACCTTCGTCGAGAGGCTCGACGCCTGGGCGCTGGCCGAAAGCGCCGGCATGGCCTTGCCGCCGGTGATGATCTACGGGGACGACCTCACCCATGTCATCACCGAGGAAGGCATCGCCAACCTGCTGCTGTGCGACGGCGCGGCGGAGCGGGAACAGGCCATCCGCGGTGTCGCCGGCTATACGCCGGTCGGCTTGGACCGCGACCGCCGCCTGGTCGAAAACCTGCGCGACCGCGGCGTGATACGCCGCCCCGAGGATCTGGGCATCGACAAGCGCCTGGCCAGCCGCGACCTGCTGGCCGCCCGTTCGATCAAGGATCTGGTGCGCTGTTCCGACGGCCTTTACGACCCGCCCAAGCGCTTCCGCAACTGGTAGGGCCGAGGACGGCTTGTCCCATGAGGCACTGTCCTTATCGAGTCACTTGTGCAGGTTTCGGGAGGTCGGTCGGCTTTGAGCAACACGGACGGACACGGACGAGCGCCGCAGGCATATCGTCCTTTTTTCAGTCGATGCGCGGAGGAGAACGGCAGAATGCCTGCGGCGCTTCTCTCATCCGCTTTCGTCCGCGGCTGTCCGTGTCCGTCCGTGTCGCTCAATATCCTGTCCCCGACCTCACCATATTGCTTACATACGTCATGCCCGGCCATGACGATAACTTATTGATGGAATGGGGAAAGTGATGCACTCGGTACAAGGAGACCCCGATGGAGACCTTGCGTTTCGATTATGACGGCGGCCGGCCGCTGGCGGCGGGCGGCAAGCCCATCCTGGTCGGGGTGGTCGGGTCGGGCAATCTGGAGGTTCTGGTCGAACCGACCGACGAGACGGCCTGCCGCATCGAAGTGACCACGGCGGCCGGCGGGTTCGCCCGGATCTGGCGGGCCGTGCTCGACGATTTCTTCGCCCGCCACCGGCCGGCCGGGATCCGCCTGTCGATCCAGGACGTCGGCGCCACGCCGGCCATCGTCGCCCTTCGCCTCGACCAGGCCCTCGATGCCTTCCGGAGCCGCCCATGACGCACAGCTATTACGAGGCGAGCGCCCGCGAACGGCTGGCCGGCCTGCTCGACCCGGCCAGCTTCCACGAACTGCTGCCGCCCGAGGAGCGCGTGACCAGCCCGCATCTGCGCCAGCTCGACACGCCTGGCGCCTTCGACGACGGCATCGTCGTCGGCGCAGGCCGGCTGGACGGACATGCCGTCCTGGCCGCCGCCCAGGAAGGCGGCTTCATGGGCGGCGCCGTCGGCGAGGTGCATGGCGCCAAATTGACCGGCCTGCTCGAACGCGCCGTCGCCACCCGCCCCGAGGCCGTCCTTCTGCTGATCGAATCGGGCGGGGTGCGGCTGCATGAGGCCAACGCCGGGCTGATCGCCGTGTCGGAAATCATGCGGGCGGTCCTGGCGGCCCGCAACGCCGGCATCCCGGTGCTGGCCCTGATCGGCGGCCAATACGGCTGCTTCGGCGGGATGGGCATCGTGGCGCGCCTGTGCGACCGGATCATCATCAGCGAGGAGGGCCGGCTGGGGCTTTCCGGGCCGGAGGTGATCGAGACGACCTGCGGCGTCGAGGAATTCGATTCCCGCGATCGCGCCCTGGTCTGGCGGACGGTCGGCGGCAAGCATCGCTTCCTGCTGGGCGAGGTCGACGTCCTGGTCCCCGACGACGTCGCAGCCTTCCGCCAGGCCGCCGTCGCCCAGCTGACCCGGCGGGGCGGCCTCGACCTCGACGCGCTCAAGTCCGAGCATGCCGCGCTCGGCCGGCGGCTGGACCGCTTCGGCGATTGCCCGGACGCCGTCGACATCTGGCGCGCCCTCGGCATCGCCTCGGCGGAGCGCCTGCCGCTGCTCGACACCGCGGACTTCCTGTCCGCCGTCGCCGGCCGGGGGGACTGATCATGGACATCCATTGCCTGCTCGACCGCCTGTTCCCCGCCGGCCACCAGGTGGCCTTCGACGGGGTCTTCCTGGCCGGCGACGGAACCTGCCGGGAAAACGAGGTCGCCATCCTCGGCACCGTCGGCCGGACGCCGATCGGCGTCGAGCTGGCCCATCGCCTGGCCGGCGAGGTCCTGCGGGTGATCGAACGGCATCCCGGCCGCGCCATCCTCCTGCTGGTCGACACGCAAGGACAGCGCCTGAGCCGGCGCGACGAATTGCTGGGCATCAACGGTTTCATGGCCCATCTGGCCAAAAGCATCGAACTGGCGCGACGGCGCGGCCATCCGGTGATCGGACTGGTCTATTCGCAAGCGGTCAGCGGCGGATTCCTGGCCTCCAGCATGTTGGCCGACCGCTGCTTCGCCCTGCCCGAGGCCGAGATCAAGGTGATGAGTCTGCCGGCCATGGCCCGCATCACCAAAATTCCGCTCGAGCGTCTGGAGGCCCTCAGCGCGACGTCTCCGGTCTTCGCGCCGGGCGTCGACAATTTCCTGCGCATGGGAGCGATCGAGTCGCTGTGGGAGGGCGATCTCTCGGCCTGCCTCGCCCAGGCCCTGGCCGGCAACACGGCGGTTGACCGCAGGCGCGCCGACGGTCACGCTCGCCATGGCCGCCTTCTGGCCGGACCGATCGCCGAAAGGGTTCGCCGCGATGCCGGATTATGAGTCGCTCCGCC
Source organism: Rhodospirillales bacterium (assembly GCA_015654615.1). Taxonomy (GTDB): domain Bacteria; phylum Pseudomonadota; class Alphaproteobacteria; order Rhodospirillales; family Magnetospirillaceae; genus Telmatospirillum. Next base: position 7,108 of record JAATGN010000351.1, read on the forward strand.
GCCATCATTGGGTCTGGCTCGACGAGACCTGGTTCGCCGGCCTGCAAGAGCCGCTGTCGGCCGCCGCCGGCAATGCCGTCGCCTGCTGGGTCGGCCGCGACCGGCCTTTCATCGTCGCCCGGCGGCGGCCGGACGATCGCCGGGATTGCTTTCGCCTGGGTCTTTCGACGCTCGGCAAGGAACGTATCGCCCTGCGGGTCGACCGTTCCGCGATGATCCGATGGGAGCCGCCCCCTTCCGTCGAGCGCTGCCTGACCAAGGCTCCCGCCGCCTGGCAGCCGATGCTCCATGCGGTGATGTCCGCCACCGCCGAAACGGGAACCGGGGCCGCCGTCTTCGGCTCCCTGGCCTGGCAATATTGGTCGGGCGAGGCCTTTGTCCGCGCCGATTCCGATATCGATCTGCTGTTGTCCCCCCCGCATTGGCCGGCGGTCGAACGGCTGCTGGCCCGCCTGTCGGTCCATGACGGCGCCCTGCCGCGCCTCGACGGCGAACTGCTGCTGCCGGACGGCACGGCGTTCGCCTGGCGGGAATGGCTGGGCGCCGCCTCTTCCATCCTGGTCAAAACCGAACGGGGCGCCGCCGTCCTCGGCCGCCCGTCCGTCATCGCCCTGCTGCCGGGAGGCCCGAAAGAGTGAGCCTCGGAATCCTCTGTCCCGGCCAGGGCCACCAGACGGCCGACATGTTCGCCCCGTTGCGGGACGAACGCCCGGCCCAAGCCGTCTTGCGGATGACCGATGCCATCTGCGGCGAGGACATCGCGGCATTGCTGGAGCGATCGCCCGGCATCATCGAGCGCAACGCCCTGGCCCAGCCGTTGATTTGCACCCTGCAACTGGCCAATTGGGCCGTTCTCGCCCCCCTTTTGCCACGGCCGCGGGTGTTTGCCGGCTACAGCATCGGCGAGCTGGCGGCCTATGGCTGTGCCGGCGCGCTGGCCCCGGAAAGCCTGATCCGCCTGGCCTGCCGACGCGCCGCGGCGATGGATCGGGCCGTCGCGGCCCCCACCGGTTTGCTCGCCCTGCACGGATTGCACCGGGACCGGATCGACGCGCTGTGCCGGGCCGAAGGCGTCGAAATCGCCATCGTCAACGGCGCCGACCGTTTCGTCGTCGGCGGCCTGCGGGACCGCCTGCCGCGCTGCGCCGAGGCGGCGACCGCCCTGGGCGGCGGCGCGACGCCGCTCAGGGTGTCCATCGCCTCGCACACCTCGTTGATGGCGCCGGCCCGCGCCGTCTTCGACCAGGCTCTCGGTGATGCCGGATTGCGCTCCCCGGCCATTCCGGTCCTGGCCGGCATCGACGGATCGGCCGTGCACACCGGCACGCAGGCGGCGACCATGCTGCTGCGGCAGATGGCGGAGCCGGTGAATTGGGCGGCCTGCATGGATAGCCTTTCCGAGATGGGATGCCGGGTGATCCTGGAGCTCGGCCCGGGCAACAGCCTGTCGAGCCTGATCCGCGAGCGGCTGCCGCATATCGCCGTCCGCGCCGTCGACGAATTCAAAAACCTGCATGGCGCCGCCGAATGGGTCTCCCGCCAATGGTGACCGGACATGACCTGGCGCCACCTTGCGAAGCCTCTTCGGCAGCCCCAATTGCGCTGGATCGTTCCTCTCCAATGGAGATTTCCATGGGTAGCATCCCCTTCGACCATCGCCCCGCCCACCCCCATCAAGACGACACGGATTTCAGCCGCCGCGGCTTCCTGGTGACGTCGCTGGCCGTGGGCTTCGCCACGGCGGCGCAGCCGGTGCTGGCCCAGGCCATCACCACGAGCAGCGAGGGACTGGTCGCGGGCGAAGTCTCCGTGCCGGTCGCCGGCGGCGTCATGCCGGCCTATCAGGCCTATCCGGCGACGGGCGGCGGCTCCTTTCCCACGGTGATCGTCATCCAGGAAATTTTCGGCGTGCACGAGCATATCAAGGATGTCTGCCGCCGCCTGGCCAAGCTGGGCTATTACGCCATTTCCGGCGAGCTCTACGCCCGCCAGGGCGATGTCTCGAAACTTTCCGACATCAAGGAAATCTTCACCCGGGTGGTCTCGAAAGTCCCCGACGAACAGGTCAATTCGGATATCGATTCGCTGGTCGACTTCGCCCGCTCGACCGGTGTCGCCGACGTCGAACGGCTGGGAGTCACCGGATTTTGCTGGGGCGGCCGGGCGACCTGGCTCTATGCCGTCCACAATCCGAAGGTCAAGGCCGCCGTCGCCTGGTATGGAATGGTCGATCCGCCGATGTGGAATGAAAAGGCCGTCTCGGTTTTCCAGGTGCGCGCCAAGCTGAAGGTGCCCGTCCTTGGTCTTTACGGCGCGCAGGACACCTCGATTCCGGTCGCCCATGTCGAAAAGCTGAAAGCCGAATTGGCCGGAACGTCTTCGGAAATCGTCATCTATCCGGAGGCTGGGCATGGATTTCATGCCGATTACCGTCCAAGCTACGATCGGAAGGCCGCCGCGGACGGCTGGCATCGGCTGCAGGACTGGTTCAAGAAATTCGGCGTCGCCTGAAATCCAGCGAAAGGATCCGAAGATGGGGCGGCTGCCTGCTGGCGGCCGCCGTCGTTTCGCTCTTCCATCCCGCCGCCGCCGTCGAGGACCGCCGCTGCCTGGTCGACGACGACGTCCTGCCGGGAAAACCCGCGCTGCCGCGGACCCTGGCCGCCCTGCGCGGCCATCACGCCTTGACGGTGGTCGCCATCGGCTCGTCGTCGACCCAGGGCTACGGCGCCGGCGAACCCAACCAGGCCTATCCGGCCCAGTTGGCGGCCCGGCTGAAGCTGCATTTTCCGCGCTCGGCCATCCGCATCTCCAACAAGGGCGTCGGCGGCGACGACATCGACAATATGATCGCCCGCTTTCCCAAGGACGTTTTCGCCGAAAAACCCGACCTGGTGATCTGGCAGACCGGCACCAACGACGCCATCGATCACATGCCGATCGCCCGATTCCGCGGTCTGCTGGGCCTCGGCCTGCGCGATCTGCGGACCCGCGGCATCGACGTCATCCTGATGACGCCGCAATATGCGCCGCAATTCACCGGCGTCGCCGGTTATGCCGATTATCTGGACGCCATGCGGGATGCCGCCGCGGCGGCGAAAGTCCCGGTCTTCGACCGATTCGACCCGTCGCGGCATTGGTCGACCGACCTGCATTTCGCCGACAGCCCGGTCCTGACCAAGGACGGCCTGCACCAGACCGGCGTCGGCTACCATTGCGTCGCCCTGCTGCTGGCCGACCGCCTGGCCGCGTTGGCGACGGGCCGATAGAGAGCGCAGTGGCACACCGGCGTCCCTGCCGGTGGAAAAGACTCCGCCGCGCCAGCGGCGGACACCGGCGGGGACGCCGGTGCCACTGACGCATCGCTTTGACGGCCCTCATTCCGGCTGCTGCTGGGCGGCCGTCAGGATCATCCGGGCCAGGTGCCTGGCCAGACATCCATGGACGAAATTGGCGTTCTTCATCTGCTCGGCCGGGGTGGGGGCGGCCGGATCGAAACGTCCGTCGTCGGTGTAATAACGCATGATGCCGAAGCGGTGCAGGACATTGGCGTCCTCCGCCTCGCCGACCCGCCAGAGATAATCCAGATAGGACTGGAAGTCGTAGATCGCGTCGGTCTGCGGACTGTATTGAATGTCGGCCAGCACGACGTCGATGGAGCGGGCGTGCAGTTTGCGCAATCCGTCGGTCAAGGCCTCGCCGAAGACATTCACATCGAGACGCCGCACGGCGTCGGTGGTGCCGGCTTCCCAGATCACCAGATCGGGCTTGCCGGCGGCCAGATCCCCATCCAACTGCGCCAGCACCATCGGCGCCGTCAAACCGGGCGCCGTCTTGTCGGCCACGCTGACCCGAAGGCCGGGCAGGCCGGCGGTCAGCGCGCCCTCGAGCAACCGCGGATAGGCCTTGAAAGCCGTTGCCGGGCCGTTGCCGGCCCAGGCCGGCGAACCCGTCGAGGAGGTCGATCCGACGACGAGAATTCTCAGCGGCGCCTTGGCCCGCAGGCGCGCGTAAACGTGATCGAGCGGATAATTGACGATCGAAAGATCGTCCGGAACGGCGCAGGGATCGGCGGA